>CP064972.1:362500-725000 GCA_016699405.1 Holophagales bacterium | reverse complement strand
GGCGGTGCCGTTGGCGGTGGCACGCGAGACGGTCACCGTCTGTCCCGAAGCCGCCGAGAGCGAGACGGTGAAGGCACAGTTGACCGTGCCGGAGTTGCCCTCGGTGACGGTGCAGTCGGAGACGGAGAGGGTCGGCGTCGCGTCGTCGTCGGTGATCGTCCCGATGCCCGTTCCGTCGGCGATCGTGGCGTTGACGGGCGACGAGAGGTTCAGCGTGAAGGTCTCGTTCGGCTCGTCGAGCGTGTCGCCGGCGACGGCGACGTTGACCACCTTCGAGGTCTCGCCGGGATTGAAAGTGATCGTCGCCGCGGCGAGGGCCGTGTAGTCGCCGGGGGCGGTCGCCGTGCCGTTGGCGGTCGTTCGCGAGACGGTGACGCTCTGTCCGGAAGCCGCCGAGAGCGAGACGGTGAAGGCACAGTTGACCGTGCCGGAGTTGCCCTCGGTGACGGTGCAGTCGGAGACGGAGAGGGTCGGCGTCGCGTCGTCGTCGGTGATCGTCCCGATGCCCGTTCCGTCGGCGATCGTGGCGTTGACGGGCGACGAGAGGTTGAGCGAGAAGGTCTCGTTGGCTTCGTCCAGCGTGTCGCCGACGACGGCGACGTTGACGACCTTCGCGGTCTCGCCGGGGTTGAAGGTGAGCGTCGCCGCGGCGAGCGCGGTGTAGTCGCCGGGGGCGACGGCCGTGCCGTTGGCCGTGGCGCGAGAGACCGTGATCGTCTGGGCAGAACTGGCCGACAGGCTCACGGAGAAGGCGCAGTTGACGGTCCCGGCATTGCCTTCGGTCACCGTGCAGTTCGAGACGGAGAGCGTCGGGGCCGCATCGTCGTCGAGGATCGTGGCCTGCCCCTGGCTGTCGGCCACGGTGGCGCCGACGACGCTCGAGACGTTGAGCAGGAAGGTCTCGTTGGCCTCGTCGAGGGTGTCGCCGACGACGTTGACCTCGATCGTGCCGCTGGTCTGTCCGGCTCCGATCCAGGCGCCGGTGCCGCTGCTGGCCTCGTAGTCCGCCGGCGTGGTCGCGGTGCCGTTGGCGGTGGCCCAGGAGTAGGTGACGTCTCCGAGCGGGGCGGCGCTCAGCGTGACCGGGAAGCTTGCGACGGTCGTTCCCGCGTTCCCCTCGGTCACCGAGACGTTGCCCACCGAGAGTGCCGGCGTGCCGTCGACCACCTTGGCGGCGAAGCCATTGCTGCCACCGGTGATGCAGGCCTGGAAGGCGCCCGGCGTCGAGGGGAAGAACTCGCCGGAGAGGCTGCGGCCGACGACGTAGGCCGCGCCCGTGGAATCGACACGGACCGCCTGGCCCGAGTCCTCGTAGCCGGTGTTGCCAAGATGGACCGAATAGATGATCGAGGTGAAGGTGTTGGCGATCTTCAGGAGAAAGACGTCCGCCGACCCGCCGCCATCCGTGCCCGTGATGTAGACCTCTCCCTGCGGTCCCAGGGCCACGCCTTCGGCGTCGATCAGGTAGTCGGCTCCCAGGTAAGTCGAAGCGACGAACGACGCCGAGCCGGCCGAGTCGAGGATGGTGAGAAACCCGTCCCAGTACCCTCCCCAGGTCGGGAAGATGGCATTGCCGGTGACTGGAAAGTCCCCGGATTGGGAGGTGCCGACGAGGTAGGCGCGGCTGCCGGCGTCGACGGCGAGATCGAATCCGTAGTCGGCGCCGCTGCCGCCGAACGTCCGGCTGTAGACGACGCTCGAGGCGGCGGCGTTGAGCTTCGTGACGAAGGCATCCCCGGCCCAGTCGTTGTCGTCCGAGCGCCCACCGACGTAGATCGCGTTGTTCGGCCCGAGCGCCACGGCGTAGGCCTGCTGGTCGCGCGGTCCACCGAGGTAGGTGGAAGAGAGGAGGGTGCCGGTCGACGAGTAGCGGCGCACGAACGCGTCGTTCATGCCACCGATGGTGGGCTGCACCGCATTGAGCACCGGGAAGTCGCTGGACCCGGTCGTGCCGACCACGACCGCGTTGCCGCTGGTGTCGATCGCCACTTCGGCGCCCCGGTCGTGGTAGCTGCCACCGAAGATGCTGGAGAAGGCGAATCCGCCGGTGGCACTGAGCTTCATGAGGTAGGCCTGACAGGGCGAGTAGTCCGCCGGGCAGGTCGAGCCGGTGACGAACGCCTCGCCCGCGGAGCTCACTGCCACCCCGGAAGCAGACTGATGGTCGGCGTTGTTGCCGGCGTAGGTGGAGTAGACGAGATCGCTCCCGTCGGCGTTGAGCTTCGAAACGAAGACCTCCTCCCCGCCGCCGTACCCGTGGATCGGGTTGCGCGTCGGAAAGTCGGCCGAGGTCGTCGTGCCGACGACGTAGATCGCGCCGGTCGCGTCGACGGCCAGGTCGTAGGCGGCGTCGTCGGCGGTGCCGGCCAGGCAGGTCGAGTAGGAGAAGACCGGGTCGATGACCAGCGGCAGAGCCGGGTCGTGGTCGCCGAGGACGAACGTGGCGCGCCCGCCCGGCAGCATTCGATAGTCGGCGGTCACCGTTCGCCGCCCCGCCGCCGCTTCCTGGAACGCCACCGGCGGCTGGAAGACCACCTCGGTGCCGCAGACGCCGATGCGCAGCTCGCCCGCGCTGCCGACCGAGAGGTCGCTCGCCCCGTCGAGCTCGAGCACCGGTGGCGTGGCGCTCTGGCCAGGTGCGAGCTCGAGGTCGTATTCGAGCTGACCTTCGCGGCCGTAGAAGAGCAGGTCGACGCCGTCGAGCAGGTCGGTGTAGCGCACACGCCCGAAGTGGTCGGCCTCGCCACTGGTGCGCGGCGAGCCGTCGAGGTGGATGTAGCGACTCTTGCCGGCGAGCAACTGCTCGCCGAAAGCCGGGGCGAACGGCTGTGCACCTTCGAAGCGCATGGTCAACGCGCAGGTGCCGCGATCGCCGGCGCCCTGGAAGGCGAAGACCGCTTCACCCCCGGCGAGAAAGAGGGTGTAGCCCGGCCCACGGGCCAGGAAGTCGACCTCGGGCGCGCTCTGCCCCAGGTTCCGCTCGAAGGCGAGCGGCAGCTCGAGATGCCGCGCGGACGTCGCCGGAGCGGCTCCCGCCGGCGGCGAGAGAGCGAAGGCGGCGACAAGGCCGGTCAGGGCCTGGACGGCGGAACGACGGATGGCACGCGAGAACGACATGACGGCTCCCCTTGCGAGGTCCGTCGTGCCGGGCGACCCATCCACCGGTCCGCGAACCCCTCCCTGACCAGGAAACGCGCAGGAACCGGGCGGAACCCCTCATGTCGTCCGGTCGGGTTCGGGGGTCCGCGCGGTGCGCTGCTAGGATTTCCGGCCCGTGACGACCGACAGCGCTCCTCCGGGAGCCGACTCCGGCGAGGTCACCGGCCTGCTCCAGGAGTGGAGCGCCGGCGATGCCGCCGCGCTCGAGCAACTGGCGCCGCTGATCTACGCCGAGCTGCGGCGCCTGGCGCGGCGCGCCATGGGGCGCGAGCGCCAGGACCACACCCTCGAGGCGACCGCGCTCGCCCACGAGGCGTTCGTGCGCCTGCTGCCGCAGCAGGCGATCACCTGGCAGAATCGCGCCCACTTCTTCGCCATCGCGGCGCGCATGATGCACCGCGTGCTCACCGACTACGCGCGGCAGCGTTCGGCCCAGCGCCGCCCGCCGCCGTCGGCCAAGGTCAGCCTGACCGGCGTCGCCGGGGATTTCGGCGCCGGCCCCGATGTCGAAGCGCTGGCGGTGCACCAGGTGCTCGAGCAATTGGCGGCGCTCGACGCGCGCCAGGCCGAGATCGTCCAACTGCGCTTCTTCGGCGGCCTCACCAACGAGGAGATCGCCCACGTGCTCGAGCTTTCGGTGGCGACCGTCGAGCGCGATTGGCGCTTCGCCCGAGCCTGGATGCGGCGCGAGCTGGCGCGGCGCCCGGGCGGCACCGAGCCTCCGGGCCAGCGATAGGGCGACCGCTCGGCGCTCGCCCGGTGGGCGCGTCAGCCGGATCCGGGACGCGAAGAGAGTCGGGGACGGGCGGAGCTCGGGCGATCCGTCCCCGAAGCGGGTCCGGTCAGGGACGTCTCGCCGACCTCGGCGAAAGGTCGCCGCCGTCGAAGCCGTCGGACAAGATGCCACAGGCGGAGGTGGGTGTCGGTCTGCCGCCGACGACGAGATCGACGCCGGAGGCCTTCGCGCCGCCGCGTGCGTCGAGACCGCTGGCGTAGCAGAGCGCCGAGGTCGCCGTCGTCGCGTCGATGCGGAGTGCGTCGAGCACCGCGTCGGTGGCCGCACCGCGGACCGAGACGGAGCCGGCGATCGTCGTGCTGGCCGGCGCGCGCGGCGCGGTCGGAGCGGTCGAGCCGTCATTCCCCTCCGCTGCCTGCCAGCGGCGGAGCACGTCGAGCGCCTCGGCGACCTCCTCCGCCGCTGCCCGCCGCGCCAGAGGCGGCGGACAGGACCAAGGGAAACAGGATGAGCAGCGGCGCGGGGAAGCGAGCGGACGATCTCGAGGTCGTCGGGCCGGGCTCCTACAGCACCCACCCCGCCAGCGTTCCGCTCTCGAAGCCGTCGGAGAAGAGCACCGCGTCGACGATGGTGAAGTTCGCGTTGGAGAGGTCGAAGAAGATGTTGCCGTTGCAGGCGACCTTGATCCGGGCGGTCGTCGTGTCGGGGACGGTGACGTTCACGGTCGCGTTGCCGTCGTTCGGCGTCGCGGTCGCCAAGGTCCACGGGAAGGTGAGCCCGCCGTCGGTCGAGAGCAGGATGTCGACCGCGCTGCAGTTCACCGGAGCGGTGTCCGTGCCGGCGACGTTCCAGCCCACGTTGTGGGGGCCGACGCCGCTCCAGGTGATCGCCGTGTTCGGGTCGGTGACGAGGAAGGGCCCGGAGGCGGCGATGGTGATCGCCATGAAGTCGCTGGCGAAGGCACCGGCGGGGTTGGCGTTGTCGCGCACGGTGAGGCGGAAGTCGAGCTGCGGCCGTCCGGAGAACGGCAGGAGCTCGCCGATCGTCGAGGTGTTGTTCACCAGGTCCGAGACCTTGGGGAAGATCCGCGTCGGGCTGCTCGTCGGCTCGAACGAACGGAGGATCGGCGCGTCGCCCACCGGGCTCGCCGGCACGCCGGCGGCGCCGAGATCCCACTCCTCCCAGTCGTAGGTGAGCGGATCGCCGTTGGTGTCGGTGCCGCTGCCGGTGAGAGCGAACGGAGTTCCATAGGGGATCGTGTAGTCGGCCCCGGCGTTGGCCGTCGGCAGCTCGTTGACGGCGGTGATCGGCACGGCGCAGGTGTTGCCGCTGCTGGTGCGGCTGAACGAGACGATCTCGTCGAGGCTCACGGCGTGGAAGTAGGCGTCGCTGTGCGGCTGCAGGTCGCTCGAGGCGCCGCAGATGCCGGCGTAGGCCATGATCGTCGACCCGCTCCCCGGCTCGTAGGCGGTCGTCGCGTTGCGGTTGCCGCCGCCGCAGTTGCTGGTGTTGCCGTTGAAGGTGTGGTTGCCGCCCCACTGGTGACCCATCTCGTGGGCGACGTAGTCGATGTAGAACGGGTCCCCGAGCGGGCTGGGCAGTCCGGTCACGCCGCGTGCCTTGTTGCTGCCGCACGGGCCGCGCAGCGTGGCGATGCCGCCGCCGCCGGTGGAGAAGACATGGCCGATGTCGAAGTTGGCGTTGCCGAGGACGGTGTTGAGGTTGTTCGCGTTCTGCACCAGCATCGTCGAGCCGTTGTTGTTGGTGTAGGGGTCGCTGGTGCCGTCGAGGTAGATCACCAGGTCGTTGTTGGCAACGAGGATCATGCGGATGGCGACCTCGTCCTCGTAGACCTGATTGACGCGGTTCATCGCGGTGACCATCTCGGCGAGCACGCACGGCTTGGTCGGGCCGGCGCCGCAGACGGCGACCGAGTACTCGCCGGTGGAGGCGAGCGCCAGGCGATAGGTGCGCAGGTTCGGACCGGCCGCTTCCGGGCTCGCGGGCGAGGCGACGAGCGGCGATGCGTCCTCGTCCCCGCGCACGCCGCAGGTCCACGTTTCGCCCGTGGGTCGCACGAGGTCGGCCTTGCGATACACCCGATAGTCCTCGAGGTCGCCGCGCTCCAGGGGGTCGACGAAGAACGTCCCGCGTGCCGTGCGCACCATGGCGTGGAAGCCGTGCGGCGTCCAGTCAGCGCGTCCGGTGAGGGCGTCCCCGCCGGCGCCGATCAACCGGAAGGTGCGGATCTCGGGATAGCGGGCGGCGAGCTCGGGGGCCATCACCGGCGAGTCGACGACGCGAAAGCGCAGTATCCCGCCGTCGGGGTCGGGGATCGGCAGCTCGAGCTCGGCGAGGCCGCGCGGGGCGTCCATCTCCGCGGGCGCGGCGGCGAGCAGAGCGGTGAGCGCGGCGCGATCGAGCCGCACGACGCGCGCCGCGCGCGGCTGCGCCTCCCGCTCTCCGGCCGCGGTGCTCACGGCCGAGGGCAGGTCCTCCCAGAGGTCCGGCGCGGCGGCGCGCGCGGAGCCGGCTCCTCCGACGAAAGCGAACAGCGTGATCAGTGACAGCGCGAGTGGCATCCGTCGGTTCGACATGGTCGATGTCTTTCCCGCCGCCAGGGCGGTGGCGACGACGTGCTGTCGCGGCCCGCGGCGTGGTCGTCAGTGGAACGGGCAGATGGACGGAGCGGTCGCAGACTGCCCGACGGCGAGGTCGATCGAGAGGGTCGATCTCGAATCTCTGCGAGCGATGCTAGCCCAACCCGCGACCGGCGGATGCCGGGGCTACTCGGCGTGCGGCGGCGGGGCGACCGGAGCGAGCTGAGACTTCCAGTCGAGCTCGTAGTCGGGGGGGATGCTCGTGCCGGCCAGCCGCGCCAGGGCGCGACCGGCGATGCCGATCGCTGCGCGACGACGAAAGTCGGGCTCGCCCGCGTCGACGGTGACGATCATCAGGAAGCGCCCGGCGTGGGCGTGGAGCTGCGACACCGAGCCGCCGGCCCAGACGGCGCCCTCGCCGAGTCCCGGAATCGCCTCGACCGGTCGCCGGGCGAGACGGCTCAAGAAATCGAGGCTGGCGGCGAAGAGCGCCGCGCCACGCTCCGGCGACTCCTGCCGCCGCAGCTCGAGCGAGACGACGAGCGTCGGGTTCGCCTCGCCGTAAGCGTAGACGCAGCGCGCGAACTCGGGAGACGGCGAGTCGATCGCCGCCTGCGCCGGCTGCACGGCGAGGCCGCCGAGCACGTGCTGCACCTCGGCAAGCGGCGCGAGATCGCACGGCTCCAGCGTGCCCGGCCGCACCGGCGCCGGCGTCGCCGCAGCCTTCGCCGGCACCCGCAAAGGCTCCCGGCAGGCCCCGGTGGCGAGAAGGAAGAAGGCGGCGGCGAGGAGGAGCTTCGATTCGCGCATGAACCGGATGCTATCGCGGCGGCTGAGAGCGATCGGCAACAGAACTACGAGAGAGATGGTCCGATGACCTGCCTCCCTCCGTTCCGGAATCACAATCAGCGCTCGTCAGCGGGAACCGAAGCGGCAAGGACCGGTGCCGCAAGTCCGCGACCAGTGGCTCGCGGCCTCAGGCCAGAAACGCCTGGGGAGACGTCGGCTCGGTGGCCAGGAGTCGTTCGAGCGCGAGGCGGAGCGAACGGTCGTCGAAGATCCTGAGCTTGCGCGCTCCCGCAGCCTTGCCGCCGGGCCAGGCAGCCAATCCATCTCTCAGGTCGCCGACCTCGGGACGCCGCCCTTCGCGGTGAAGCAGCCAGTCCACCGTGGCCAGGAGCTCCATTCCAAATGGTGATTCGAAGCCCTCGATCCGCTTCGCGGTCCGCTCCAGCGCCAGCCGGTACGAGGCGGCTTCGGTATTCAAGTAGAGCGCGACGCGGTCCCGGCGCGACTCGTCGAAAGCGATCGTGTCCAAAGGACTGGCATCGGCGAGGCGCACCTCGCAGTGAAGGTAGCTGCCGTCCAAACCGTTGAGGAGGTGGCGGAGGCGGTCGGCATAGGGCCCGTAGAGGTTGGCCTTGAACTCGAGCCTCAGCGGATCGGCGAGACCAGCGGCCCGGGTTTCTCGCCCGAGGAACCAGGCGAGCTTCTGGATCTCCAGGACCGAGCAAGGGAACCCGAGCACCCAGTACCGGCGCACCAGCTCGGCCACCAACGCACGCGCCGGAGTGAGCTGTTCGAGACCCTTGCGTTTCGCGACGTTCTGGTAGTCGCTGGTCGGCTCGTGAACGATGATGTCGACGCCCGGAAGATCCCCCAGCGCAACCTCGATTCGAGGGCGCACCTCCGACCAGTCGAGGCCGCCGTTGCCGCAGCCGAGTGGCGGAAGAGCGATCGAACGGACCTTGAGGTCGGCGATGACTCGGCGCAAGTCCGTCAACCCGCTCTCGATCCACTCGAGCCGTGACCGACCGCGCCAGTGCTCCTTGGTCGGGAAGTTGACGATCCACCGGGGGCCGTCGCCGAGGCGGGGGCGCTCCGTAACGAACATTCTGCCGGTCACGACCCCACCGTTTCGCACCGCCAGTTGGTAGGCGCGGAAGTTCTCGGGGAAGGCTTCTTTGAACATCAAAGCGATTCCCTTGCCCATCACGCCGGCAGTATTGACGGTGTTGACCAGTGCCTCGGCATCGGTCTCGATGAGATTCCCTTGAGCGAATCGGATCATTCGAAGTACCAGTCGGGGCGGACCGCGACTGTCAGCGCCGTCCTCGCTTCCGCGACGAGCCGGTCCACATCCTGTTTCGTGGCCTCAGTGTAGCAGGCGAGCCCGAGGAGGCCGCTGAGGGGAAGAGCCTCATGGACGAGAGCCTCGGCCTGGTATCGGTCGAATCTGCCTGGGTCGTCCGGGTCTTTCCTGAAGTCGCGGGTCTTCAGGAGATCGAAGTCGACCCGGGACAGATCGGCGAGGTCCGAGTAGAAGCGCGCACCCTCCCGAAGCGCGTGGATGTCCGAGAACACAGCCTGGCCACCTACCTCCTGAACTCTCGAAAGCGACGAAACGAGGAAGAGGATCTCGTCGCGATTCCTCTTCGGCACGCCCCTTCCCGTGATGATGTTGAAGAGCATGACCGACCAAGGAGTGAAGTAGAACGGGATGTAGTCCGCGAGGACGCCTCCGGGAGCGGTCGTCACGGTCTTGGAGCGCCTTCTGCCGATGACGTCGGGATTCCCGATGCTCACCCACGCCACACCACCTTCGGCGCGGTTCGGGCAGACGAGGCCCTGTCGGAGGATCGCCGGGAAGTTGTCCCGGTGCACGATCCGGAAGATCCTCGCCTTCCACGGGTCTAGCAGCTCGGCAGGAGGAACAGGCATAGGTCTGGCTCGACTCTCCTTGAGTCCGAACGAGAGAGTCTAGCTCTGTGATGTGCCCCCAAGGCCTTCCTCGAGTGCAGACCCTCTCCTCCGAGAACGCCAGGCACCAGGAGACCGACTCCCGAGATCGGTTCTCTGTTCCACGGTAGGGCGTGCTCAACCGCCAGACGCGAGGGCCGAGACGAAGCACCCCGCCGGCACCGGCGACGCAAGGTCGACGCCCAGCGGGTCGAGCACAAGCGGCGAAGAAACGGTTCAGCGGCGCCGCAGCAGGGCGACGGCGGCGCCGCCGAGGAGGGCGGTGAGCAGGGCGAGCCCGACCTCTGAGACGGTGGGGATCTCGAGCACCGACGGGGCGGGCCCGGCGGGCGCGAAGGCGAGGCCGCTCAGGGCCGGCGCGCCGGTCCCGCTGCCGATCGGCGTCGCGAGGCCGGTCGTGCGGCTGACGGCGACCAGCGGGGCTCCCCCGCCGCCTTCGCCCGGGGCGCTGCTGGCGCCGCCGTAGAGCACGCCGTCGGGGCCGAGCTCGATCCCGCCGAGGGGGATGCCGGTCGGGCCGATCGGCGTCGTGGCGCCCGTGGCGAGATCGACGGTGAACAGCTCGTCGCTTCCCGAAACACCGTCCGGTGGCAGCGTGGTCGTCGAACCCACGCCGTACATCGTCCCGGTGCCGGCGTCCCAGGCAAGGCCACGCACCGGGCTGTAGCCCATCGCGCCGAGGATGGCGAGCGCGCCCGTCGTCTGGTTCACGGTCACGAGATAGGTCGGAGGAATACCCTCGCCGCCGCCGGTCGAGAAGAAGGCGCCGTAGAGCACGTTGCCGACGAACTCGAGGCCGTTGACCGCTCCGGGGTCATGGTGGCCGACGAGCGTTTCCGCGCAGCCGTCCGGGTTGATCTGGATGATGTTGGCGGAACCCTGGCCGGTGGCGCCGAAGAGTGCACCATCCGCCCGGTACTCGATTTCGGTGACGGGACCGAGGCTACCCAGCGCGCAGCGCGGCGTGCCACCGCCCGTCCCCGGGTCGATGGAGATCAGCGAGTTTCCCTGATTGCCGGTCGAACCGAGCAGGGAGCCGGGGGCGACCGGCTGAGCGTAGACAGCGGGAGCGGCGAAGAGAAAAGGCAGCACGAGCTGCCGAGCGAGACGCGCGATCGACATCGAGTCCTCCAGGAACGGCGATTGGTTGGGCAGCGCACGCTACCACAGCCACTCGCGAACGGAGCGCCGACTCGGGGGGTCGGTTAAGCGCGCGGGATCGCTCGAGGTCCTTAACCCTCCGGCCCCGCAAACACGAACCCCGGCTCGTCGAGGTAGCCCTGCTCCTTGACCTCTTCGCCCTGGAAGAGGGCGAAGGAGGGGAGGCCGGGGGTGTAGGCCTTGGTCATCTCGTGGAGCGCGAAGGCGGAGTTGCCGGCGAAGACGTAGACGAGGCGGTCCTTGGCGAAGGGGCTCGGCAGGGCGAAGAAGAGCCCTTCGTCGGAGCGACCGTGCAGCGTGCCGCGGTAGCGGAACCAGCCGTCTCCGAGCTCGACGGGGGCCCGACCTCCAGCTTGGCTGCCGAGCGCGGCGAGCGTGCGGGCGACGAGCGCGTTGTCGCGCGGGCCGCCGAGCAGCACGAGATCGCGGCTGGCGAGCTGCGCTTCGCTCACCTCGGCCTCGGAGACGACCGGCACGAGCTGCTCGGTGAAGGCGTCGGCAAGCGTCGTCTGGAAGCGCAAGGCGAGCGTGCGCTGCGCCTCGTCGGCGCGCGAGGTGCCATGGACGACGAGCGTCTCGCCCCAGCGCTCGGTGATGTGCGGCCAAGCGGCCCAGCGCTGACGCGCCACCGGGATGTCGGCGCCGGGATCGAAGACGACGCGCACCGGTCTTTCCGGCACCGTGAACGTCGCCGTCGAGTGCACACCGTCGAGGTGCAGCGGGTAGCGGGTGCGCGCCTTGGCGGTCTCGATCTCGACGCTGCTCTCGAGCGCGTAGACGTTGTCGCTCGGCTGCTCGACGGTGACCGTCACCTGCCAGCCGCCCTTCTTCTTCGCATAGCGAACCTCCGGGCGCGGCGCTGGGAAGCCGGTGCGCTCGAGCCAGGGGGCGAGGCGCGCGGAAAGGTCCTTGCCGGTCGTCTCGCGCGCCACGGCGAGGAAGTCGGCGGTCGTGACGGCGTGGTCGCTCTTGCCGCCGAAGCGCTCGTGCAAGGCGCGCATTGTCGCGAGGAACGGCTCGTCGCCGAGCGCCAGGCGCAACTGATGGAGCGCGAAGGTGCCCTTGACGCGCGCCACCCGATAGGGCGCGTAGCGCGTGTACGAGCGCTCGGCCTTCTCGGCGGGGAGATCTTCCTCGCGTGCCAGCGTGGCGACCAGCAGGACGTTCTGGCGCGCCAGCGCGGCGGCGAGCGCCGGCGCGGCCTTGTCTTCCTTCTCCGGCAGGTCGTGGAGGATCTGCCAGTAGCCGGCGGTGCCGGAGGCGAGCCAGTGGTCGGCGGCGCTCGCCGGGAAGAGCGTCCCCTGCCAGAGCTTCTTGGCCTCGACGCCGAGCCGTCCCTTCACCCCGGCGAGGTCGAGCTTCGGGGTATCAGAGCTCTTTTCGGAGCTTTTCTCGGCGCTCTTCTCGAACGGAGCGAAGCGGCCGTCTGCCTTCGCCGCGGCGAGCTTGTCGGCGAGCCAGATCGGCGTCACCGCGGTGTAGCCGAGCGTCAGGTGCGGGCGGGCGTTCGGCAGGTCGGGCATCCGTCGATTGTTCTTGGCCGGGAACTTCTCGCGCAGCGTCACCTTCCCCTGGTGGGCCCAGAAGACGAGCTTCTCGGCCATCTCCGAGGTGGTGATCTTGCCGTCGCAGGCGTGCGACAGGTTGATCGGCGAGGTGGCGAAGAGACGCGCGAGAGACGGCGCGTCGATCTTCCCCTTCTCGCGCTGGTAGTAGGCGTTGAAGGCGAGGTCGCGGTTCCACGGCGCGAAGACCGGGTCGTACGGTGCGCCGTTCGGCTGGAAGGCGTACTCGCTGCGCACCTCGCCGTCGCGCGCGTTGTTGTTGGCCCAGAGGAACCCTTCGGTGCCGAACGGGTTCTCGCCCGAGCGCCAGAGCTTCTTCTTCGCCGTGCCGAGCAGGCAGATGGCCGTTTCGCCGGTCTTCACGTCGGCCATCGGCCAGTCATTCGTGTACATCCCGTTGTTGCGCTCGGCGAGAATGCCGACCACCTCGTCGATCGAGCGGCCGTACTGCACGGCGCGGCGGATGCGGTCGCTCATCGGCACGCCGTCGGGGTTCCACGGCGTCTGCGCGACGGTCGTCTCGCCGATCACGAGGCCGGCGCCGTTCATGTAGAAGTCGGTTCCGGAGTGGATGCCGCCGGGGAAGGTCTGGAAGACGATCCGTTCGCCCGTCGTCGGCACGAGGTCGAGCAGGACGTTGAAGTGCACCCCGGTGTAGCCGGCCCACATGAAGATCTGCCCGAAGACGACGCGGCCGTCGGCGGTGGCCGAACCGGTCGCCGCGACCGCCGAGCACTTGTGCGTGCCCTCGGGGATCGCCAGCTCCTCTTCGGCGGTCAGGAAGCTGCGGCCGGTGAGCGCGTGCGGCAGCACGGCGAGGCCAGTCTTCAGATAGTCGACGTCGATCGACGAATTGATCGTCACGATGTCGAGGAAATCGAGCGGCTTGCCCTCGAACGTCGCCCCTCCCTTGGCCGCGCCGTCGGCGATGCCGCGCATCTCGGTGAGCAGCTCTTCGGAAAAGCCGCGCAGCATCGTGGCGTCGGCGAGCGTGCGCAGTGCGGCCCAGCCGCCCGCCGGATCCTTGCCGTTGGCCACCTGGGCGAGCTTGGCGAGATACGCCGCGATCTCCTCGGCCAGCAGGTAGCCGTGTTGATAACCGCGGGCGTACGGCTCGCCCTCGACGTGCAGGAGGATCCAGCCCCCCTGCTCGGTGCGGAACCCCTTGTCGGCCCAGCGCACGGTTTCGAGCGGCACGAAGTCGGCGACGTCCTCGACCTTCTCGAGGGTGAGGTCGTCGAACCAGGCCGTGCCGGTGGCGTTGCCGTTCCAGCCGAGCGCGACGCGCACGCGGTCCTCGGCGCGCGTGGCGACGAAGGTCATCGTCACCTCGCTCCAGTCGCGCGTGCCGGCGAACGCCGTCGAGTGGTTGGTGAAGGGGAACGACTGCATGGCGAGCGTCGCCGGGACCGCCGTGGGGTAACGGGTGAGCGGATCGGCGGCGACCCCTTCGGTCTTCACCCAGGCGCGCAGGCGGTAGACCGCGCCGACCTCGAGCCGCACCGGCGGCGAGAGCAGCGTGGCAGTGGCAGGAGCGGCGTTGCGGAGGCGCAGGCTCGCCGCGCCGCCGTGGCGTGTCGCGACGTCGCGCGTCACGCTGACGGCGCCGCGGGGCTCGACTCCGTCGACGGTCCAACCCGCGAGCGGTCCCGTGTCGGAGACCTCCTCGAATCCGCCGGCGGGAAGCGGCACGGGGACGGGAGGGGCAGGCGGCGTGGCTCCGGTCGTCGTGGCGAGGACGGCGTTGGCCGAGAGAACGAGCGCGGCGAGCGACAGACGGAAGTTGGGCATCGAGGGCTCCCGGAGGGATCGCAGGGTGGCCGGCGGGGGACGAGAATCGTCGCCGGACCGGCGAAGCATGGCACGGCCCGGGCTACACCGCTCCCTCCGGCGGCGGAACGGCCGGAAGGCGGGGGGTCTAGTGAACGCCGGCGAGATCCGCCGGGGGATCGCCGGCCGGCGGCTCGGCCGTCTCGGTCGGCACCGGGGCGACGAGGCCGAGTCGCTCGCGCCGGTCACGCCGTGCGAGGTCGGCGGCGTAGGCCAGGGCGGCGAGGACCGCGGTGCGCGACAGATCGGGGTAGCTGCGCAGCAGCGCCTCGACGGGCACGCCGGCGGCCAGATTGTCGAGGACGACCGAAACCGGCAGTCCGCATCCGCGAATGCGTGCCAGGCCCTGGCCGATCTCGATGAGCTCCATCCAGTTCATCGTGAGGATTCCGTCCAGGGGAAGTTTACGGAACCGCCCACCCGAATGTCACGGGCCCCGGACCGCCGGGTGGCGATCCGGGGCGTTCCCTCCCCCGGGCGGAGCCCGGGAACGCCGGCGGGCCCTCAGGTGCGAGGGATGATCGCGCCGAGGACGATGCCGCCGAGCACCGAGTCGATCATGCCGATCCCGCCCCAGCACCAGGAAAGGTGGTAGGGGAAGCCCTCGAGCACCAACGGGTTGTAGAAGCCCATGAAGAAGATGGCGAGGCCGAAGAAGAAGCCGAAGGTCGCACCCCCCTTCCAGCCGGCGGCCCAGGCACTGCGCGTCCGCGCGAAGAGGATGGCGATGCAGAGGCTCACCACCACCGAGACGAAGGCGAACATCGCCGGGTTGGCGGCGGTCTTGGTGAAGACCGCGTACTTCTTGTACGCCTCGGCCAGGATCATCCCGTGCTGCACGAAGTCGGCGAGGTTGGTGACGATGCCGGCGGCGACGCCACCGGCGAGGACACGCGTCCAGTTCATGGCACCCTCCTTGGCCCGGGGCGGAGGATCCGTCCCGGCGATGGCCTGCGATCGAATGGCGCCAAGCTAGCGCACCGCGAGCCACTCGACAACGCCGCGCGGCGGCAAGTCGGAGCCTCGCGATACGCTTGGTCTTCGTCGGACCCACCCTTTCCGGTGTCTCCGCAGGAGCCATCCCGATGCCGCTCGTCGACCTGCCGCTCCGCTCCTCTGACGACCCCGCACCGCGGCGAACCGCCCGGGCGGCGATCCTCCTGTCGACCCTCTGCCTCGCCTTCGTCGTGGCGCGCTCGCGGCCGCCCGCTGCGGTGGGCGCCGACGCCCCGGCCGATCGCTTCTCGGCGGCCCGGGCAAGGGCGACGCTCGAGCGACTGCTCGGCGACGGCAGCCCCCATCCGGCGGGAAGCCCGGCGGCCGAGGCGTTCCGCCAGCGGCTTCAGGCCGAGTTGCGGGGCCTCGGCCTCGAGCCGACGGTCGAGCGTGCCTGGGCCTGCAGCCCGGAGGGAGCGTGCGCCGACACGGTCAACCTGCTCGCCCGGCTGCCGGGCGGGGGCGACGCGCCGGCGGTGTTGCTCGTCGCCCACACCGACTCCGTGGCGGCGGGTCCCGGAGCGGCCGACGACGGCGCGGGCGTCGTCGTCCTTCTGGAGACGGCCCGCGCCCTGCTCGCCGCCCCGCCGGGAGCGCGGCCGGTCGCCCTCCTCTTCACCGACGCCGAAGAGGCTGGCCTGCTCGGGGCGCAGGCCTTCGTCGACGCACGCGGCGGCGGGCGACTCGCGCGCGAGGTCGCCGTCGTCCTGAACGTCGAAGCGCGCGGTGCGGCGGGGCTCGATCACCTCTTCGAAACCGGCGAGGAGAACGCCGGGCTGATCCGACAGGCCGGGCGGGCGCTGCCGCGCCCCTCGGCGAGCTCGCTCTTCTACGAGATCTACCGGCGCCTGCCGAACGACACCGACTTCTCGATCTTCCGGCGCGCCGGCGTGGCCGGGCTGAACTTCGCTTTCATCGGCGAGCCGCTGCGCTATCACACCCCGCGCGACGAGCCCCGCCTGCTCGACGCCGGCACCCTGCAGCACCAGGGCGACCACCTCCTCGCCGCGGCGCGCGCGCTCGCGCGTGTCGAGAGCCTGGCCCCGGGTCCGGGGCGGCGGGTTTTCTTCGACCTGCTCGGCTTCACCCTGATCTCGTGGCCGGAGCCCTGGTCGCTCGCCCTCGCCGGTGCCGGGCTGCTGCTCGTGCTGCTCGCCGGCGGGCGCCGGGGGGCGCTCGGGGTCGGCGGTCTGGTGCTCGGACTGTTCGCGCTGCTGTTGCCGGTCGCCCTCGCTGCCGGGGCGGGCTGGGCGCTTCACGCCCTGCTCGGCCGACTCGGGGCCTTCCCGTACTCGTGGGTCGCCGATCTCACCGTGCCGACGCTCGCCTTCGCGGCGCTCGGGGCGCTCGCGGCGCACGCCTCGCGCCTCTTCCGCCGGGTCGATGCCTGGTCGTTGTGGAGCGGGCTCTGGCTCGGCTGGGGGCTCGCCGCGCTGGCGCTCGCCCGCCTCGCCCCCGGGGCGTCGCACCTGGCGATCGTGCCGCTGCTCGCCGCCGGACTCACCGGCCTCGTCGGGTCGTCCGACCGTTCGGTGTCTCCGGGAGCGGTCGTCGTGCTCGCGCCGCTCGTCGCCGCTGCGGCACTCTGGCTGCCGCTTGCCTGGACGCTGCCGACCGCCATGGGGATGGTCACCCTTGCCGGTGTCGCGGCGATCGTGGCGCTGGCGCTGAGCCCGGCGGCCGGCGCGCTCGCCGTCGTGCCCGCCGCGAGCGCGGCGCGAGCGCTCGCGCTCGTCTGCGTGCTCGGCGCGGTGGCGACGCTCACTCTGCCCCGCTTCACCGCCGAGCGCCCGCAGCCCGCGTCGCTGCGTCTCGTCGAGACGGCGGCGGAGAGCGGTGCGACGGCGCTCTGGGCGCTCGATCCGCCGTCGACGCCGCTGCCCGACGCCCTCGGCGCGCTGGCCTCGTTCACCCGCCGCACGGTAATGCCCTGGTCGCGGAGCGAGAGCTTCACCGCGCCGGCGCCGGCGGCGGCGCTGCCGCCGCCCGAGCTCGAGCGACTGGCCGAGTCGAGCGCCGGCGACGGCCGCCGGCTGCACCTGCGCCTGCGTTCGCCGCGCGGCGCGACCCGGGCCGCGCTCTGGCTGCCGCCGGAGATCGACCTGCGCGCGGCGAAGGTCGCCGGCGTTCCGGTGCCTGCCGCGAGCGGGCGACTCCCCGGCGCGCCGCGACGCGGGCGCCTTTTGATCGTCGCGACGCTGCCCGCCGAGGGGGTCGAGGTCGAGCTCGAGCTCGGCGCGCAGCCGGGCGAAGCGGCCCTGCTCGACGCCTCGCCCGGTCTGCCGGAGGCCGGCAAGCCTCTCGCCGCTGCGCGGGGCGCGTCGGCGGTGCCGATCGGCCTCGGCGACTCGACCTGGGTGATCCGGAAGCTGATGCTCTAGCCCGTGGTTCTCCCCTCGCTCCTGCTGCGGCGTCGGCTCTGGCCGCGTCTGCGGCGCTGCGTTGGGCCTGCGGCGATCGCTGGCTCAGCCCTGGCGCCCGGTCGGCCGGCTCGGCGCACGGTTCGGTCCGCCTGCGCCGGCCTGGGTCGCGACGCTTTGCAGCCGCAGCCGCCTGTGCCGCTTCGCGACGGACCGGGGTGGAAGGCCCGGGCTCCAGCGCTGTTGCCCGGTTGACAGTCTCCCTGCGCCGGAGCCCCTAGGCTCGGGGCACGACAAGGGAGGACGGCGATGGGAGAACGGCCAGCGGTCGAGGTGTCGATCTCCAGGGCGTGGGCAAGGCGGGTCGCTTGCGCCCTGGCGCTCGCGGTGCCTTCGGCGGGCGTCGCCGCGACCTACCACGTCGCTCCGCCTCCCGCCGGCAGCGACGCCAACCCGGGCACGCAGGCCGCGCCGTGGGCGACGCTCCAGCACGCCGCCGACACCGTGGGGCCGGGCGATACGGTGCTCGTCCATGCCGGCAACTTCGTCGGCTTCCATCTCTCGACGTCGGGGACGCTGGCGCAGCCGATCGTCTTTCGCGCCGCGACGGGCGAGGTCGCGGCGATCACCGCCGACAACGCGCAGACCCCCGACGGCATCAACCTCGAAGGGGCGAGCTACGTGACCCTCGAGGGGTTCCGGGTCAACGGACGGACGCGCGCCGGCATCCGCGCCGTGCTCTGTCGCGGTGTGAGGATCCGCGGCAACCTCGCCGACCAGAACGGTCGCTGGGGGATCTTCACCGGCTGCTGCGAGGACCTGACGATCGAGGACAACGAGGCCTCCCGCTCGGGGCTCGAGCACGGCATCTACGTGTCGAACTCGGGCGACCGCCCGATCGTGCGCGGCAACTACCTCTGGGGCAACAACGCCAACGGCCTGCACATGAACGGCGACCTCTCGGTCGACTGCGACGGTTTCGTGCCGACCGACGGCGTCATCTCCAACGCGCTCGTCGAAGGCAACGTGATCTCGGGCAACGGCGTGGCCGGCGGCTCGGGGATCAACGGCGACGGCGTGCAGAGCTCGCTTTTCCGCAACAACCTGATCTTCGATTCGCACGCCTCCGGCATCTCGCTCTACCAGATCGACGGCGGGCAACCGTCGACCGGCAACCGGGTCGAGCACAACACCGTCGTCGTGGCGAGCAACGGCCGCTGGGCGCTCAACATCCAGGACGGCTCGTCCGGCAACACGGTGCGCAACAACACCTTCTGGAGCGACCACGGCGTGCGCGGTGCGATGAACGTCTGCGCGACCTGCCTTGCCGGATTCGTCAGCGACCGCAACGCCGTCGAAGACCGCTTCACCCTCGACGACGGCGACTCGACGCTCACCCTCGCCCAGTGGCGCACGGCGACCGGCCAGGACGCGAGCTCGTTCGTCGCGACGCCGGCGGCGCTCTTCGTCGCGCCCGCCTCGGGCGACTTCCACCTGCGGGCCGGCAGCCCGGCGCTCGACGCCGGCCTCCCGCTCGCCGACCTCGGCGCCGACCTCGAAGGGACGCCCCGCCCGATCGGCAATGGCTGGGACATCGGCGCCTACGAAGGCCTCACCCTCCTCTTCGCCGACGGCTTCGAGCCCGGCGCGACCAGCCGCTGGTCAGCGCGGCGGCCGTAGGGGGCGGGCGCCCGTACAAGCCGACAAGCGCGGTTGCCGGCACTCGGCTCGAGCCGAGTTGCGTCGATCAGAGCGCGTGCGACGGGCGGCGGAGCAGCAGGAACGCCGCGACCGCGAGCAGGCCAACCAGAGTCGCGAGACCCGTGCGGTCGAGTGTCGGAATCTCGACCACGCTGCAGCCTCGGTTGAGGTAGACCTCGACCGTGTCGCGAAGGTTGTAGTCCTGCCGGACGACATCGACCCAGCCGTTGCCGTCGACGTCGGCGGCGAGCACGCTGCTGGAACCTGCCGGCACCGGCCAACTCACCGAAGGCTCGAACAGGGTCGGGCTGAGGCCGCGGAGGATCCGGAGTTCGCCGCCCAGCGTTTCGTAAGCGAGGTCGTAATGCCCATCGCGATCGAAATCCGCGATGGCGACGGCACTCTGAATGTCTGGCGCCGGGAGACTGGCCGCCTCGACGAACGAGCCGTTGACGCTGAACAGGACTCTCACGGACCCGCCGGCGCGGTCCGTTCCGACGAGGTCGAGGTCTCCATCTCCATCGAGATCAATCGCGGGTCCGAAGGCGGGGCTGAAACCCAGGTTGGTCGTGACTGCCGGGCCAAACCCGGTGCCATTCAAGTTGGGGTAGACGCGGATGGCCGGGATCGACAGGAAGAACGCAGCAATGTCGGGTGCCGAATCGCCCGTGAGCTCCCCTGCCACGATCCCCGGAATGAAGTCAGAGACTCCCGTGACGATTTCCTCGCCGAGGGTGAATCCACCCGCGCCGTCGCCCATGAGAAGCTGAATATGGATCGACCCAGGGCCGGCGGAAAGGGCAAGGTCTGCGGAACCGTCCCGATCAAAGTCAGCAGATCGAATTCCCCCCGCCATCGCTCCGAACGGCAGGTTCTGCGGCGGAGCGAACAGGCCGCCCCCGATGCCGAGGGCCGACGCGTGATCGCCGGTGTCTGAGATCGCTGCCAGATCCAGGATCGCGTTGCCATCGAAGTCGGCCGTCTCGCTCCCAAGCGGCAGAGTTACCGGAATCTCCGATAGCGGTGTCAGCGAGCCGTCCTCGTCAGCCTGCAGAACGCGAACCCGGTCATGGAAGTAGTCGGATGCAACAAGGTCGGCCCGACCGTCTCCGGTCATGTCCTGAACCGAGTTGGCGAAGGCGCCTCCGGTCGGAGAGCTCACCGCCGGGTCGAACCGCATTGAACACACCTGACCTTCGGCCAGGCCAGCCGAGAGCAGGAGAACGAACGACGAGAGGGCAAGCGTCTGTGGGGTCTTCATGAGTTGCGACTGTACACCTCGATCCCCCCGCCGACCCCACCCGATCGCGCGGGTGAGCGGAGGTGCGAAGCCCGGCTCCTCCGCCCGCCACGGGCGTCAGGCCGTGCCGCGAGGCAACGAACGGCGCGCCTCCAGCCGGTGGGCTAGCTGCGCAGCCCGAGCGCGCGGAGCGCCGCGATCGCCCGTTCGGTTTGGGCTTCCTGAACGAGGAGCGAGTCGCGGGTGAAGGTCGAGCAGGCGAGGACGTCGATTCCGGCGGTGGCGAGGGCGGAGGTCAGGCGGGCGAGGAAGCCGACGCAGTAGAACGGGTTGGCGCAGTCGATCGCGAGCAGTACCCAGGCGTCGGGGTTGCGCTCGAGGACCTCGCAGTCGGCGAGGTGCTCGGGGCGGGTGATGACGGTCGTCTCGAGCTCGTCGCGGGTGACGATCAGGTGGCGCGTGGCGTCGCCCACGCCGGCACAGCGGGCGACGACGTAGACCCCGGGGACGCGGTGCAGCCGGCTGCGACGCAGGACGTCCTCGGTCGTCGGCGGGACGTCGGGCAGCTCGGGCAGCTCGGGCATGGTCGGAGGGCGCTCAGCGCGCGCCGTCGGTGTCGAGCCAGGCGCGGAAGGCCGGCGCCGCCGCGAGGAGGCGGATCTCCTCGCGGCACCAGGGCGACCAGGGCGTCGGGTCGGCAGTGAGCTCGGCGAGAAACTCCTCCCAGACGACCCAGCGCAGCTCGGCGATCTCTTCCGGGTCGGGCCGTGGCTCGACGCCCGCGGGCAGGCGAGCCACCAGCACCGGGCAGAGCTCGTTCTCCTCGACCCCGTCGCGCGAGGCGCGATAGCGGTAGTCGGGGAGCATCACGCAGAGCGCGGCGACCCTGTCGAGCCCGAGCTCGTCGCGCAGCCGGCGGCGCGCCGCGAGCTCGACCGGCTCGCCGAGGGCGGGGTGGCCGCAGCAGGAGTTCGACCAGACGAGCGGCCAGGTGACCTTCGCGGCGGCGCGTCGCTGGGCGAGGACGCGCCGGGCGCCGTCGAAGAGGAAGAGCGAGAAGCCGCGGTGGAGCGGCGTCGTAGCGCCGTGGACCGAGTGCTTCGGTGCCACGCCGAGCACGCGGTCGTGCTCGTCGACCAGGACGACGTGCTCTTCGACCAGAACGACGTGCTCGTCGTGGCGGCTCTCGTGCACGGCGGCGGAGCCTAGCAGGTCGTCGGCGCTCACCGCGCCCCGGGCGACGCGAGCCCGCGACCGGTGGTGAGGTAGACGGCGAACGTGCCGAGCCAGTGGCCGCCCTCGTAGTGCTCGCCGGTGACTCGCGGCAGCGCCTCGGCGCGGTGGCGCGCCGCCGCGGCGGCGAGCGCTGGACGACGCGGGTCGCCGGCGGGCAGCCCGGCGGCGATCCCCTCGAGCATCCAGGCACGGGAGAGGTTGAGCCCGTCGAGATGGGCGAGCTTCGGGTCGCTCGGGTCGGTGACGATGCCCGGCGCGAGCCAGTCCCCGCGCCCGTCCCGCGGCAGGCCGGGGAGAAAGCCCGAGAGCCACGTGGCGAACTCCGCCGGCGCGAGCACCCGCCGCACGACGTCGGCTTCGGCGAGGCACGGGGAGAGGAAGTCGTGCCCGGAGGGCTCGTAGCCGAGCGGGCAGTCGCGATCGCCGAGGTAGAAGCGGCGCACGCTCGTCTCGAAGATCGCGCCGGACGGATCGCCCTTGGCGCGCGCCCAGTCGAGCGCCAGGCCGAGAGCGAAGGCGGTGTTGTCGTGCTCGCCGACGCGGATCGGGAAGGTGAGCTTGGGCAGCCACTCGACCAGCCGGCGCGCGGCGATCGTCTCGAGCGGCGCGATTGCCGCCGACCAGGCGCGTGCCTCGGGCGTCTCCCATTCGCGCAGCTCGGCGCCGAGCTGCAGGAGCCAGGCGAGGCCGTACGGCCGCTCGAAGGAGACGCGCCCGGCGCCCTCGAGGTAACGCGCCTCGCCGGCAAGTCGCGCCGCCGTCAGGTTCGCGCCGAGGGCGGCGCGCGCCGTCGCGGCATACGGCGCCTCCGGGTGCAGCCGCGCGAGGCGCGCGAGCAGCCAGTGCCCGTGCACGGCGGAGTGCCAGTCGAAGCAGCCATAGAACGCCGGCGTCAGCTCCCGCGGCGGCTTGGCGTCGGCGTCGCTCTGCATCACGTGGGCGATCTTGTTCGGGTACTCCTGCTGCACGCAGGCGAGCGCCAGCGCGGCGAAGCGCGCGCCAGGATCGCCGGCGGGAGCCGCCTCGCTCGCCGCGGCGGGGAGGCGAACGAGGGTGAGGAGGGCGAAGAGCAGCGACGAGCCGAGAGCGCGACGGGTCATGCGGCGAGCATAGTGCCCGGCGGGCGGCGTGCGCCAACGATGGGCTTCCGTCTCGCCGTCATCCGCGCTGCGAGGGACGGGTGTTCGCTCTGATCGGGAAAGCTCCGCTCAGGAATCCGCATTGCGCGGTCGGGAGTAGACATCGCGCGCCACGATTGACGCTCACTCCTCGGTTGCCTACACTGCCGGCGCCCTGTCTGGTCAAGAGATGTCGTCTCGGCCCGTTACGCCTGTCGGCCGTTGCCACGCGGCGCCAAGTGTTGCCGCACCCGGCGGTCGGCAAGAGAGTCCAGGTGGCTCGAAATCGGGCCGGGTGGTTCGGCGGAAGTCCCTGGTCCTTCTTGCTCGAGCCGTTGCGGGCGAAGCCAGGGTACCGCAGTCCGATTGCCCGTCAGTCCTTCGCCGCATCGAGATCGTTCAACGCACGCCTTCGCCCGGAGAGGAACCATGACGTACACCCAGGAGCAGCTCGAGCAGTTCAAGAGCACGTTTGCCCTCCGTCGTCGTCGCCAGTGGATCGCGGTGGTCCCGGCGCTCCTTGCTGCGGTCCTGATCGGCACGGCGAACGAGGCCACGGGCAAGACCCTCGGTGGCGTGCCGCTCTCCTATGCTCTGCCCGCTGCGTTCGTGGCGATCATCGGCGTCCTTCTCTTCTCGCTGAAGAACTGGCGCTGCCCTGCCTGCGACGGCTATCTTGGCAAGGCGATCAGCCCGAGGTTCTGCGCCCGCTGCGGAACGCCGCTTCAGTAGGCACTGGCGGCAGCTTTCGCGTCGGGGCGTGTGCCTCGCGGGCGAGACGCCTTCGGCGCGGGAGACACGTCGTCCGAGCCTGAGCCGCCCTCGCGATTTCGACAGGGCCGCGCGCCGCTTTGCCAGAGAAGCCGGGCGAAGCAGTCCTGCCGTGCCCGCGCGTGACTGGGCGCAGCAAGCGGACCTCCCTCGGCACTCACTTCCTCGAGAGGAGCCACGACCTCCGGACAGTCCAGGAGCTCCTGGGGCCACCGCCAGGTCACCACCACCATGATCTACACCCACGTCCTGAACCGCGGCGACCTCGGCATGCGCAGCCCCGCGGATGACCTTTGAAGCTTCGGTGTCATGCGGCGCTACACGCCACGCTTGACATTCGCCTGCCCGCTCCCTAGACTGCCCGCAAGCAAGCAAGCAAGCAAGCAAGCAAGCAAGCAAGCAAGCAAGCAAGCAAGCAAGCAAGCAAGCCAGCCAGCCAGCCATGCGACTTCTCACCCCGCCCGCCGCCCCGTGCCCGTCGGTGTTACACGGCAAGAAGTGCCGCGTTTGCCGATTCGCGCTCGAGACGGGATGGGGTCGAATACAGCGTTAGCCCGACAGGACGTTCAGGCAGGACCACTATCGGGACAGGAGGATTGCGTTCCGGTTCGCCAAACCAATCAGGCAGGTAAATACTGGGCGCTCTGCCGCCCAAGAGCACAGCAATCCGAAGGAGGCATCATGCCAGGAGTCGCATACGAATCCGTCCATCTACTTTCTGGAGGGCTCGACTCGGCCGTCATGATCTACCAGGCCACCCGCGAAGGGCAAAGGGTCCGAGCGCTCTACTTTGATATGGGGACTTTCCCTACGAATCAAGAACTGCATTCCGTGAAAGCAATCACATTTGACCTGGGCGTTCCACTCGAAATCGTCGATGTGAAAGGCATCATTCCCTTGGTCCGCGGCTATCTACCCGAAGGCGCGATAGGGCCAGACGAGGCAGACATGAAGGATCTGGAAGCGTTGGTAGTTCCGGCGTCCGGCTTCCCTATCCTACTGAGCGTAGCTCTCTACTACGCGCAACTGACCAAGATCGAGACGATCAGTGTTGCCGTCTTGAAGGAGCAAGCCCAGGCACGCCCGCGAATGCGGGAGTTCTTTGAGGCATTTCCACAGGTGGCAAACCTCGTAAATTTCGAGGGTGGCGCAGTTCCCCGATTTCAGACACCCTTCATTGACAAACGAAAGACCGACGTAGTTTCACTGGGCAGCGAAATCGGAGCACGCTTTGGCGACACGTGGACCTGCCGACTTGGAGGGCCCGTCCACTGCGGAACATGCAGCGCGTGCAGACATCGCAAACGCGCGTTTGATGAGGCGGGCGTTGCCGACGCCGTCACGTTTGCGCAATAAGTCGGCGGGGCGCAAGCCACTGAGCGGGCTTCTATGAAGAACGTCCTGTCAAGTAGCTCCCTCTCCGGGGCTGGTCGAGTTCTTCGCTAGTCGGTCCTCCGGTTCGGGTTGTAGTGTTCGAGCGTCGACTGGCCGCTTCCGCTGACGGGCAGGATCAGGTCCTGCCTCGACCTTCTATCCGTGCGGCCTCGGGGGCCGTCACCGAATCCTCTGTTCGCTGCAAGACGCAGCCGAGTGGAAGCGCTGGTGGGAGCTGCCCCATCTAACACGCGGTTCCCGAAGGAAACCCGCCGGCATTGCACGGGCAGGTCCACCAGTCGATCGTTCATGGGTTCACCGAGGGACGCTGTGGGTGATGGCGTCCTAGCCGGTCCCTTTGCTTCAGGCCGGCTTCAGCTTGGCGCCGGCCGGGATCTCGCCGAAGGTGACGAAGCGCCAGAGGGCGATCAAGAGCTTGCGGGCGAGCGCGACGATGCCGATCTTGCGTAGCCGCGAGCCGCCCTTGCCGAAGCGTTTCTGGTACCAGCGTGCGAGAGCGCTGCGGGGCTGGAAGCGCAGCCACCCCCAGGCGATCTCGATGGCGAGATAGCGGACGCTGCGGATGCCCGCCTTGCTGATGCCCTGCTCGCGCTCGGTGTCGCCGCTGGTGAATGGGGTCGGCGTGAGCCCGGCGAGAGCACCGACTTGGCGACGATTGCGCAGGTCACGCCAGGAGAATAGCTCGTGCGCGAGGAGCCTCGCCGAGTTGGGCCCGATCGCACGCAGACGCGTGAGCAAAGCGGCCTGCTCGCTCGCCTTGGTGTCGGCCAGGGTGAGGGCGTGACGCCGCTCGGCCTCGAGTTCGAGGATGCGACGGTGGAGCACGCCGAGGCGCTCCAGCTCGCTCGCGAGGCGTCGGGCAAGACCCAACAGCAGCGGCTTACCCGCCCAGGTACGCAGCGCGGCGAGATCCAGGTCGGAGTGGACGGTCTCGACACGGAGGCCTTGGCCCGCCAGAAGCCCGCGCACGCGGTTGATGAGCCGGGTCCGATCGTCCTTTGCGGTGCAGAGCTCGCGATGAAGCGGACGTGCGTCCTCCTGCTCGGGGGTCGGCACGCGCACCGCGGCGAGCACCCGGCGACCTCCGAGATCGTAGCGGACCAGGAGGTCGGCGAGCGCGGCGGCGTCCAAGCGATCGGTCTTGGCCCGCCGGCGCCGTCGATTGACTTCGATCGACGCGGAGTCGACGACGACGTTGACGACGCCGATCGAAGTCAGCGCGCGATGGACCCAGAAGCCCTCGCGACCGGCCTCGTAGCACGAGAGAACGCGACACTTGGCCGCGAGCGCGAGGACCTTGCGAGCGCGAGCGATCTCCTCGCGCAGGCGGGCGAGGTCGCCGGCGGGCACCGATCGGATCTGCGCCTTGACGGCGAGACCCGAGGTGAAGGCGAGCTTCCACTCGCGGTGCGACAGCTCGAGCGCCAGGTAGAGCGTGCTCGCGGCGGAACGGGTGGTGAGCGTAGACTCAGGCCGGGACGATTCCTTGCGCATGACCTTCTCCTTTCGCTGTCAACGATCAGGAAAGAGTGTGCCAGGAACGTCCCTCATAGGATCTAACACGCCGTATCTGGACTCCTCCCGCAAGTACCCCTGCACGAGTCGATGACGTTGGTCAGGACTGAAGTCGTATCTTCGGCCTCTGAGCGGAGCGTGTGGAGCCGGGCCAGGATGACATCCGCGCGCGGGGAGCCAGTCGCTTGCACCGGCCCCGGAGGCCAGAAGAGTTATCGGCTCACTCCCCGCGTCGGTCGTACCCGAATCGTCATGGATGTCGTGCGCTGCGCAGCTTGCTGCGGGTTGACGGTGTCATGCAGCCATCGGTCTCACCTCGAAGTGGGCGTCTCGCCTAGCCACTGTGCCCCGCGGCTCAAGCGCCGGCGAAGTCGAGCCGGCCCCGGCCGGGTCGCCACCGGGACCTCGAAGGCGCTCTTTGCTAGGTCGACGGCGACCATCGTAGGCTCGTTCACGGACTCCTCGTTTCCAGGGAGCATGCGCTCATGACTCCGACGACTGTGGCACGCGAGATGCCGATCGAGTCGAGGGAGGAGTCCATCTCATCATTGCAGCGGACGGCAGCGACGGCCCAAGGCCGGCCCTGCCGCCGCTGAACTCCATAGCCGTTGGGCGTGCATGATCCGACATTCGGAGCTGCATCGATGAAGAGACTAGTAGCACTCCTCGTGGGTATGCTCATCAGCGACGCAGCCGTCGCCGCCGACAAAGTGACGAAGGAGAGGATCACCCTTGGTGGAGTCGAACGGGTCTACTACTTGGCGATGCCGTCCGAGCTGAAGCCGGGCGAGACGCTCCCTCTTCTCCTGGCGTTTCACGGCTCGGGGCGCGATGGCGACTCGGTCGTGGAGAAGTGGGCCAGGATCGCTCGCAAGGAGCGCCTGGTCGTCGTCGGCCTCGACGCGCTCGACCACGAGCAATGGCAGATCCCGCAAGACGGACCGGGCCCGGTGTACGAGCTCGTCGAGGCCCTGAGGCAGCGGCTGCCGATCGACCCATCACGCATGTACCTCTTCGGTCATTCCGCCGGTGCGGTGTTCGCCCTTCGGTTGGTGCTCCTTGAGTCCGAGTACTTCGCCGCAGCTGCCGTTCATGCGGGCTCCTTTCGCACAGACGGCGACTACGCCACCATCCGGTTGGCAAAACGCAAGGCACCAGTCATGGTCATCTCGGGTGACCGTGATCAGTTCTTCCCCGTCGGGTCGGTCCATGCCACGATCCAGGCCCTCAAGGATGCCGGCATTCCTGCGCAGGTCGAGATCATGAAGGGCCACGATCACTGGTACTACACGCTGGCCACGTCAATCAACGCCGGTGCGTGGGAGTTCCTGAAGGGCCAAAAGCTGCCGTCGGAACCTCGCTACGAGGCGTACATTTTTCGGTAAATGGTTGCGCGCCTGACCCTTCGTATCAGGACTCCTACCGCAAGCACCAATGCACGAGTCGATGACGTTGGTCAGGACTGCAGTCGTATCTTCGGCCTCTGAGCGGAGCGTGTGGGGCTCCGGGCCAGGATGAGATCCGCGCGCGGGGAGGCAATCGCTCGCACCGGCCCCGCAGGCCAGAGTAGTTATCGGCTCCTTCCCCGCGTCGGTCGTACCGGAATCGTCATGGATGTCGTGCGCTGCGCAGCTTGCTGCGGGTTGACGGTGTCATGCAGCCATCGGTCTCACCTCGAAGCGGGTGTCGCGCGTGGCCACCGCGCCACGCGGCTCAGGCGCCGGCGAGGTCGCACCTGCCCCGGCCGCATGAACACCGCCGCCTCGAAGACGCTCTTTGCCGGGTCGACGGCGACCATCGTAGGCTCGTTCACGGACTCCTCCTTTCGAGGGAGCATGCGCTCATGACTCCGACGACTGTGGCAGGCGAGATGCCGATCGAGTCGAGGGAGGAGTCCGTCTCCTCGCTGCGGGGAACCGGCCATCCCGTCGCGGCTGCAATCGTCGCCTCCCGTCGGCCGGGTCGCTGAGCTCGGGTCGTCAGGCTGTGCCAGACCCCGAGAAACCGGGCTATTCCCCATCGAGGCTCGCCATGAAGATCCCCTACTTCCACGTCGACGCCTTCGCGGGGGAGCCCTTCCGCGGGAATCCCGCGGGGGTGTGCCTGCTCGACCACTGGTTGCCCGACGAGCTCATGAAGCGGATCGCGATGGAGAACCGCCACTCCGAGACCGCCTTCGTCGTGGAGGAGAGCGGCGCGCTCCACCTGCGCTGGTTCACGCCGGTAGAAGAGGTCCAGCTCTGCGGCCATGCCACGCTGGCCACCGCGCACGTCTTCTTCACGAAGAGAGGGTTTCCCGGGAATCCTCTCCGGTTCGAGACCGCGAGCGGCCCGCTGACCGTCAGCCGGGAAGGCCCGCTGCTGGTGCTGGACCTGCCCTCCCTCCCGACCGAGCCCTGCGAGGTTCCAGCGGCCCTCGTCCGAGCCTTGGGCAAGCCTCCCGTGGAGGCTCGCCGGGCGCGGGCCTATCTCGCCCTGCTTGCCTCGGAGGAGGAGGTGCGGGACCTCCAGCCCGATCTCGAGTCCGTGGAGGAGCTCGACGCCGCTGGTCTCATCGTCACGGCGCCCGGGCAGACGGTGGATTTCGTCTCTCGCTACTTCGCGCCAAGACTCGGCGTTCCCGAGGATCCCGTGACGGGCTCGGCCCACTGCGCGCTCGTCCCGTACTGGGCGGCGCGGCTCGACCGGACGCGCTTGGAAGCCCGGCAGCTGTCCGCGCGCGGCGGAGCGCTCCGCTGCGAGCTGCGGGGCGACCGCGTCCGGATCGGCGGCCAAGCTGTGAGCTACCTCGACGGCGTGATCGAGATCGAAGGCTAGTGGCCGAACCTGGGCGTGCTGGGGACTCGCTGTTCTCTCCACGGATGCCGGATGTTCCTCCTCGTCACCGCGCCGATGAACCGAGCCCTCTACGCGGCCATCGCTCTCGCGATGCTCGGAATATCAACCGGCTGCGGCGACGACCTCTGCGCGAACACGGTCATCGCCGAACGGAAGTCGCCCGACGGCACGCGGACCGCGTTCCTCTTCGAGCGCGACTGCGGTGCAACGACGGACTTCACCACCCAAGTCTCGGTACTTCGCGCCGAGAGTCTCCCGGAAGATGCCGGGAACGTGTTCGTAGCGGACTCGGATCACGGTGCAGCTCCACGCGCGCCTTGGGGTGGGCCGCCGGCTGAAATTCGCTGGGTCGAAGATGGGATGCTCGAGGTCCGCTACCCTCGAAATGCGCGCACCCACAAGAAGGTCGAGGCAATCGATGGCGTCTCGATCCGATACTCGTTTCTTGGCGCGGACAAGAGGCCGAACTTCGACTCCTCCCACGAGCGCCTCCCCACGAACCGGTGACGCGGGGCAGGACCGTATTCGCATCCTCGGCCTCTGAGGGGAGCGTGTGGGGCTCGGGGCCAGGAGGAAGTCCGCGCGCCGAGAGCGAGATGCCGGGCGAGTCCCGGAAGGAGCTCATCTCATCGCGGGTGCAAGCGGTGGAGCTTCGCGTGCCCACCGCTCAGCTCATGCTCCGACAGGTGCCACCGCCGAACCCGAGTGCGCCGCGCTCAGGATTCCGGATCGAACCCGATCTCGCGCACCTCCTGTGCGCAGCGACAGCTCTTGGCGAAGCGCGCGGCCCAGGCGAGCGCTTCCTCGCGGGAGGCCACCTCGAGGATGGAAAAACCACCCAGAACCGCCTTGGTCTCCGGCACGGGTCCCCACGAGACGGCGCCGTCGGTCGCCACGATCGTCGCCTGCTGACGGAGCACCCCCGCGCCGAAGACCCAGACCCCGGCGTCCTTGGCGTCCCGCACCACGGCGTGCGCGGCTTCGCCGACCGCCGGCAGCTCCGCTTCGGGAATGTGGTCCATCGAGCCGTCGTCGAAGGAAATGAGGTAGCGAGGCATCTCGAGGCTCCTTCTCTCGGAGGTCCGTTCGTCGCCGGTCGCGAAGGCGGCTCGCGAAGTGCGTCGCCTCGTACCAACTCTCCGGCGGCGGAAGACCTCCAACTCTAGACGGCGCGAGCGCTGGCGCGCCATGTCCAATCGACGGCTGGTTCCTCGCTGCCGAGGAAGAGCTCCCGCGAGTCCAGCCTCGAGTGTCCTTTCGAGAGTGCCCTTGTCGGGATGATCGCGGCGTCGTCGCTCCTCGCTTCCCGGTCTCGTTTCACCGCGACCGGAAGGTCGCGCTTGCATCTCGCGCCGGACTTGTTCCATACTGCACCATATGGTTCAGTATTCGGCCGGCCACTTCGACACCGCCTTCGCCGCGATCTCGGACGCCACCCGGCGCGGCGTCCTCGAGCGGCTCGCGCGCTCGGATGCGTCGATCACGGACCTCGCCGACAAGTTCCAGATGACCTTGACCGGCATGAAGAAGCACGTCGGCGTCCTGGAGCGGGCCGGGCTCGTCACCACCGAGAAGATCGGACGCGTGCGCACCTGCCGGCTCGGCCAGTGCCGGCTCGAGGAAGAGGCGGCGTGGATCGCGAAGTACCACCAACTCTGGGCCGCGCGTTTCGACGCGTTGGACCAGGTGATCGAGGACCTGAAACGCAAGGAGAAGCGCGATGGACGCAAGAAGAGGAAGTGAGCCTTCGCCGACGAAGCAGGTCACCGTCGAACGGACGTCCGACTGCGAGCTCGTCGTCACGCGCACCTTCGACGCGCCGGCGCGCCTCGTGTTCGAGGCGTGGACGCGCGCGGATCTCTTTCAGCAGTGGTGGCTGCCGAAGTCGATGGACATGAAGCTCGAGTCGATCGAGATGGATGTGCGCCCGGGGGGCCAGTACCGCCTCGGGTTCGGCGGCGGCATGGAGTTCTTCGGCCGATATCTGGAGGTGATCCCGCCGGTGCGTCTGGTGTGGACCAACGAAGAGAGCGGTGACGCCGGGCCGGTCACCACCGTGACCTTCGAGGAGAGGGACGGCAAGACGCTCCTGGTGCTGCGCGAGCTCTATCCTTCGAAGGAAGCGCTCGATGCGGCCGGCACTGGAGCGTCGGAGGTGATGCCGGAGACGTTCCAGCAACTCGATGAGCTGCTCGCTCGGAGGCCGGCTGGAGACTGACGACGCCGGAGCGCTCGCGAATGGCGACCATCGAAGCGCCCGAGGCTCGGCGCAGGGTCTGGACTCCGGGACGGCCGTCGGCTCGCCCCTCGTTCCTGCCGCCGCCGCGCTTGCGCGGCGCGGCGGAGTGAGGCTGTGGGCGCGCAGGTCGACTCCGCATCCGCCCGGTAGCCCTCCGATGACCCTCGTCCTCGCCGCATCTGCATGGCTCTCGGCCTTCCTGGTCGTCGTCACCATTGCGCTTCTTGCAGTCCCGACCACGCCGGCCGAGCTTGCGCTCTGGCGGCGCCTTCGCACGGCACGCGTCCGACGATGGCTCACGCGTCGCCGTCACGTGTCGGAGCCCCTCGACGCCGAGACCACACCTCAGGTCGCCCGCAAGAACCTCCGCTGGCACCTCGCGCTCACGACGCTCTTCTCCGCGCAGCTCGCGATCGCGGCCGCCTCGGAGCGGGTCTGGTGGCGCCCGCTGGCTCTGCTGCTGGTGCTCCCGTCGATCGCCTACTTCGCCGGCAGCCTCGTCCAGCGCCAGAAGGTCGCCATCCTTCGTTCACGCCGCGACCCAAGACGTTCCGACCCCTCCGAGTCGGGCGACTCTCTCGTTCGGCGGCGCTCGACGCGGCCCTCGTCTCGCTGACACGGGCACCGCCTCCCGAGGCTCCTGCGCCGAGTGGCTGCGAACCTCGGCGTCCGCGGACCGGCGGCTTTGGCCCCAGGGGTCCGCCACCGGTCGACCCGGGGACCTTCGATGGCCCACGAGGCCGATCTCCAGATCGAGGCCGCCTTCGGACTCCGGGAGTCGGTTCTGCGGTGCCCCTGCGTCCTCGCGCCGAGAGTCGCTTGCCGGCACCGACCTCGCTCCCTGGAACTGTTAGATGATCGAGGCCACCCTCGCGGACGCCTTCCGACCAGGAGCAATGCGCTCGCCGAACCGAAGAGGGGGGGGAGCTCCAGAGGGCGATCGGGTCGAGCGAGAGCGCAACGCATCCTTGGCGCGGACGGGCTCGGCGTCGATCGCGCGGTCGGTGCGGAACGGCATGGGGCCCGCCGAGCGGCGCGAATCGGTCGGGGGTCGCGCGGGGCGTCTGGTCGAACCAACGGGAGGGAGATTCAGAATGCGAAATCGCCGGACCGTTTCCTCGGGAAGCCCCTACGAGCCGCTCCTGGGGCTCTCGCGCGCGGTACGCATCGAGAACGTCGTCTCGGTGGCCGGCACGGCGCCCCTCGGGCCGGATGGCCGCACCGTCGGTGGAAACGACCCCGCCGCGCAGGCGCGACGGTGCTTCGAGATCTCGAAAGCGGCGCTCGAGAGCCTCGGCGCAAGCCTCGAAGACGTGATCAGAACGCGGATTCTCCTGACTCGGATCGACGACTGGCGCGCCGTCGCCCAAGTTCACGGCGAGTTCTTCGCGGCGATCCGGCCGGCGTGCACCATGGTCCAGGTGGTGCGGTTCATCGACCCGGAGTGGCTCGTCGAGACCGAAGTCGACGCCGTCGTGACCTCGGCGACGTGAGGCTCGACCCGTGGCCGATCGCCATGGCGACGACGTACTCCAACTCGCCTTGCAGCCTACCCCTCTCCCCGGGAGCTCCGCCCAGCCATGAACGCCGACAAGCAGGACGACCTGCTCCAGGTCGTGAAGACCCGGTTCGAGAAGAGCATGCACCGCCACGAGGGTGTTCTCTGGTCGCACGTTCAGGACGCGTTGCTGAGCCGACCCGGGGCCATGGCGTCACTGCAGGCGATGGAGGCCACCGGCGGGGAGCCGGACGTCGTCGCCGAGCCAGCGTCGCGCGGCGGCTTCGCGTTCTACGACTGTGCGGCCGAAAGCCCGACCGGGCGCCGCAGCCTCTGCTATGACGCGGCGGCGCTCGCCTCGCGGCAGGAACACAAGCCGAAGGGCAGCGCCCTGGAGATGGCGGATGCGATGGGGATCACCCTCCTCACCGAGGAGCAGTACCGCTTCCTTCAGACGTTCGGGGCTCTGGACGCGAAGACGTCGAGCTGGGTGAAGACACCCGAGGAGGTTCGAGTCCTCGGCGGCGCGCTCTTCGGCGATCGCCGCTTCGGCCGGGTGTTCGTCTATCACAACGGCGCCGAGTCGTACTACGCCGCTCGCGGCTTCCGCGGCCGACTGGCCCTCTGAGCCCGGCTGCACTCGCGCGGGCGCGTCGGCGCACGCGCGGCGGGTGAGGTCGAGCCCCTTGTCGGCGACTTCCTGCGAGGGACGCTGAACTCGAACGCTCGTCGCCGCGTATACGCTCCCATGGCGGCGTCGACACCCCCCACCCTCATTTCGGCCCGAATCGCCGGCGCGATGTACCTCGCGATCATCGGCCTCGGTCTCTTCGGCGAGCTCTTCGTCCGCGGCGCGCTCGTCGTCGCCGGCAATCCTGTCGCGACGGCGGACAAGCTGCTCGGCTCGGAGCTGCTCTGGCGCCTCGGCATCGCCGGGGACCTGCTGATGCACGTGCTCGATGTGCCCTTGATCGTCTTCTTCTACCTGCTTCTTCGGCCGGTCAGCCATCCCCTCGCGCTGCTCGCGACCGTCTTCAATGTCGTCCAGACCTCCACGCTGGTGATCAACAAGCTCTCGCTCCTCAGTGCGCTGTCGCTGGTCGAGGCCTCGGCACGCACCCCGGCGGCGTTCGATGCCCGAGCCCTCGCCTTCCAGGCGATCGACCTTCACGGCCACGGCTTCGCCCTCGGCCTCGTCTTCTTCGGCATGACCTGTCTCGTTCGGGGATACCTGATCGTCAAGTCCAGGTACGTACCGCGCCTCCTCGGGCTCCTGCTCGTCGCTGCCGGGGGAAGCTATCTGCTCAACAGCTTCGCCCTGCTGCTGTCCCCGCCCCTGGCGGCGAAGCTCTTTCCCGCCGTGCTCCTGCCGGCGTTCGTCGGAGAGCTGGCCTTGACGGTGTGGCTGCTGCTCGCCGACGAACGGCTGCTCCAGAAGCGGTTCGCGGTCGCGAGCTCGGCGGGGGAGGCGGGAAGATGACGCTCGAAATGTCGCTGCGGAAACACCTGCGCAAGCCCTCTTCGTCTCGGCTCCGTGGCCGGCTGCCGATGGAGGGCGTCATCTCGCCGGCGGGCACCGCTTTCCGGGGAGCAGGCGTTCGTGACTCTGACCACGGTGGCACGCTCCAGGCCGGACGAGTCGAAGGAGGAGCTCACCTCGTCGTCTCAGCAGACCAACCGATCGGCCTTCGCCGCTCGCTCGCGCCGCTGATCTCCACTTCCGTCGCGCCGATCCGGCAGACAGGAGGATCGAGAGCGGAAGAGGTTCGCCGCGTTCGCGGGGCGGGTCACGGTCGCGCATGTCGTCACCTACATCGGCGTGGGTGCCCTCGCCTATCCGCTGCTGACGCGAGAGCTCTTCGAAGGAACGGCCGCTCTGGCCAACCAGGTGATGCGCACGCCGGCCGGCTCGGGCACGATCGAGGGCTGGCTGATCCTGCGCCCCGAATTCACCACGCCGGACGTCGTCGTCAAGGCGATGAGCGAGGGCTTCGTGCAAGGGCTCGCTCTCTCGGCAGGGGTCGCGCGGTGGATCCTGTCGCTGCCCGGAGCGGCGACGGGACAGCTCGCGACGGCCGGAGCGGGTGGTTCGACCGTGCCCTGAACCGGAACGGCGCCGCGAGGCCGACCTCGGCCGCGCCGGCAGGCTCGCGCGGCGGTCGGGCGCCGACCCGCGAGGGCTCCCTCTGTTTCGGCGTCTACGACGGCACGCGGCAGGTGGGCTTCGCGCGGGTGATCACCGACGGCGCGACCTTCGCCTACCTCGCCGACGTCTTCGTGCTCGAGTCGCATCGCGGCCGGGGGCTGGCGGTGCGCTTGATGGATGCCGTGATCGCCCACCCTCGGCTGCAGGGGCTCCGGCGGTGGGTCCTGGCCACCCAGGACGCCCACGGGCTCTACGCGAAGTACGGGTTCACGGCGCTCGCGGCCCCCGATCGATTCATGGAGCGTCACGACCCGACGGTCTACGGTGCGGCGACCGAACGTCCTCCCGAGAGGTGAGGTCGCGGGAAGGAACGCCCGGAGAGCGTGCCGAGACCGATCGGCAGACCCGTTCGATCCCACGCGCGCCGCAAGGCTCCGTCCAGCGAGCGGCAGTCGTTCGAGGGCCGGGGGGCCGCCGGAGCTCTGTGCCGCGCGGTGACGCGCTGGGCGGCGCCCTTAGAATCGCCACATGCCCGTCATCGGCTCTCGTGAGGAGCTCCGGGCGCAGGGTGTCCTCGAGGTCGTCGTCCCCGATCTCCGGACGGCGCTCGACTTCTATCGTGCCCTCGGCTTCACCGTCGAGCGCGAGACCGCCTCGTTCGTCACGCTCCGCTGGGACAGCACCCTGCTCTTCATCGCCGAGAACGCAGCTGCCACCCATGCCCCTCGCTGGGCAAGCCTTCGACTCGTCGTCGCCGATGTCGACGCGGTGTGGGCCCGCGTCACCCAGCTGCAACTGCCGATCGGGACTCCCATCGCCGACCGTGCCTACGGTCTGCGCGACTTCACGGTGAAGGACCCGGCCGGTTTCGAAATCCGCTTCGCCCAGGTCATCGACTGACGCGAGTCGTGTCGGTCGTCGGCGTCGGACAGAACACGCCGCGCCACCCTCGATGACGGACGATGTGCCGAGTCGCTCCCTCGATCGGCAGGAAGCTTCGCCTCGCTGGCGGCTCCTGCTGTTCGCGCCGAGCTTCGTGACCTGCGGTGAGCCGCCTCCACTCGCGTTCAAGGGAGGGTCGTGCCTCGATCTCATTCGCGTGTGGGCGCGTGCGGAGCCCCGGACCGCCGCCGCGTGCCAGCGCTGAAGGAGCCTGCTCCGTCGACTCCCGAAAGCCCAGCGCGCCTGAAGTCGCAGCCCCTTGCCGACGTTCACCTTCGAGACCACGCCGACCGGCCCACGCCTGACGTGCGTCACACGATTCTCGAGCCTGGAGGCAATGGAGCAGACGGCGGCCGGCCTGGAAGAAGGGTTGCGCGCCGCGATGCCCCAACTCGACGCCTTGCTCGCCGAGTCGAGCGCCTCGCCGGCGTGAGCCCGGGACGGATCCTCGGGGCCGTTGCGACGCCATCGAGCGGTGACAGAATCGCCTCGGGTCGAACCCGATCTTTCGAACGAGGCGAAGGGCGGCGAGGAGCGCGGTCGAGGCGCAGTCTTTCCGGTGCGAGAGCAACGCCGGCCGACGAACGAAGAATCAGCGAAGAAAGGACGCGCGATGACTCCCCTCTTCAAGAAGCTCAACCTCGGCAGCGCGACGGTCGTGCACGTGCTGAACGCGCCCGCCGCGATCGAGCCGGAGCTCGCGGCGCTCGAGCAGGTCGAGATCCGGCGGAGCGCCATCGGGCCGGTCGGCTTCGCGCTGGCGTTCGTCACCACCCTCGACGAGGTCGAGCGGGCGACCGGTCTTCTCACGCCCAACGCCGTGGAGGACGCCACCCTCTGGATGGCCTATCCCAAGGGCACGTCGAAGAACTACCGTTGCGAGTTCAATCGAGACACCGGCTGGGCCAGCCTTGGCGCCGCCGGATACGAGCCGGTGCGCCAGGTGGCGATCGACGAAGACTGGTCGGCATTGCGCTTTCGTCAGGTCGCCCACATCAAGAAGATGACGCGCAACCCGGAGGGGGCGATCTCGTCCGCCGGAAGAAGCAAGGCACGGGCGTCGCGTGGAGGCTGAGCGCCTTGGCCGGCTCGCGCCCGCAGCCGGTCTCCGGCGCCGCAGCCGGCCCGGCTCGAAGCGAACCGACGCCCCCCGCCACGCGATGACGAGACCTGAATGACGACACGCCAGGATGCGGAGACGACGATCGTGCCGGCCCGAATCCCGGATCGTCTGCCGGCAGGTCGACGCACAGGCGGGAGGTCGATGCCCGTCTGGCTCCAGGGGCTCGGCCTCCTGGTGGTCGCCGCGTTCTTCGGTGGGTCGCTCGTACTGCTCGGCCGGGTGATCGGCAGCACGTCCCCCTGGCTCGCCGTGCTCGTGATGTTCTACTTCCTCGCCCTGGCGAAGCTCGCCGAGCCGCTGATCGTGCTGCGGATGCCGCGGGGGCTCTCCCGCCTGCGGCCGTGGGAGGTCGACGGCCGCCTTTCGCGCCGGTTGGGCGTTCTTCGCTTCGGCCGTCTGCTACGCGACACCCCGCTCCGCCATCTGAACGCGCGTGTCTATCTCGGAGACTCGTCGACCGACCCGCGTCGCGTTCGCCTCCAGGTGGCATCCGCCGAAGCGTGTCACTTCTGGGCCGCGGTGCTCCTCGCGCCGTTCATCGGCGTCGCGGCCGTCGCCGGGCGCTGGTCGGTCGTCGCCGGGTTCCTCGTGACCCAGTTGCTGGTGAACCTCTATCCGATCCTGCACCTGCGCTCCGTTCGCGGTCGCCTCGACCGAACGATCGAACGGCAGAGCGCCGCCCGGTCGGCGCGCCAGCCTGCGCGCTAGATTGCGACGAGAGGTGCTCGCGGCCGCAGGGTCGGCAAAGCAGACAACCGGCGTCCGCTCGCGGACCGCGAACGCTTTGGCCCCGGGGTAGGATCGCACCACCAATCTGCTCTGCCTCGGATGTTCGCCCTCTCGAAAGCGGCCGCGTGGGTCGCTCCGGAAGAGGCCAGTGCGAGAAACCCTCGCTGTAGCGCATCGCCCGGCTGGCGCTCGGTCGCTCTCGCCGCGGCTAATCTCTACCGCCGAGGGGTTCGCAAGCGTTCGCTGGAGACGCAATCGCCGATGAAACGACCAAGCTCGATGATCGTGCCAATCGTCGTGGACGCTTCCGCAGCCCGCGGCTCGACAGCGCAACACCACCGCCATCGAGTCACCGAGGCCACCAACGGAGAGGGAGCCTGCCGATGAAGCCGGAGTCGAATCGCACGGTCGAAGACGGCGACGCCTGCGTCGTCACCGCAGGGTCGCATGCCGGGAAATCCGGGATCGTGCGCGACGTCAAGACCAGTCCGACGGGTGCGGTGACCATCACGGTCGTGCAGGCGAATGGCGAGAGGTTCAAGACCCTCGCCAGGAATGTCTCTCGCCAGAGCGACACGCCGGAGTAGGGGACTTGCCGGCTCCGTGTTCCATCCTGCAGGGAAAGCAGCGCTGCTGCGCGGTCGCGAGCGGGTGCGGCCCGGAGTAGAATCACCGCTCGTTCCTCGGAGGCTTGTGTGCTTGCTGTCTCGAGCGCGACCGCGTCGGTCGGCGCCGGGCGGCCGGCGTGACGCCCGAGCCATGGTCGCGCTCGCCGGACGTCGGGCTTCGAGGCTCGAGCGAAGCCACCGCCTTCACCCACGACCGACCGCGGAGGTTCGATGAAACGAGTCACCGGCATTGGCGGCATCTTCTTCCAGGCCCAGGACGCACCGGCCCTCCAGGCCTGGTACAAGAAGCACCTGGGAATCGACGTCCAGGAGTGGGGCGGCACGGCCTTCACCTGGACCGATGGCGAGGGCAAGCCCGTCGCCGGCACGACCGTCTGGTCCATCGGCGCGGCGAAGGGCGATGCGTTCGCGCCCGGCAAGGCGACCTTCATGGTCAACTACCGGGTGGAGGATCTCCACGCCCTGGTCGCCGCCCTGCGCGACGAAGGCTGCAACGTTCTCGAGAAGATCGACGAGTCCGAGTACGGCAAGTTCGCCTGGGTCATCGACCCGGAAGGGAACAAGGTCGAGCTCTGGGAGCCGCCCACCGGACAGTGACCTGAAGGGTCGCTTTCCAGCGCCGTTCTGCGCCGCTCCTCTGGCGACGCGAGCCCTCCCGCGCGTCGTGGCGTTCCCGCGGAGCCACTCCGCAATTTCCCTACACGTCCCTGCTCCCGCCGCCGATTCCCGCGGCCCGCTCCCTGACCGACCCTCAGGCCGTCGAATCATCCACCGAGCGGAGGGCCCTCCGAACCGGTCGATCGCCGTGCCGACGCGGCGCTCGCCCTCCGCACCCCACGCCACCACACTCCAGTGGATCCGCGATCCGACGATCTCCCCCGATGGACACACCATCGCCTTCGCTCTGGGCGGTCAGATCGGGCGGGTCGACGCGCCGGGCGGCGAGGCAACGCCGCTGACCAGCGGCGAGCTCTGCTCCACCCGTCCCGTCTGGTCGTCGGACGGCAAGTCGATCGCCTTCGCCTGCAAGCGCAACGGGAACTTCGACGTGTTCGTCACCGACGCGACCGGTGGCACGCCGCGCCGCCTGACCTTCCACTCGGCAAGCGACCTGCCTGATGCCCTCTCGCTCGATGGCCAGAAGGTCTACTTCCGCTCGACCCGGGTCGCAGATCCGGAAAAGGAGCTGCCGCCGGCGAAGAGGTAAAGAGTGAAGTCCCGGTGGGTCCGTCTCGGCGACGAGACGGACCCGCGGATAGCCGACGACGGCATCGCCCCGGAGGAACGTCGACCAAGGACCACCAGCGCGCCACCAAGTCGCACCCACCGAGGGCGAACGTTCGGCCGATCCCGCGGCTGGGACCCAACTGATCCTTCCCCGTGGGCGACGCCGCGACGGGGCGCGGCGTCGCGGGGTTGACGCATAGTACGCGTCGTACTATTGTGGCCGCATGCCCAGGTTGCAAGGCGACGCCACGACCCTCGAGTTCGCGCTGCTCGGCCTGCTCGACCAGCAGCCGCAGACGGGCTACGACCTGCGCCGGGTCTTCGCGACGACACCCTTCGCGCTCTACAGCGACAGCCCGGGCGCGGTCTATCCGGCCTTGCGCCGCCTCGAGGCGCGGGGCTGGATCGCGCCGGTGGCGGTGCGGCCGACGAACGCCCGCGGGCGCCGTCCACTCCAGCTGACCGCTCTCGGATCGAGGTGCTTTCGCGCCTGGCTGGAGCAGCCGCCCACGCGAGACGAGGCGGTGCGTGACCTGGGGGCCCTCTATCTGCGCTTCGCCTTCATGAGCCAGGCGGCGCCGCCCGCGGTTCCCGTGCGGTTTCTCGCGTCGCTGCGCGAGCTGCTCGCGGCACACCTCGAGGGGCTCGAGCGCTTCTACGCCGGGGCGAAGCCCGCGATGCCGCCGACCGGGCGGCTCGTGTTCGAGCACGGAATGGACGAGATCCGCCGCACCGCGCTGTGGTGTGAGCGTTCCGGGATGGCCCTGTCCGCCGGCGAGTCCGGTCGCCGGAAGGAAGGAGAAGAGTCTTGAAACATGGAGTCCGAATCTGGGCGGCTGCCTTGGCGGTCTATTGGCTCGGTGGAGTGCTCCTCGAGTGGGTGCTGCTGCGCGACATGCCGGCGGTCGCCGGAGCTTTGCCGGGCTCGCTGCTGGCGAGCGCCATCGTCGTCGCGGCGGCGCTCGCCATCACTCCGCGCCTTGCGGGTCGCGGGATCCGGCGTGCCCTCGTGGTCTTCGCGCTGCTCGTCGTGCCGGTGGTGAACAACTTCGTCGAGCTGCTGATCTTCCCGCTCGACCTTCAGGCGCGGCTCGTCCCCTGGCTCCTCCTCAAGGTCGCCCTGCAGGCCGCCGTCGTCGCGGCGGCGCTCGACGCGTGGGTCGCCCCGGGCCCGGTGGAACCCCGGTGCTGGCCCGCGGGCCGCGGGATCGGGAGTTGGTTGGCGCGTGTGCTCGCCTGCGATCTGGGGTACGTCGTCACCTATCTCGCCGCGGGAATGATCGCCTGGGCCTTCGTCAAGCCGTTCTACGAGCAGCGCGTCATGCCCGAGATGGGCACGATCCTGCGCCTGCAGGTCCTGCGGGGCCTCGTGTTCGTCGGGCTCCTCGCCGGGCTCGCGCACGAGCTGAGAGTCCGGCGGCCGGTCGCCATGCTGCTCGGAGGGCTCGCGCTGTCGGTCTTCGCCGCCTCCGGTCTGCTCGTGCCGAACCCCTTCATGCCGGACTTCGTGCGGTGGGCCCACCTGGGCGAGGTGGGCACCTCGAACTTCCTCTTCGGTGCCTTCGTGACGTGGATGCTGACGACGAAGGCGCGAGCGGCGCGATCCAGCGCCACGGCAACGCCCCTGCAACCCGCAGCGCTCTCGCGATGAGGTCGGACACCGGCAGCGGTCGGGTGATGACCCGTCGGCGATCGCCGGCGAGACGATCGGTGATGCCGTATCGAGCTTGGAACGGGCGTCGCGCTCGCCTCCGGCAACGCCGATGAGCGGTCATCTCTACCAGGAAGACCTGGCCTACATTCACCACGCGGGCTTCCTTGGCCTGGCGGAACGGGCCGCGCCGTGGATCGTGAGCCAGCTCCGGCGCCGCGGGCTCGTCGGCGGGCGGGTGGTGGAGCTCGGTTGCGGCAGCGGTCTCGTTCTGCGGGTGCTCGCCGAGGCCGGCTACGAGCCCTACGGCATCGACGCCTCGGCCGAGATGCTCGCCCTGGCCAGGACGATCGCACCGGGTGTCGCGCTCGAGCAGGCGTCCCTCTACGAGTGCGCCATCCCGCCGTGCGTTGCCGTCGTCGCGGTGGGCGAGGGGCTCAACTACTGGGCTCACCCCTCTCCTCCCCCGACGGCGGCCCTGTTCGGGCGCGTCGCGACCGCCCTCGATCCGAACGGCTTCTTCCTCTTCGACGTCATCACCCGACGTCGCGAGGTGCCGGCGCCGTATCGCACCTGGGCGGCAGGGCCCGACTGGGCCTGCCTGGTCGAGGTGAAGGCCACGGCGAGCGAGCTCGTGCGCGAGATCGCGACCTTCCGCCTGCACGAGGGCAGCTACCGGCGCGCCGCGGAAACACATCGGGTGCACCCCTTTCGCGAGTCCGCGCTCCGACGGGAGCTCGTCGAGGCCGGCTTCGCTCCCTCGACGCGCCGCGCCTACGGCGCGACGCCGCTGGCCCCGGGGCGACGCCTCTTCTGGAGCCCGCGCCAACGCAGTGGGACCGGCGCCTCACCCGGCCGATCGCGGGCCGGCAAGGGGTGAGACCCCGGTCGCTGCCCCGGCACGTCGCGGCGCCGCTCGCGTTGAGGCGGGCCCGAGTCCGTCCCGACGGGCTGCGAGCCGGGAGGCGCGCGGCGGCCGGGTCGTCGGCTGCCAACTTGCCGAAGGCCGCGTGACCGTGAAAACTCCGACGGTGCCTCCGTCCCGCGGCAAGCCGCGTCCGTCCGGGGCACCATCGGCGTCCCTCGCTCCGTGGCGTGGGCTCGCGGCGCCTTCTGGCGTCGCCCTGACCTGCCTCCCGGTCGTCACGCCGCGGGTCTGCGTGCCTCGGCGAGCGCCGTCTCGTACTCGCCGAGCAGGCGCTCGGCCATGACCCCGGCCGACCACTCGCCTGCGACCTCCGGGCCCTCGCGGCGCAGGCGGGCGGCGAGCACCGGGTCGTGAAGCACCTCGAGGACCGCGCCGGCAAAGACCCCCACCGACTCCGCGACGACCCGCGCGCCGCGTCCGCTCGCGAGCAGATCGCGGGTGCCCATCTCGGCGGTGGTGACGATCGGCACGCCGAGCGCCATCGCCTCGAGCAGCACGAGCCCCTGTGTCTCCGTGCGGGAGGCGAAGAGGAGCGCGTCCGCTGCGCGGTAGCAGGCGGCGAGGTCGCCGTCGCGACCGAGGTAGCCGAGGAAGCGTACCCGTCCGGCGAGGCCGAGCTGAGCCGCCCGGCGATCGAGGTCGCGTCGCGCCGGTCCCTCCCCGGCCACGAGCAGGAGCGCGTCGGGCCGCTGTGCGCAGACCGCGGCGAAGACCTCGAGCAGGAAGAGGAGGTTCTTCTCGTGCCCGAGCCGGCCGAGCACGAGAAGCAGCGGTTGCTCCGGCGCGATGGCAAGCCGACGCCGGAACGCCGGCGCATTGCCCCCTTGGATCGTCGAGTCGAAGCCGGTCGGGACGACCGCCATCGGCGAGGTGACGCCGTAGCCGGCGAGCACCTCGCGCATCGCCGTCGACGGCACGAGCAGGCGGTCGACCGCATTGCCCTGGGCCCGGGAGAAGCGGCGCGCCAGCCAGCGGAGCAGGCGGCCGGGAAGTACCGGCACGTAGTGCTCGAGATAGTGCTCGAAGAAGGTGTGGTAGGTCTCGACGACCGGAACTCCGGCCGCGCGGGCGGCGGCCACGCCGGCAACGTGGGCGCGAAACGGCGTCTGCACGTGGACGAGGTCGAAGCCTCCGGAGAGCGCGACGCCGAGGGCCCGGGCGAGGGGCCGTCGCGCCATGAGGCGATCCTCGGGGTCGAACGGCACGCGCCGACCCGCAACGCGGATCAGTGTCGGATCGTCCTCCCGACTGCTGCCGTCGTACTGCGGAGCGACGAGCCGCGTCTCGCAGCCGAGCCGGGCAAGCTCCCGGCGGAAGGTGGCAATCGAGGTCGAGACGCCGTTGACGCGCGGGAAGGCGACGTCGCTCACCAGGAGAACGCGCGGCCGCGCGGCCGCGGAGCGCCTGGATTCGCGCGTCGCTCCGCTCACAGCCACGCGAGAGTCGCCCAGGCGATGACGCCGCCGGCCGCCGCTCCGGCGAGGACGTCGGACGGATAGTGCACGCCGAGCGCCACGCGCGACCAGGCGACGAGCAGGGTGAACGGCACCAGCACCCAACCGACCGCGGGGAAGTGCGCGACGGCCACGGCGGTGAGCGCCACGGCGTGCAAGGTGTGGCCGGAGGGAAAACTGAAGCGGTCGAGCGGTGCGACGCCGAGCTCGATGCCGTGGTGGGTGAGGTAGGGCCGCGGGCGGTCGATCGCGTGCTTGAGCGCCTTGGAGGTGACGGCACAGGCGACGCCGGCCAGAGCGAGCCGCGCGACGGCGTCGAGCGCCGCGGCCCCGAAGAGCAGCGGCAGGAGCGGGGCGAGCGCGAGCCACGCGGGCCCGTCGCCGAGCCGGCTCGCCATGCGCAGCAGTGCGGCGAGCGCCTGACGCCGTTGCACGCGCGCGCAGGCGAGGCAGACGGCGAGCTCCAGCGCGCGCAGGCGGGGGAGAACGGCGGCGGAACGAGTTTCGGGCATCGGAACCTCCGATGCCGATGCTGCCGTCGCGGCGTGGCGTCAGGAAGACGAGGGCGTGACGGGCGGTGCGCGAAGCCGTGGCGGGGGCGCGACGAAGCGCGCTCCGCTCAGCTTTCGCCGAGGAGCGGCTCGAAGCGCGACTTGTCCTGGGCCTTCAGGTAGGCGTCGTGCGGTGAGACGAGCTTGCGATCGACGAGGTCGAAGAGACTGTCGTCCATGGCGATCATGCCGAGGTTGCGCCCGCCCTGGATCAGGTTCTGGATCATCGGCAGGTTGCCCTCGCGCACGATGCTCGGCAGCGCCGAGGTCTTGAGCAGGATCTCGAGCGCGGCGATGCGCCCCGAGCCGTCAAGGCGCGGCAGCAGGTGCTGGGCGATGATCGCGACGAGCGACTCGGAGAGCGAAAGTCGCGCCTGCTCCTGCTCGTCGGAGGGGAAGACGTCGATCAGCCGGTCGATCGTCTTCGCGGCGCTGCTGGTGTGCAGGGTGCCGAAGACGAGAGCGCCCATCTCGGCCGCCTTGAGCGCCAGCGAGACGGTCTCGAGGTCGCGCATCTCACCGACCAGGATGACGTCGGCATCCTGACGGATGGCGCTGCGCAGCGCGGAGGCGAAGCTCTCCGTGTTGGTCCCGAGCTCGCGCTGCGAGAAGACCGAGCGCCGGTTCTGGTGGACGAACTCGACGGGGTCTTCGATCGTCACGATATGCCGCGACGACATGATGTTGATGCGGTGGATGACCGCCGCGAGCGTCGTCGATTTCCCCGAGCCGGTCGGACCGGTCACCAGCACCAGGCCGGCGCGCAGGTCGGCGAGATTGGAGATCGCCGGCGGGAAGCCGAGCTCCTCGAGCGACATGATGCGCTCGGGGATGACGCGGAAGACCGCGGCAGCGCCGCGCTCCTGGCGCAGGAAGTTGACGCGGAAGCGTGCGACTCCGGGCAGGCCGAGCGCCAGGTCGAGGTCGCCGTGCTCGACGTACTCCTGCCACTGCTTCTCGGAGACGACGGTGGGGAGAAGCCGGGAGAGGGTCGCGTGGTCGAGCGTCGGCCAGCCCGGAATCGCCTCGAGCAACCCGTGGCGTCGCACCCTCGGCTCCATGCCGGCGGCCAGATGCAGGTCCGAGCCGCCTTGCTCGACGGTGTAGCGCAGGAGATCGAAGAGGTCGCCCATCGCCGTGCTCAGCTCGCGAAGACCTTCGGGTCGTCGCAGTGGACGAGCGCTTCCTCGCGGGTGACGCGCCCGGACCGCACCAGGGCGAGGAGCGACTGGTCGAGCAGGCACATGCCGTGCGTCGAGCCGGTCTGGATCATCGAGCGCAGTTGGAACGTCTTGTTCTCGCGAATCATGTTCGCCGCGGCGCGCGTGGCCATCAGGATCTCCAGCGCTGCCAGGCGGCCCTGGCCGTCGCTGCGCTGCACCAACCGCTGCGAGACCACCGCGCGCAACGACTCGGAGAGCATGGCGCGGATCTGCGGCTGCTGGCTGGGAGGGAAGACGCCGACCAGCCGGTCCACCGTGCGCACCGCCGAACCGGTGTGGAGCGTCGCGAGGACGAGGTGGCCGGTCTCGGCGGCGGTCAGCGCCAGCGAGATCGTCTCGAGGTCGCGCAGCTCGCCGATGGCGATGACATCGGGGTCCTCGCGCAACGCCGCGCGCAGCGCACGCACGAACCCCGCGGTGTCGCGCCCGGCCTGCCGCTGGTTGACCACGCAGCGGGCGGGCGGATGGACGAACTCGATCGGGTCCTCGATGCTGACGATGTGCTCGCGCCGCTCCTCGTTGATCAGCCGAACCAGCGCGGCAAGCGTCGAGGACTTGCCGCAGCCGCCTGGTCCGGTGATGAGCACGAGCCCCTGCGAGAAGTTGGTCAGGCGGGCGAGATCCGGCGGCAGCCCGAGCTCCTCGAGCGTCGGCGGGCGCGGCGGGATCACCCGGAAGATCGCGTTGGTCCCGTTCTGGTGCCGGTAGGCGTTGCCGCGGAAGCGGGCGACGCCAGGAATCTCGTGGGCGAAGTCGGTCTGGCCGCGCTCGGTCAGGTCGCGTCGCAGCGGTGGCGCGAGCACTTCGTCGAGCAGTGCGTCGATCAGCCGATTGGGGATCGGCTCGCCCTCCGGGTCTTCCAGTCGGCCGTTGCGGCGCAACCGCAGCGGCAGCCCGGCATGAAAGTGCACGTCGCTCGCTCGTCGGTCGACGCCGTAGCGCAGCAGCCGGTCGATCCGCAGGTCGCTGTCGCTTTTCGCGGCGCTGGCGACCACCGCCACCGGCGGCGCGGTCGCCGGCTCGGCCGCGGGCTTGGCCGGCGTCGGAACGGCGTTTGGCTTGGCCAGCACCTCGCGCTGCACGGCGAGCAGGCGGTTGAGCTGAGCGGCCGAGATCCAGCCGCGCTCGACGAGAAGGTCGCCGAGCGCCGGGACGCCACCCAGCCGCGCCTGCTGGCGCGTCACGTCGGCGAGCTGATCGGAGGTGATCAGCTTGTAATGGACCGCCAGCCGTCCGAGGAGGGTCGCTTCCTGATTGGGAGTCACGCCGTCCGGAGGTTAGGGGAGGGTCGGCGTCGAGTCAAGATCAGCGCCGGACGGAGGCGGTCGGGTGGTTCGTCATGGCCGTGGACCGAGGGGAGGGGTAGAGTGGGAAAGTCGTCCCGTCCGCATCGGGGTCGGCGGAGTCGCCGGCCGCCGGTGCAAGGAGATGAGCCATGGGATTCACCCAGGAGTTCAAGGAGTTCGCGGTCAAGGGCAACGCGATGGACCTCGCGGTCGGGGTCATCGTCGGCGGCGCCTTCGGCAAGATCGTCGACTCGGTGATCAACGATCTCGTCATGCCCGTCGTCGGGCGCTTCGTCGGCGGCTTCGACTTCAGCAACCTCTTCGTGCCGCTCGCCGATCCGCCCGCAGGGCTCGAGCGGACCCTCGCGGCGTTCCGTGCCGCCGGGGTTCCGGTCTTCGCCTACGGCGCCTTCCTGACGGTGCTCGTCAACTTCCTCATCCTCGCCTGGATCGTCTTCCTGATGGTCAAGGCGATCAACCTGGCCAAGCGCCAGGAAGCCGCGGCCCCGGCGCCGCCCGCCGCCCCGCCGGAAGAGATCGTGCTGCTGCGCGAGATCCGCAACGCGCTGCAGACCGGGCGTTGATTGCCCGACCGAACCCCCGCAAGGAGAGACCCATGCAAGCCCTTCTCGAAGCCCTCGGCCAGCAGCTCGGCGGCGACCCGATCCACCGCCTCTCGGGCCAGATCGGCGCCCCGGCCCACCAGACCGCCTCGGCGGTCTCCGCCGCCCTGCCGATGCTGCTCGCCGGACTTGGCCGTCAGGCGGCACAGGCCGGTGGCACCGACAACCTGATGGCGATGCTCGACCGCAACGGCGACGGCAGCATCCTCGACGACGTGGCCGGTTTCTTCGCCGGCGGCGGGCGTGGGGCGGGTGCCGGTCCGCTCGGCGAGATCTTCGGTCACCGCGCCGATTCGGTCAGCGGCGCCGTGTCGCGGGCGAGCGGCCTCGGCGGGGAGCAGGTCACGCAACTGCTCGCGATGCTGGTTCCGGTCGTCCTTTCCTTCTTCGCTCGGGCGCGCAGCGGGGCGGCGCCGTCGGGCGGCGGCGGTCTCGGTGACGTGCTGGGTGGCCTGCTCGGCGGCGGCGCGCCGGGCGGTGCCGCGTCGGGCGGCGGCGGCCTCGGCGGTCTGTTGGGCGGCCTGCTGGGCGGTGGGTCCGGCGGCACGGGAGGAGGGGGGCTGGGCGACCTGCTCGGCAGCGCCCTGTCGGGCTCGACCGGAGCGACGCCGGGGGCGCCGGCTCCCGGCGGCGGCCTCGGCAGTCTGCTCGACAACGACGGCGGGCTCGACCAACTCGCCGCCCAAGGGGCGTCGATCCTCGGCGGGCTGCTCGGCGGAGGGCGTTAGCCGCCCGCCGGCCGCTCGGCTCGCCCGTCGCGCCTCGCCGCGGTCGTCTGCGGGGGGAAACCCGCTCGCCGGAGGCGCTCAGATCTCCAGTGCCGCGCCTCCGCCCGAGGCGCGGACGCCCGCGGCGAGGAGCCCGAGGAAGCGCGAGCGCAGCAGATCGCTCATCAACGCCTTCTTCGTCGCCGGCAGGCGCAGGAAGGCCCCGAGAATGGCGCGCATCACGGTGTGGGTGAGCCGGCCCGGGTCGTCGAAGATCTGGTTCTGCAGGGTTCCCCGCTCGAGGCACTGCAGGATGACGCGCTCGAAGGTCGTCTCCGGGTGGAGGACACGCTGCGCGCGGGCGTGGAGATGGAGCGCGTCGAAGGCGCAGTCGAGAGCGCAGACGCCGCAGCCGAGACAGCGCGACTCGTCGACGCGGGCGACGCTCCGCGCACCCTCCTCCGCATCGGCCGAGACCGGCGTCATCGCCAGCGCGCCGACCGGGCAGGCGGCGACGCAGTTGCCGCACGCCTCGCAGGTCGTCTCGTCGGCGCGCGCCACGACGCTGGCGGTGACGATCGCGTTGGCGCTGCCGAAATCGCGGTAGCCGTGCAGGAGGTTGCAGCAGCAGCGGCAGCAGTGGCAGATGAAGCCGACGTTGCGCTGCACGTTGTCGGCCGAGAGCACCAACCCTTCGTCGCGCGAGCGCGCCAGCCGGTCACGCATCTCCTCGCGGCTCGCGGCGCGGGCGAGCCCGTGTCGCACCAGGAAGTCGGCGCCGCCGTCGAAGGCGGTGCAGACCTCGAGCGGCCCGTCGCACTCGCGTCCGCCGGCGTGCTCCCGCTCGTGCCGGCAGGAGCAGATGCCGACCGAAAAGCGCTCGGCGCGCTCGACGAGGGCGCTCGCCTTCTCGTAATCGAGGATCTCGACGTGCGGGGCGAGCGCCTCTTCGTGCGGCAGCGCGCGCATGATGTTGACCCGTGCGCCGTCCTGCGCGTTCGCCGCCCAGACGGCGCCGTCGCCCATGTAGTCGCGGAAGAGCCGCGCCAGCCGCGCGGAGTCGACGCCATCGCCGGAGCGCATCATCGTGAACTCGAAAAGACCCACGGCGAGCGGGCTCGGCATGTAGCGCGTCTCGTCGCCGACCAGCAGGTCGACGACCAGCCCACGATCGGCCATCGACTCGAGCCGGCGCTGCACCACGGCCTCGGATTGCCCGAGCGCCCGCGCGATGCGCGGCGCGGTGGCGAGCCCATAGGGCATGGCGACGAAGAGCTCGGCCTCGTCGGGAGAGTAGAGCTCGGCGAGGACGGCGCGCAGGGTCTCGTTCCACGGCGCGCGGAACGGCAGGCCGTCGAGCTTCTCGCCGACCTGGCGGAGGAGGTCTTTGCCGGCGAGGTGTCCCATGGCGACGGTGTCCGGCGGCATCATACGGCGTGTGTGCGGGTGCCGGCGCGACGGCGGGTCCGCGGCTGCAGTAGGATCCGCCGTCGTCGCTGCCTCATGCCGACCCCGCTGCCCGTTCCCGTCCCTCTCGGTCTCTCCCAGGCGCCCTCGTGGCGGCTCACCCCGCGACAGCTCTGTGACCTCGAGCTGCTGCTCGACGGCGCCTTCGCGCCGCTCGACGGCTTTCTCGGTCGGGCCGACTACGAGTCCGTCTGTGCGTCGATGCGCCTGGCGAGCGGGGCCCTCTGGCCGATTCCGGTGACGCTCGACGTGTCCGCCGAGGTCGCCGGGGCGCTGCACGCCGGTGACGCCCTGCTGCTGCGTGACCCGGAGGGCTTCCCGCTCGCGGTGCAGCGGGTCGAGGAGGTCTGGGAGCTCGATCCGGCGGCCACCGCCGAGCAGGTCTACGGCACGCTCGACCGGACGCATCCGGGGGTCGACCACCTCTTCGCCCGCAAGAACCGCTGGGCAGTCGGCGGACCCACCGAGCGACTCGCCGCGCCGCGCCACCACGACTCGCTCGATCTCCGGCTCACCCCGGCGCAGGTCCGAGCCGAGATCGCCCGGCGCGGCTGGGAGCGCGCGGTCGCCTTCCAGACACGCAATCCCCTCCACCGGGCTCACCTCGAGCTGACGCTGCGCGCGCTCGCCGGCGGCGGCGGACTGCTGCTCCACCCGGTGGTCGGCATGACGAAGCCGGGCGACGTCGATCACTTCACGCGGGTGCGCTGCTACCGCGCCGTCTTGCCGCACTACCCGCCGGGACGTGTCCTGCTCGCCCTCCTGCCGCTCGCCATGCGCATGGCCGGCCCGCGCGAAGCGCTCTGGCACGCGCTCATCCGCCGCAACTACGGGGCGACCGATTTCATCGTCGGGCGCGATCACGCGAGTCCCGGTACCGACCGGCAGGGCCGCCCCTTCTATGGACCGTTCGACGCCCAGGCGCTGCTCGAGCGTCATCGCGACGAGATCGGAGTGCGCATTCTGCCGTTCCCGGAGATGGTCTACAGCGAGCGCGACGCGGCCTACAAGAGCGCCGACGAGATCGCGCCGGGCGAGGCGGTCGTCGAGCTCTCCGGGACCGAGCTGCGGCAGCGGCTTGCGAGCGGACGCGAGATCCCTTCCTGGTTCACCACCCCGGAGGTCGAGCGCGAGCTGCGCGAGACTTGTCCGCCGCTGGTGCGGCGCGGGCTCACGATCTTCTTCACCGGTCTCTCCGGCTCGGGGAAGTCGACGCTGGCGAGCGCGCTCCTCGACCGGCTGCTCGAGATCGGCACGCGACCGGTGACGCTGCTCGACGGCGACCTGGTGCGCCGGGTGCTCTCTTCCGAGCTCGGCTTCTCGCGCGAGCACCGCGACCTCAACATCCGTCGCATCGGATTCGTCGCCGCCGAGATCGGCAAGCACCGCGGCATCGCCCTCTGCGCCGCCATCGCGCCCTACGACGCGGCGCGCCGCGAGGTCCGCGCCGCGGTGGCGGCGGCCGGCGCCTCCTTCGTCCTCGTCCACGTGGCCACGCCGCTTGCCACCTGTGAGCAGCGTGACGCCAAGGGGCTCTACGCCAAGGCGCGCGCCGGCACTCTCCCCGGCTTCACCGGCATCTCCGATCCGTACGAGGTGCCGGAGGACGCCGACCTCGTGGTCGACACGAGCGAGCTCTCACCCGCCGAGGGGTGTGAGCGGATCGTTGCCTTCTTGCGCCAGGCAGGCCATCTGCCCGCCGAGGGAGCGGGCTCCGAGGCGCGGGGCTGAGGCTCAGCGTCGCGCGACCGCCCGTCGCCTCGGCGGATCAATCGAGCGGACCGCCGGGAACGAGCAGCGGTCGCAGCTCGCTCGTCGAGAGGGTGATCTCGTCGCTGCAAGCGGCGAGCGCATGGATGAAGCGCGGTTCGATCACCAGCCGGTCGTGATCGATCCAGAAGGAGAAGCGGTCTCCCGGCGCGGCGACGAACTCCTCCCAGGGCTCGCGACACTCCTCGTCGAGCCCGCTCGGCAGGTGCCGGGCGAGCAGCTCGGCGAGTCGGTTCCGGCTGGCCTCGTCGCGTCGCAGGATCGCGGGGAGGTCGATCGACCGGCCGGTCGTCAGGTCGAACACCATTCCGGCGAAGAACTCGTTGGGGTAGGCGGCGCCGGTGCAATAGCCGCTGACGGCCACACGCAGGGCGAGAAAGCGCGCGTCGAGCTGCGTGACCTCGCCCGCCCACGACCAGTCGCCGATCATGCCCGGGTCACAGGACGGCGTCGTCGCTTCGTGCTCGATCGCCCGATTGAGACGCTGCGCGGCCTCCCGGTTCGTCAGCCCGACGAGTTGCGGATAGCTCACTTCGCAGACGATCCTGCCGTCCTTGCTCTCGCGGCGGCGGACCATCTCGACCCGCACCGCGTCGGCAGACCGCGGCGAGGCGGCCGCCGCGGCGTCTCCCGGCGTAGCGCGAAGCGCGGCCACGCGAGCGCGCAGCGCCTCGGCGAGACAGGCCGCCGCGCCGCCGCAGCGTTGATCGCGCTCTTCGAGCCAACGGCGCTGTGCGGTGCGCAGGGCGTCGCGTTCCCCCTGCGGAGTCCGATCCCGGGCGCTCTGGAACGCTGCGTTCAGCTCGCGGTCGAGCCGCAACAACTCCGCCGAGCCACAGACCGTCCGCTCCGCCGGTGTGGCGGCCTTGGCGCAGTCGATGGCCAGAAGGGGGTCGAAAGCGAAGCTCGCCGCAAGGACAGTTCCCACGGCGAATGGAGCAAGCGATCGCTGGCGGATCATGCAGGGTCTCCCTTTCGCGAGGTGCGGCTCGTCGGAACGAGCTCGAGCGACCGATTCTGGCTCGCCCGGCCGTCGGCGGTACGTCACCAACGTCACCGCCCTCCTGGGAGCTTCGTGGACGCGGTGGCGATCGCACCCCCCTCCTCGTTGCGGGTCCGGTTCTCCTGCGGGGACAACCGGAGCCCACTCGGACGACCCTTCCCGGTCCGCAGCGGCTCTCGAGGGCTTCGCCGTCACCGCGGCACCGACCGCGGTACGCTCGGCGAGCGATGCCGCGGATCCTGGTCGATGCCGATGCCTGCCCGGTGAAGGAGGAGGTCTACCGCGTGGCGCGGCGGCTCGCCGTGCCGGTCGTGGTGGTGGCCAATTCCCGTCAGCGTGTGCCGCTCGAGGTGGGCATCGAGCTCGTCGTCGTGGCGAGCGGCCAGCTCGACGACGTCGACGACTGGATCGCCGAGCGCGCCGCCCCCGGCGACGTCGTCGTCACCGCCGACATCCGGCTCGCTGCCCGCTGCCTCGCCGCCGGTGCACGAGCGCTCGCTCCCGACGGCCACCCGTTCACCGAGGAGGGGATCGGCTCCGCACTCGCCACCCGCGAGCTGCTCGCCGACCTGCGGGAGCTCGGCCATCTCGGTGGCGGACCCGGGCCCTTCTCGCGCCAGGACCGCTCGCGCTTCCTGCACGCCCTCGACGAGGCGCTGCGCCGGACGGGGCGGCAGACCTAGGAGCGCCCCGCTCGTCGTCTCGCCGCCCCTCGCGGCGGGTGGTCTCGCCGGGCGGCTGTGGCCTCCGAGATCCATCCTCCTTTCCTTTCAACGGTTTCGCAGCCTCTCGCCCCCGGCGCCAGGATCGGCGCCGCGACGTCTCCCGGAGGGGGACAGGCGGGCCCGGCGCTGGCCCTTGCCGCACCACGACTTTTCCTGCACCATAGTCCGCGACCTGGTTAGTCCGATTATCGCCAGCGCCCGAAAGGGCCGTTCCGGGATGCTCCCGTGCGGCGAGTCGGATTCCGTGACGTGAGGAGGGTAACGATGGACAGAAGAACGATGTGGGATCGGCTTGCCGCAGCCGTCGGCCTGGCCATCCTGATCTCTGCAGGTGCCCAGGCGACGACCAAGGGAGGGGAGCAGGAGTCGGTAGCCCCTGCCTACGTTCGCGCCGAGGTCGATCGCGGCGCGGGCAGTGCGCCGCAAGCTGCCTACACCTACCACAACAACACCCCGATCGCCGTACCGGACAATTCCTGCACCACCGGAAACACGGTGGCAACCATCACGGTTCCCGACTCGTTCTACGTGTCGGACCTCAACGTCGGCCTCTGCATCACGCACACCTACCGCGGCGATTTGCGGCTCCAACTGCGCGGCCCCGATGGCACCACGGTCACCCAGGTCCTGTGGGGCCAAGGGAGCTCGGCCGACAACGTGAGCGTCCTCTTCGACGACTCCGCCACCGGCGTCATCGACGGCACCACCGCTCACAACGTCGCCGGCTGCAGCACCAGCCCGCCGACCTACGCCTACACCTTCCAGCCGATCCAGGCCCTCTCGGCATTCCAAGGGAAGGCGGCGGCCGGCACCTGGACGCTCGAGTTCTGCGACAGTGCCACCGGCGACACCGGGACGATCAACCAGTGGTCGCTCTACTTCCAGTCGATCGACGGCGTCGGTCTCTTCCCACCCTCCCAGAACGCGGCAAGCTGTCCCGGCGAGCCGGTGACCTACGATCTCGATCTGTTCAATGCGACCGCCGCGCCGCTCACCGCGGATCTGGCCTACTCTTCGACCTTCCCGGCGAGCGGGCCGGCCACCGTGGGACCTGTCGCTGCGGGCAACTCCGCGCCCTTCTCGGTCGAAGTGACACCCCTCAGCGCAGCCCAATTCCCCGCGACCGACACCTTGACGGTCGACGCCACCTCCGGGGCGCTGACCTCGAGCGCCACCGCCGCCACCACCGTCGACCTGTTCGACGCCTTCGCCGATGTCGCCTCGCTCACCACGGGTCGCGGCGTGCGCTACCACTCGCTCGTCTACGACAACGGCAAGCTCTACAAGATCGGTGGCGAGGACCCGACGGTTCGCGCCTACCTCGACATCTACGACATCGCCGGCGGTAGCTGGACGGCGGGGGCGGACATGCCCGCTGTCCGCACCGGTACCCGCGCCGTGGCGATCGGCGGGAAGATCTACGTCGCCGGTGGCGGGTCGACGACGACGACCGGCTCGAACACGCTCTACATCTACGATCCGCTGCTGAACTCCTGGTCGACCGGAGCGACGCTGCCGGCCGCCCGCATGCTTTACGCCGGCGTCACCGTGGGCGGGAAGTACTACGTCATCGGCGGCGGAACGTCGAGCACGACCTACCTCAGCACCATCTACGCCTACGACCCGATCGCCAACACCTGGGACACGACGCTCCCCAACATGAGCTCGGCTCGTCTGGGCGCCATGGCCGGAGTCATCGGCGGCAAGATCTACGTCGTCGGCGGGCGCAGCGCCTCCTCGACGTTCGTGAGCACGATGGAGATCTTCGACCCGGCGCTCGGCACCTGGTCGACGGGCACGAGCCTCCCGGCCGCGCTCGGGGTGACCGGCTGGGTACAAGCGGCCGAAGGCGTCATCAACGACCGCTACCTGATTCTCGCCGGTGGCTACCTCGCGACGCTGACGGCCTCGAACTACTACCTGGTGTTCGACCAGGTGACGAATGCCTGGTACCTTCCGGGCTCCCTGAATCACCAGGTCTACGGCTCGGCCGGTGTGGGCGTGGGCGGTACCTTCTGGTTCGTCTCAGGCCGCATGTACGAGAACGCCGCCTTCAGCTACAGCCTCTATGCGACGCACAGCGTACCGTGCGCCGTTCCTCCATCGGCAGGCGGCAACGCGTACACCACGCCCTTCGGCGTCACGCTGAACGTCGCCGCCCCCGGTGTTCTCGTCAACGACTCCGATCCGGGAGCTCTTCCGCTCACCGCGCAACAGCTCTCGAGCCCGCTGCATGGCACGTTGACGCTGGCCGCGGACGGCTCCTTCACCTACGTTCCGAACGTCGGTTACTGGGGCCCGGACGCCTTCACCTATCGGGCCACCAACGGCGCGCGTGTCAGCGACCCGGCGACGGTGACTCTCGGAGTGGATGCTCCGCTGCCGGCGCTCGTCGGCGGCACGAAGACCGCAGCCGGTACCTTCGCGGTCAACAGCACGGTGACCTACACCGTCGTACTGAGCAACACCGGCACCGGACCGCAGCAGGACAACGCCGGCGACGAATTCGTCGACGTCCTCCCGGCGACCCTCGCGCTCGTCTCGGCGACGGCGACGAGCGGGACCGCGGTGGCGACGCTCGGCACGAACACGGTCACCTGGAACGGGGCGATTCCCGCCGGCGGCAACGTGACGATCACCATCACCGCCACCGTCAACCCTGGAACGATCGGCCAGTCGATCAGCAACCAGGGAACGATCCACTACGACGGTGACGGGAACGGCAGCAACGAGGCGACGGCTGCCACCGACGACCCGACGGTCGGCGGGGCCACCGACCCGACGGTGATCGTCGTCACCGGTAGCGTGCTCGAGATTCCGACGCTGTCCGGCCTCGGGATCGCCGCGCTCGCACTCGTCCTCGCAGGCCTGGCGATCGTGCTCCTGCGCCGGCGCACCGTGTAGAGCGACCCGCGCATCGCGCAGTACGGCCCCGGTCCCCGCCAGGGAACCGGGGCCGCTTGCTTCAGCTCCCCTTCATCTCCCAGCGCACCAGGGCGAGATTCAGGTTGACGAGGGTGTTGTCGTGGCGCGCGCTCTCGGCGAGCGCCTTGGCCTTGGCGGCGTCGCCCTGTCCGGCATAGGCCTGCGACAGGTGGTAGCGGTTCAGCGGATTGAGCTGGTTTGCCGCCTCGAGCTCGGTGATCGCCGCGGCCCATTTCTTCTCGGCGAGCGCGATGCGACCGGCGATCTCGTGGCCCAGTCGCACCTGGAACGGATTGCCGGAGGCAGCGACCGCTGCGCTAAGCGCCGCCGACTCCTGCTTCGCCGCGGCGAGGTCGCCCTGGGCGAGCGCCACCTTCGCCCGGGTGTAGATCGCGAAGCGCCGCTGGTTCTCCTTGTTGGCCGGCGCGACGTTCGGCGAGGCCTCCACCGTGTCGACCGCCTTCCTGTAGAACCCGGCGGCAGCCGCGGCGTCGCCCGCGGCGAGAGCCAGGTCACCCATCGGCACGTAGTCGCCGGCCATGCCGAGGGCGTCGTGGATCTTCTCGGCGAGGACGAGCTGCTTGTTCATCTCGCCCTGCGCGGCGGCGAAGTTCCCCTCGAAAGCGTAGGAGACCGTCTTGGCGAAGAGGCCGGCGCGGCGCTGTCCGTCGTCGCGTGCCGCGGCGAGCATCGCGTCGAGCTCGCGGCGTGCTTCGCTCCCCTTCCCCTGGAGATCGAGACAGGTGGCGATGCCGAACTGCGAGTTGACGAAGTCGGGCCGCACGGCGAGCGCCTTGCGGTAGAGGGCGATCGACTCGTCGAAGCGGCCGAGCTTGAGGAGCAGCTCGGCGTAGGAGTCGTACGGGTTCGGGTCGTCCGGGAGGACCTCCGTGTACTTCTTGAACGCCGCCTCCGCCTTCGCCATCTCGCCGAGGAAGCGATAGCTGTAGCCGAGCTGGTTGTAGATCTGCGAGAAGCCGGGAGCGATCTTCGCGGCCCGCTCGTAGAGTGCGATCGCCTCGCCGTAACGCTGCGTGCCGAAGTGCGTGTTGGCGAGCAGCAGCAGCGCCCGCTCGTCGCCGGGGAACTTCTGCACCAGCTCCTCGTAGAGCTTGAGCTGCGCGGCAACGTCGCCGCGGCCGCCGGCGTCGGCGCCGCGGATCACGAGCCGTTCGCCGTCGGAGACCTGGTCGGCGAGCGCGACCGCCCGGGCGATCTTCTCGAAGAACGCCTTCGGGCTCGGCTGCGTGTTGGCGAGGCCGAGCCAGGCGAGCGCGAACTGCGGATCGGCAGCGACCGCCTTCTCGAAGAACGGCCGCGCCTCCTGGACGCGGAGCCGCTCGGCGAGATCGCGCCCCTGGAGATAGGCGGCGCGTGCGTCGGGGGAGGCGGTGGTGATCGGGACCTTGCCGGGAGGCGCCGCATCCGCCGCGAAGGCGAGCGACGCGACGCCGGCGAGAGCGAGAGCGAGTCCAAGGCGGAGGGCAGCGGACGAGCGGCGTGAGGTCATGGGGTTCTCCTTCCCGCGGGGCATCGCCCGAACGTCGCGCTCGGGCGATCAGCGGTCCGGGCAGTGGCTGTCTGGGCCGTGAGCTGGGTACGGGAAGAGCGGAGTCGGGTTGCGGCGGGTTGCCGCGCAAAGCCCGAATTGCCGCGCGACTGGTCCCGTGCCATCGGCCTCCGGTCCGTGCGGGCACACGGTCCGCCCCGCGGCGCGAGCCGTTCGTCCCATGGTGCACGCGAAGGCGGGAGGCTCCCGGAGCCGGAGCGGCGTGCCACCCCCCGAGGCGGCCGCACCGCGAGGTGCGCCGAGGTCAGCGATGTCGTCGGGTGGTGCGGGAGGAACGGGGCCGCGCCGGCGACGGCGCGGCCCCCGGACGGCTCACGATCCGCTGCCGAGGAGCTCCTGGAGCCAGGAGCGGCAGGTCGCGTACCAGAAGAGCGAGTTGTTCGGCTTGAGGATCCAGTGGTTCTCGTCCGGGTAGTAGACGAGCCGGCTCTTCACGCCGCGGTTCTGCAGGGTGTTGAACAGCTCGACGCCGTGGTTGACCGGCACGCGCAGGTCGAGTTGACCGTGGATGACCAGCGTCGGCGTGTTGAAGTTGCCGGCGCGGTAGTGCGGCGACGAGGTCTTGAAGATCTCCGGCTTCTGCCAGAACTCGCCGTGGCGGCTCTTGCCCGCGCCGTAGTCGGCACCGATCTGCGTGTACCAGTCGTAGACCGCTGCGTGGGCGATGAGCGTCTTGAACGGATGCTCGCGCCCGAGCAGGACGGTCGCGAGATAGCCGCCGAAGCTGCCTCCGCCCGCAGCCATCCGCTTGGCGTCGATCCAGGGCTTGGCGGCGAACCAGCGCGCCGCGAGGATCGTGTCCTGGTAGGGCAGCTCCGACTGCAACGGGTTGATCGAGTCGGTGAACGCCTGCCCGAAGCCGCTCGAGCCGTGGAAGTTGTGCCAGGCGACGACGTAGCCCCAGCCGGCGAAGATCTGTGCGTTCCAGCGCGGTTGCCAGGCGTCGGTGACGCCGTTGTGCGGGCCGCCGTGCAGGAGCAGGTAGAACGGGTACTTCTTCGTGCGGTCGAAGCCCGGCGGGTAGTTGACCCACATCTGCACCGGCTCGCCGTTGGCGCCGGCGTAGGTGACGCTCTCGTAGGTGCCCCAGTCGACGTTGGCGAGGATCGCGTCGTTGAAGGTCGAGAGTGCCGTCGCCGCGCCGCTGGCGAGGTCGACGCGGACGAGCGTGGGCGGCTCGACGAAGCTCGAGCGCAGGGCGACCATCGTCTTGCCGTCGGCCGAGAGCGCCAGGGACGAGAAGCTGCGTTCGCGCGTGACCGCCGTCGGCGCGCCCCAGGGGAGGGCAATCCGGTAGACGCGGCTGGTGCCGGCGTCGTCGATGGCGCCGTAGAGGGAGCGCGAGTCGGGAGCCCAGACGAGGCCGCCGACCGAACGGTCCCAGGCGTCGGTGGCGACCCGGTTGGTGCCGCTCGCCCGGTCGTGCAGCACCAGGCGGACGCGATCGCCGTAGAAGCCCTTGATCGTCTGCCGTCCGAAGGCGAGCGCGCGACCGTCGGGCGAGTAGAGCGGACCGTCGTCGTCTCCCGGGTTGTCGAGCGTCAGATCGCGCGCCGTGCCGCCCGTGGCCGGCACGACGAAGATGTCGAGGTTGCCGTCGACGCCGCTCTTGTCGATGTCGGAGGCGAACGCCACCTCGGTGCCGTCCGGCGCGATGTCGTAGGAGCCGGTGCCGGGCTCCGAGCGGGTCAGCGAATGGCCGGTGCCGAGGGTGATCTTCTGCGGCTCGCCACCGGCGAGCGCGATCGAGAAGACGTGGGGCTCGCGATCGTCGAGGTAGTGGTCCCAGTAGGAGATCGGCGCCTTGTCCCAGACCTTGGCGCTGACCTTCGACTCCTTGCGCTCCTTCAACCGCTTGCCCTGATCCTCCCAGGTCGCGAGGTCGGTCCACACCCAGGAGACGAAGGCGAGGCGCTGCGAGTCGGGGAACCACTTGACGCTCTCGGCGCCGGTCGGCACCGAGGTGAGGCGGCGTGCTTCGCCACCGCTGACCGGGATGACATAGAGCTGTCCGTCCTCGTCGCCCTCGCGCTTCGACTCGAAGGCGATCCACTTGCCGTCGGGGCTCCAGACCGGGCTCGAGTCGCTCGCCTCGTGGGTGGTCAACTGCCGCGCCTCGCCGCCGGCGGTCGGCAGGAGCCAGAGGTCGGACTTCCCGGCGTCCTTGGCGAGGTCGATGCGCGTCACCCCGACGACCGCCCAGGCGCCGTCGGGCGAGATCGCCGGGGGACCGATCCGCGCCAGCTTCCAGAGGGTCTCGGCGGTCATCGGACCGCGCGTCGCGGTCGCGGGTGTCGGGTCTCCCGGCGTCGCCGCGCCGAGCGGCGAGGTCAGGACGAACAGGGCGGCCAACGCGAGGGCACGCGAGGCACGCCACGGGGTGGCGGTCACGTTCATGGTCGAAGCTCCTCCGGTCGAATCGCGCCGATGGCGCACGAAGGAAAGCTAGCACGGCCGGCGCGGGCCGCTCGTCCGGCGCAGGGGGGCCGCCGACGGGCGCGGCAAGGTGGAGGCAAGGCGTCGAGAGATGATCCTGCGCCCACCGCGGTGAAGCTCGAGCGACGGCGTGTCAGTCGCGCGGGAAGACGACGCCGGGTCCTTCGCTCCAGGCGGGAGGCTCGACGCGCCCGGCGGGTTCGCCGAGGGCGATCGTCGTCGCCGGCCGGACCGTGCCCAGCCCTTCGACCGGGACGAAGTTGCCGTGGGCGGCGACCGGCTTGCCGTCGAGGAGCTGCTGGAGCTCGCTCAGCCGGCTCGCGAGCGGCTTCGGGAGGATGGGAGGGCGATTCCATCGGATCTCCTCCCAGTCGGTGCTGAAGGGGACGTTGATGCGCGAGCCTCGGCCGAGGAACTTGAACTCTCCGGCCGACCCCTTGTGCCAGCACCGCGTCTTCAGCGAGCGCCGCGTCATCGGCGTCTCCGGCCGTGCCGCAGCCGGGTCTCCGTCGAGCTCCCAGCGCTCGTAGAACACGCAGACCCAGCGAAATCCGCCGTTGGCGAGCGGCGCGAAGGTGGCCATTTCGAGGGCGGGCTTCGCCGCCGCGTCGCTCACCGGCCGGAACGAGGTGATCCAGAACCAGTCGTCGCGCCAGCTTCCGGCGGTCGCCTGTCGCACGACGTCGTCCCAGAGCCGTGCGGGGGTCCCTCGTCCGGCGCTGGCGTCGCGGCTCGCCTCGCTCCGGTTCGCCGGGGGCGTCGCGCCGGTCGGCGCATCGTCGAGCGGGTTCACCGCGACGTCGACCCGTCCGGTGGAGAGGACGGATGGCACCTCTCCGCCGGAGACGGCGGCGACCGCCAGCGCCAGGACGCAAGCGGCGAACAGTGACTGGGCTCCACGGGTCCTTCGCATCGAACGCCTCCCGTTCGCGGTCTCCCTCGGCTCTCCGCCTTGACGCACCTTTGACCGCCGGCAGAGCATACGAGGATCGTGAAGACCTTCTCCATCAAAGTCGACCCGCTCACCGGCGAAGAATTCTGGGAAGTGTACCTGCGCGGCCAACTGCTGCTGAACGACCCGTTGCTCAACAAGGCTTCGGCGTTCACCCAGGAGGAGCGACGCGCGCTCGACCTCGACGGCTTCCTCGGCGCCGGCACGTCGGACGTCGACACGCAGTTGAAGCGCATCCTCGACGCCTACGCGCGCAAGTCCGACGACCTCGACAAGTTCATCTACCTGCAGTCGTTGATGGACCGCAACGAGGTGCTCTTCTACCGTCTCCTGGTCAACAACCTCACCGAGATGGTGCCGATCGTCTACACGCCGACGGTCGGCCTCGCCTGCCAGCAGCTCAGCCGCATCACCCGCCGCTATCGCGGCGTCTACCTGAGCCCCGACACGATCGGGCGGATCGACCAGATCCTGGAGAGCGTCTCGTTGCCGAACGTCTCGCTGATCGTCGTCACCGACGGCGAGAGGATCCTCGGGCTCGGCGACCTCGGCTCGGACGGCATGGGCATCCCCGTCGGCAAGGTCAAGCTCTACGTCGCCGCCGGCGGGCTCCACCCGGCCTGCTGCCTGCCGATGTGCCTCGACGTCGGCACCCACAACCAGGCGCTGCTCGACGATCCGCTCTATCTCGGCTGGAAGCACCCGCGTCTCGAAGGGAGCGCGTACTGGGAGTTCCTCGAGAAGTTCGTCCTCGGCGTGAAGCGTCACTTCCCCGATGCCCTCGTCCAGTGGGAAGACTTCGCCAAGCACAAGGCGTTCACGCTGCTCGAGCGCTATCGCGAGCGGGTGCTCTCGTTCGACGACGACATCCAGGGCACCGGTGCCGTCGCGCTCGCCGCCGTCACCACCGCGGTGCGGATCAAGAAGAGCCGGTTCGCCGACCAGCGGTTCCTCATCGCCGGTCTCGGCCAGGCCGGCATCGGCATCGCCCAGAACATCCGGACGCAGCTCAAGGCCGAGGGCCTGTCGGACGCCGAGGTCCACCAGCGGATCTTCGCCGTCGACCTGCCGGGCCTGATCTGCGACGACATGCCCGACTTGACGCCATGGCAGCAGCCGTTCGCCCAGCCCCGCGCGGCCCTCGCCGGCTGGACGCTCGCCTCGCCGGACCGCATCGACCTCCCGGACGTGGTGCGCAACGCCCGGCCGACGGTCCTCGTCGGGGTGACGGCGCAGCCGGGCCTCTTCGGCCGGGAGGTGCTCGAGATCGTCACGCGGTACGAGCCCGAGCCGGTGGTGCTCGCGCTGTCGAACCCGACGAGCAGCTGCGAGTGCACGCCGACCGAGATGGCCGCCGTGACCGGCGGGCGCGGCTTCATCGCCACCGGCAGCCCGTTTGCCGACGTGCACGTCGACGGGCGTGTCCTGGTGACCTCGCAGTGCAACAACCTCTACGTCTTCCCGGGGGTCGGCCTCGGCGCTCTCGTGGCGAAGGCGACGAAGGTTACCGACGCGATGTTCCTCGCCGCCAGCCGCACCCTGAGCGCGCTGGTGACGCCCGAGCAGGAGGCGCGCGGCTGCCTGCTCCCGCCGATGGAGGACATCCGCGCCGTCTCCCGCGCCGTGGCGAAAGCGGTCGCCATCGAAGCGCGCGACGCCGGTCTCGGCCGCCTCGTCGACGACGCGACCTACGACGAGATCATCGCCCGCGCGCAGTGGGAGCCCAGGTATTCGCCGTTCCGACCGGGTGGCGATCCGGCGCCGGCGGGGCCGGGGTGGCGGCGGATGCTCTGAGCGCCGAAGAGGACGGCCTGGACCCACCTGTCCCGCTGCGGCGCCCGGCCACGATGGGCGAACCCCGGCTCGACGAGCCCGCGAAACGCTCGTCAAGCGCCCGTCGGCCGGTGCTTCAGGCGCCCTGGTACATCTCGCGGATGAGGTCGGCGTAGCGCTCCATGGCGAGGTTGCGCTTGACCTTCATCGTCGGGGTCAGCAGCCCGTTCTCGATGGTGAACTCCTCGACGAGGCGAAAGTCCTTGATCGTCTCGAAGGAGGGGAGATCGCGGTTACGCAGGGCGATCTCGGCGCGGATCAGATCGTGGGTCTGGGTCTCGCCGAAGAGGTCGGTGAGGTTCCTGAACGCGATGCCGCGCCCGCGTGCCCACTCCTCGACGTTCGGCCCGTTGAGTGTCACCAGGGCGGTCAGGAAGGGCCGCCGGTCGCCGATGACGCAGGCCTGGGCGATGTACTTCGAGGTGGTGAGCGCGCCCTCGATCGCCGACGGCGCGATGTTCTTGCCGCCGGCGGTGATGATCAGGTCCTTCTTGCGGCCGGTGATGCGTAGATGTCCGTGGGCATCGATCTCGCCGAGATCGCCGGTGTGCAACCAGCCGTCGGCGATGGTCTCGGCGCTTTCCGCCGGCATCTTGTAGTAGCCCTTCATCACGTTGCGACCGCGGTAGAGCACTTCGCCGTCGGGGCCGAGCTTCTGCTCGATGCCCGGCCCGGTCGGACCGACCCAACCGAAGCGGTAGTCGTCGACGCGGTTGACGTTGGTGAACGAGGTGTTCTCGGTCATGCCGATCCCTTCGAGGATCAGCACGCCGGCGGCGTGGAAGAAGCGCCCGATCGATGGCGTCAGCGGCGCGCCGCCGCTGATGCACCAGCGCACCCGCCCGCCGAGCGCCTCCTGCACCTTGTGGAAGACGAGCCGGTTCGCGAGGCCGTACTGGAAGGAAGTCCACGCCGGGACCGGGCGCTTGGCGACCTTGCAGTCGCTCACCTCGCCGCCGACGCGCACCGCCCAGCGGAAGATCGCCAGGGCCGCCCCGCCCTTGGCTTCGGCGCCGCTGACGATCTTGGTGAAGACCTTCTCGTAGACCCGTGGCACCGAGGGGAACCAGTGCGGCCGCACCAGCTTGAGGTCCTCCGGCAGCGTCTCGAGGCTGCGCGCGAAGGTCGTCGCGACGCCGGCGATCAGCGCGGTGAAGGCACAGGTGCGGGCAAAGATGTGGGCGAGCGGCAGGAAGAGGATCACCTCGTCGTCGGGACGGATGTCGGCCGAGCCGAGCACCGACTGCGCGGTGAAGGTGATGTTGTCGTGCGTGAGCATGGCGCCCTTCGGCACCCCGGTCGTTCCCGAGGTGTAGACGAGGGCGGCGATGTCGCCCGGGCGGACGGCGGCGATCCGCTCGTCGAGCTCCTCGTCGGTCGCCTTCGCGCCGAACGCGAGGAACGCTTCGAAGCCCATCACCCAACCGTCGTCCTCGACGTCGCCTTCCATCACCACGACGCGCCGCACCCGCGGAATCTCGCCGCGCACCTCGAGCATCTTGTCGAGCTGCTGGCGGTTCTGCACGAAGACGAGCACCGCGTCGGAATGGTCGACGATGTGCCGGCAGTCCTTGGCCAGCAGCGACTGGTAGATCCCGACGGTCGCCGACCCCATGCTCTGCACCGCGAGGTCGACCAGCACCCAGCGGTAGCAGCTGTAGCTCAGGATGCAGACCTTCTCGTCGCGCCCGACGCCGAGGGCGAGCATCGCCCTGGCGGCAGTCCGCACCTCGCCGTAGAACTCCTTCCAGGTCACCGACACGCTGCGCCCGCTGCCGTCGAGCAGGGTCCGGAAGGCGGTCCGCTCGCCACAGCGATCGACCGTGCGCTTCAACATCTCGTGCACACTGCGGTAGTCGACGAATTCCATGCACCCTCCCCAGGAGCGCGGCCCCACAGAATCTCGAACCGTTCGGTCGGAGTCTATTCTGAGTCGCCTGCGGCAGCGAGTTCGGCGAACGAGCACGGCCGTCCTGGCAGCTCCGGTCCGGCCAGGGCACGAACCAGAGCTCACCAGCAGCGCCGGCGATTCAACCCGGCGTGAGCTTTCGGCGGAGTCTAGGTCGTGGCTCGGGGGAGGTGCAGCGGGGCAACAACGAGACTCGCGGCTCGGCGAGCGCCAGGACGGCGATCACCCGGTGTCGCCACCGGCGGGCGGCAGCGCCGCCTGGTGAAGTTCCTCGAGGTCACCCGCCGCCAAGGAGCCGGTAGCCGCCCGCTTGAGCCGATCGCCCGCCGCTGTCACCGGTGCCCGCAAGCAGCTCGGTCGATTAGCCGCCTTGCAAGTCTCCGCCGTCTATGTGCACTTTCGCGCGCAGCGCGTCGGCACCGCGACCCTCTCGGCGCAGGGAGCGCTGGCAAAATGGGGCGCTGGGGGTCCTGCGCCCCGTCCCCTCTTGGCATGGGGCCCGCTCGGGGCTACCCGGTCTTCCCACCCCCTGAAACCCCCCGGCTCCGAGGGCGTCGCCCTACACTCCCGTCCGCCGGGTGGGAGGAAGTCGTCGACATCGTCTACCTCGAGGACTTCTCACTGACCAGCGCGGAAAGCAGATCGCGAATCGCGGACAGTGATTCCCTCGCGCCTGTGCGCGTCGTCATGTTCCGACCCGTGTATTGAAAGGCCAAGACGCCTCCAAGCGACTTCACTCTTCGCGCCGGCTCGAACTCGGCGGAGCGGTCCGCGAAGCGAACGGTCTTCGGCTTCTTTTCTCCAGGCAGGAGCACTTCCATCGACAGCCACATAGTTGCGTCGTCGGAATCGACTCTGACGCCTGCAAATCGCGCGAGCTCGAAGGCCCGATCCTCCCAGCCGCAGGGCTCGTGGAGAGGTTCGAAGACCACCGACTTGGCATTGATTTCGAGAATCGCGTCGAACATCTCGGCTGTGATCTTGGTGTCGCGATGGCGAACCGGGATACGAACGGTCTCACCGGCCACGATCGCCTTCTTTCCGAGCTCGACGAACCGCCCACCCTCATCATTGAGAAAGCAGCCTTCCGCCAACGACGCGACAGCGGCCGGATCATCCGGGAGGTAGAGCGTGAGCGTCTTGGCGATTTCGGCGCCCGTCCGAAAGTCCTTCTTGTCGCGGGCACTCAACAGGCTCTCTCGGAGGACTGCGACCGCTTGTGGATTCACCGTCAGCCCAGAGTCGACTCGGCGCCTTTCTCCAGGCGAAATCGTCAACTCGTGGCGGACCGGTTCGCAGGCCGGGCAACCGAAGACGATCACGTGATGACCCGGCTCGACTTCGACCGGCGCACCGACTTTCCACGACACTTCCCTGTCATCGATCGTGACCGATGCCCCCGCTACGTCGGTCGACCATTCGATCATTGCCGGCCCGGGAAGCAGCTTCTGCTCGACGACCGTCTCTTCGCCGGCGCTGAGTGTGACCGAGCCACTCCAATCTTTGAATCCCGGTTTGCGAAGAAGCACGCCGTGCTTGCCTGGGGTAAGGCCACCGATGCGCGCGATGCCCGAGCTGTTCGTCTTCCTCGGCGAGCCGCCGTCAATGACGGCCTCGCTCTCGCCGGGCTGGACCTTCAGCATTAGGATCGGCCCAGAAAGGCGCGAACGGAGGACCGCCAGCGTCTCGCTCCCCACGCCCTTCGAGCGGAGTTGAGCGAGGAGGTCACGTGTGACCGGAAACGCCACCCCTCTTGACTGAATCTCGGCGGCAATCTCAGTGTCCGGCTTGCCGATCAGGAGGAAGGACTGGATCTCGCCAAGGCTCACCGGCGTCGCGGCCTCGGCCGTTCCCACGATCGCGATGAATGCCAGCAACAGCAGTGCACAGACTGCGGGGACGGCACATTCGCTCTGAGTGCGGCGCATGGCTGCCGTCACCCTCCGTGACTGTCTTTCAGCGCGTGCTTGATCTCGCCCACGTCCCCTGCCAGCGCGATCCACATCCCGCCGATCTCCACGAGCACGCCCAAGCCCCAGACGACAACGAGAAACAGGACAACCACACCTCCCAAGGTCACAGCGGACCTCCCCCATCGGGGGTGATACTGAGCGTCGATCTCCTTGGATTGAACCTCGAGAGACTCCATCCTTGTCTTCAAGCCGGCTATGGTTCGCGAGAGCTCGACTTGAGCCTTCGTTTCCTCAGCTCGAACCGCCGCCTCTGCTCCTGCCAGCTCCACCTCAGCGACGAGAGCGTCCTTCCAGGCGTCTAACCAGCGAACCAATGGCCCCTCCGCGCCACCAGCCCACGAGGCGGCCTCCATGCGCGCTCGAAGCCGACGATGAACGTTGCCGATCTCGCGTGCTGTCCGCGCTCCAGCCTGACTTGTCTCCGAGAGGACGAAGTCGAAAAGAACCTTCGCTTCCGCCGATTGCCTGAGCTCGGACTCGAGAGAGCTCATCGTTCCTCTCGCCGCTCGCTGGGCGGCCTCTCGGGGAGCTCGATACTGAACCAGCGCTGCGGCGACCCTGCTCTCGGCGAGTGGAGCTTGGGCTTGAAGCTCCAGCTCCTTGGCCGCCAGCGACTCCCTCGCCTCGTCCAGACCCTTTCGCACCTCCGCCCGCTGCTTGCGCAACCACTCTTCGGGCAGCAATGCGTTCCAGGAGACGACTGCGCCGCCGGCGAGGATCACGATTCCCAACATGAGGAGAGCGGCCTTCTCCAGGTCCAGCAGTTTGTGGAGGAGGTAGAGGCCTCGATGCTCGGTGAGCTTGTCGCCGCTTTCGCCGAGGTCGGCCAACTCACCGGCGAGTCGTCGCATGTACCTCCACGGCGCGACGACGCCCGAGACGACGATGCGCAGCAGGCCGAGAACGAGACTCGGTGTCCGTCTGCCTGCCACCGCGGCAAGCAGGCCCAGGAAGACTGCCAGCGCCACCCCCACGCCGACCAACGACGTCATCAGCCCCTGCACTGCACTAGCCAACATGTTCATCGCTCCCCCCGAAGTGTTGGCGATTCGAGCCGGCCATGACAAACGCGCAAGTCGGCTCGAGCCGCACGGTCGTACCACTGGTGTTCCGCTTTCTGCAGCCTCCCGGAGAAGAGAATGGCCACAATCGCATCCCGGTTCATCTGCAGGCAGCAGGTGCGCGCTAGCTCGGCGTTCGCAGCGATTGGGAATGGACGGGCTGCCCCGGTCCGCGAGTCGCCGCCCACTTTCCTTCTTTCGAACAACCGTCGACCTGTCCGGTGGCGCAGTCCTTCAGCGCCCGAGGGCTCGAGAGAACAGGTTCTCCTGGATGCCACGCTGCGAGGGCGGCGAACCGAACAGGCGAAGGAAGCTCGTCCGCGAATGCGGGGAGAGCACGCCGCCCGAGCAAACGCTGTGCGCCCGTCCGCTGGAGATTGATCGCGGTGCGCCCACAACGCTCAGCCGAGCGGGTTACCCTCCCCATTCGTCCCCCCCCTTTTCCGGCGATTGGAGGCTGCCACCGCTCGCCCGCAATGAACACATCCACGAGGGTGGCGAGGACCCACCCAATCGCGCAGTCCGCTCTGGCCGACGAATCGCAGGGCGGCGTCTCGCGAAGTGCCCTCACGCCGCAGTCCTGCTGTCCGATCGGTTGGCGCCCCGTGCGGCAGCCCGTGCTCGTGCGAAGGCGCAAAGGGAGGCGGACTGCACGGCAGTCTTGGGAAGGATGAGCGGGGGCCGAGCAGCCTCATTCGTCGCCGAGCTCGACGCTGCAGCCCGACCCGCTAACAGAGCCACCTTGCCCTCCGTGACCGGCACCAGCGCGATCTCGTCCTCGGCGAAGAGCTCGAGAACGTCGGCGGCGACACTGCCCACCTCGAGGCCTTCACCAACTTCGTCCGACGAAAGTGCCTTTCAGAGCACCTCCCCCGGGGCTTCGAGGAGGCCCGTGGCCACCTCGAAGCGTGGCGGATGGACTACAACCACGAGCGGCCCCACGGGAGCTCAGGCCGCGAGGTGCCGGCCCGGTACCGGGCCGGCACCTCGATCCAGACGGGCTGGAATCACTCCGAAAAGTCGCAGACCTAGTGGCTCAAGATCGGGGAGGAGAGCCCATTCAGCACGGACTCTCTTCCCGGGCGGACCGATCACACGAAAAGGCTCACGAAGGCTACCCACCAGCCCGATCTCGCCAGCAACTCGTCGGGAGCTTCGCGATGCGAAGCTCCGCCCCGGGACGACTGCCCAGGAGGAGTTGAATGCCTGTCAGGACAACCGAACGAAGTGGCACAGCCAGAGCGAGGAGTCGAACCGCCAACCTACAGATCCGAAGGCGTTTCAAGCACCAAACTGTCAAACAGTTGGAGCGACGGGAAAGCCCGACCAGCTTCGCTCTCGGCCCAGGTGACCTACCCTGCTGTGCCTCTCGACTTCCCTTTGCTTCGTTCGGTCCTGGTTGCTCCCCGGCATCTCGTCGGAGGGCCACGGAGGAAGGCGCCCCATGGGCGCCCTCGCCCCTGAGCGGCTACCCGCCGCATCAAGGGCCGAGTCGCAGAATGGTGCCCGACGCGCCTACTGCGAACGCGCTACTCCCGGTCTTCGTCCACACGCCCGAAAGCGACTCCGTGGTCCCGCTGTCCATAGGCGACCAGATACTCCCGTCGTAGTGGACGATCGTTCCCGCCCCCCCGACCGCGAAGACATCCGTCGCCCCGCTCCCAGCTATCCCTAAAAGCCACTCGCTGGTAGCAGGTGGCATGGATGTCCAAGCGCTGCCGTCGAAGTGGAGAATCACGGCGCCGAACGAGCTTCCCACCACGAACACATCCCCGGCACTCGAGCCCCAGACGCCCATCATGGCGGGGCCGGAGTACGACTGCGACCAGTCCGCGCCGTTGTAACGGAGGACCATCCCGCTGAAGTAGCCGCCCGGCGCGAACACGTTGCTGCCACTGCTGCCCCAGACGCTCCGAATGAAAGTGGTCGAACCACTCGTCATCGGAGACCAGTCGGTACCGTTGTAGTGGAGGATCGTCCCCGAAGCCCCGACGGCGAAGACATCGGTCGCACTCGCTCCCCAGATGCCCAGAAGTTCCGCAATCGTTCCACTCGTCATCGCAGACCAAGCGGTGCCGTTGTAGTGGAGGATGGTGCCTGCAGCGCCAACGGCGTAAACGTCTGTTCCCGAGTCGCCCCACACGCTCGTAAGGTACTGCGTCGTGCCGCTCACCATCGGCGACCAGGCGTTGCCGTCGTAGTGGAGGATCGTGCCGGCGTCTCCGACGACGAAGACATCGTTGTCGGCAGTACCCCACACCGCGTAGAGAACGGCACTCGTGCCGCTCACCATCGGGTTCCAGGTCCAGACCTGGGGCCACACAGCACTCCACTCTGCCAACGCTCCGGACTCAAAGCCGCTGTCGAATTGGAAGTTCTGCCAGCTGAACACCGCCCCGACCGTCACGGGCGACGTCATCGTCAGAGTGCACGTCTCATGTCCGGAGCAGGCACCTTCCCAGGTAGCGAACCTCCACGCCGGTCCTGGAGTGGCAGTCAAGGTCACCGCGGACCCATGAACCAAGGTCTCCGTACAGTCCGTCCCGCAGTCGATTCCCGTGGGCACACTGGTCACGGTCCCAGTTCCGGGTCCGGAGAGCGTCACGCTGAGAGCGTAGGTCTTCAGGGCGAATGTCGCGGTGACCGCTCTCGCGGCATCCATCGTCACCTGGCAGGGGTCCACTCCCGTGCAGGCGCCGCTCCAACCGGTGAAGGTCGAGCTCGCCGACGGCGTGGCAGTCAGCGTCACCTCGGTGCCGAAACGATAGGTCTCGTTGCAGTCGGCGCCGCAGTCCACGCCGACGGGAGCGCTCGTCACGTTTCCTGCACCTGGACCTGCTGTGGTCACCGTCAGGATCCCCGGAATGGAAGTGGGATCGAGTGGATTCGACGCGTACTGGACCTCGACCGGGTCCGTGAAGCCATCGCCATCCGAGTCCGCGTCCAGAGGACTCGTTCCAAGTCCATCCTCGACTCCGTCGAGGAGCCCGTCGCCATCACTGTCCGGATCGTCGATCCCCGTTCCACGCCGAGCTTCCTCGGAATCGCTCAACCCATCGTGGTCGCGGTCGTCATTCACGGCGACGTTCGAGAGGAAGCCCTCGTGCCCATCGGCGTAGCGAGCCGCCACGGCGTAAGCCCGAACCGGGTCGCCTTCGGCGGCCGCCCAGCCGTGGCCGGTCGCGAAGCTCGTGACGGTCGAGGTCCCGAGAAGTGAGAGGTGGGCGTCGGTGTCGAGCTTGCCGTACACCGCATAGCCGGTGACGCCCGCGTCCGGGCTCGCGCCCCAGCTCAGTTGAGTGAGGCCGGCCAAGTAGTCGGCCTGCAATCCAGCCGGCGGCGGTGGCGCCAAGTTCACAGCAATTCTCTCCGGGGACGCGCTGTCGACGCTGAAGCCGAAGGTGAACGGTGTCGTGCCGTCGAAGTAGCCGAGCCATGAGTTGCTCGCACTCACCGTGTCGTCCTCGTAGCCGAGCGCGACGCTGAACTCTCCCGGGTAGGCACCGCCGAGGGCCACCGCCCACGAGCCGTCGGCCGGCGTATCTACGTCCAGGCCCGAGCTATCCGCCGCGAGCTCGACCGAGCCACCCGCGATCTCCTCGAAGAGCGCGACGCTCCCCGGTTCGATTCCGAGCCTCTGGCCCCCGGGGCTGGTGAGCAGTGGCTGGGTGCGGCCCGACAGGTGGAGAGCGAGCCGGGGCACGATCGCCTCGGGCGTGCGGCCCGGCTTCGGAGGCCGCGCGATCCCGGTCAGGTACTGGACGATCTCGTCGGCGAAGGCGCCGACGAGGCCGGAGTGCGCTCCGCGGCTCTCGGGCGCCCAGCCCACGGGCGGCGGCAGGTAGGCACTCACTCCACGTACCGTCCCGTCCCCCCAGTCCTTCTCGTAGTCCCCCGGGCTCAGCGTCAGCCACACCTGGGTGCCCGGGTTGACGGGCGCGAGGCTCAGCCTCGGGGTGCCGTCCTGCCAAAGCTCCAGCGCCGAGTTGGGTGCCTCCTCGAAGACGCGGAGGCTCTTGAGCGTCGGCTCCTCGATGCTCGCGAAGACCTTCGACCGCACTCTGTTGGGGTCCGGGTCCCCCGGGCCGACCAACCGGCCGAGATTCTGGTTGAGGTCGTCGAGCACCAGGTTGGCGTTGGCCGTCGTCTCGATCCCGCGCGGTGCCGACGTGGGCGGATAGAGGAAGTCGACCTCGGGAGCCGGCAAGAGTTGGCGGAGAGCCGGCACGTGCCACCGAAACAGTTGCCGCATCGAGCGCCGGTACCCGACCCGGTCAGCCCCGTACTCCCACCGATCCTTCGGGAGGGCCGCCGCAGCCGTTTCGCCTCGGTGGGTCTCGAAGAGCGCGTGCGAGGCGCGGCGGTAGAAGTCGAGCTGCCCCATGAAGAACCCGGCTCCGGAGAGAGTCTCGCCGATGGCGTCGCCGAGGACCGGATCGCCGCCCTCCCAGAGCGCGTAGGCCACCGCCGCGCCATGGTTCGGCGCGCCCACCATCGCAAGCTTGTCGATGTCGCTCGGTTGCGGGAAGTCGGGATGTCTGATGTAGGCGCGCGCGACGAGGCCGCCCATGCTGTGCGCCACGATGTGGACGCGGCTCTGGCCTGAGCGGGCGAGGGCCTCCTCGATGACTGGCGCCAGGTAGGTGGCCGCGGCCTCCGGCGCCTCCATCCTCCAGTCGTACGGCACCGGGAAGACGGTGCAGCCGAGCACGTAGCCGGGGTCGGCGTCGTGGAGGCGGTCGGCGAGGTGGCGCCAGCCCGGCTGGCCCAAGAGATCGAAGAGCCCGCCGAAGCTGGAGTCGCTCTCCGTTCTGCACCAGTCGCCGGGGCGCGCATCGCGCTCGGGCAGCCGCGGAACGAGCGAGCTCGCGCAGCCGGCGGTCGAGCCCATGATCCCCGGCACCAGGAGCACTGGCACCAGCCCCGTCGGGTTGCTGCACTCGGAGCCCGGCGCCTCGAAGACCAGCGTGTTGCCGGGGTTGCAGGTGCTGGTGACGAGGTGGCGGTCGACCTCGAGCCCGGCGACGACGGCCCACGCCTCCCGCTCTCCCGGCGCCACGAGGCCCAACCGGCATTTCCCACTCGCGCCGGTCACGCAGGCCATCCCGGAGTCGAGGTGGGCCTCCGCACCGGCGACCGGCGCCCCGACACCGTCGAGTACCAACGCGTCGAGCCAGGCCAGCGGACAGTTGAGCGAGCCGACCTCGACCGCGAACGGGTTGCTCGTCCCTTCGAGCCCGCCGCCGCTGGCCGAGAGCACCACGTTCGCCCCGGGCGTGTCGAGGACCACCTGCTTCGTCCCCACTCCATTGACCACCCGCACCTGCCCGGGCGACCGTGACGGCGGCGCATCGATCACCAGCGAGCCGTTCCACCCGACGGTCACGCCACCGTCCTTCACCGTGAACGTCACCGGAAACGCCATCCCCGCTGTCTGCGGCGAGGCGATGGTCGAGATCTCGACGTAGGTCCCCGACCGCAGGTCGATGGTGAAATTTCCCGACTGTCCGCTGCCGGCGAGCGCGGGCGCGGCGAGCAAAGCGAGCGCCGCGAGGACGGTGCCAGCGTGGCGCGTGAGGTGGCTCATGCGGACCTCCCAAAGTCGAGAACAGGATCCCAATCGCAAGCGGCGACTTCCTACTCACTGAAACGGTGCAGCGGCGCATCGTTGAACCCCTCGAGCGCCACCGGAATGCTCTGGGTGAGGAGTTTCAGTCGCACAATGTCCTCAACCCCACTCCGTCCAGGCTCGACACGGATTGGGGCCGCTGTTCGACGGGGCTTGTCGACAAGGCAACAAAGCCAAATCACGGATTGTCACAGTGACCTAGCGATACGAAACCCGATGTTGCTGTAGCGATTCGTCGGGGCGCCGTCGTTATTGCGACCTGCGGAGCGGCAGTACCGGGCGGCGTAGTTCCAGTAGCCGCCTCGGATCACACGGTGCACACCGCCGACCAGGACAGTCGGGTCAGTTGCCGGCCCCACGGGGTAGGTGATGTACCAGTCCTGAACCCACTCACCGAGATTGCCGTGGACGTCATACAGCCCGAACGGGTTCATGGACCTGAAGCCCACCGGTTGGGCATGCCCCTGGGTGTTTCCGCACCAAGCCATGTACTGGTTGTGGACTGAGCAGATCTCACATGCTTCGCCGCACTCCAGCACGTCTCCGTGCGAGAAGCGTGTCGAGGTTCCCGCCCGCGCCGCCCGCTCCCACTCGGCCTCTGTCGGCAGACGGAAGAGAGTCGTCCCGAGATAGGCGTTTAGCCGCTCGACGAAGCCGTTCGTCGCTGCGATGTCGTTCCAGGAGACGCAGTAGACCGGGTAGTTCGGACCGACACCATAGGCGCCGCACGAGGTCGGCATCGCGGTGCCCATCACCGCCTGCCACTGGGCTTGCGTCACCTCGTATTTGCCCAGGTAGTAGGGCTGGGTGAGGGTGACCTGATGGAGGGTTTCGTCGGCTTCTCTTCCGCGCTCACTCGCGGGCGAACCCATCATGAAGATTCCTGCCGGGATGCGCACAAGCGTCAGAGGAACACTGCCAGGCAGCATGACGGTCAGCTCGTTGACCGCCGGGTCGTAGGCGGAGATCCTGGCCCGAAAAGTGCTGCCGGAGGTTCCGCCGGGGAGCGTCGCAGCGGCGCTCCAGAGGAGCCGACGGCTCGCGCCGTTGCGAACCCCGGCGCCGATGTGGCCGCTCACCGTGTCCGCAGCCGGGATGATCGTCCAGGTGGCACCGCCGTCGGCAGAGAAGGCGACCGATACGGTCGAACCGGCCGCCGTCCCTCCGGCGAGGTCGTAGAGGACCTCGACCCGCTTGTCGGCGAGTTGCGTCGCGCGAACGTTGGTGACCGCGGGGTCGGCGGCGAAGACGGCCGCGGAGAAGGGTCCCAGCGCAGCGAGGAAGACCAGACCGATAGCGCGCATGCGAGATCCTCTTTTCGTGAAGCGATGCCGCGGGGAGGAGGAGCGCGGATTCTGCAGTCTCCAAAGCGAACTGGCCTCGCGCGGACCGCCCGTGCTACCGGCGTGCGGCGGCGGGTCGCTACCCCCCGAAGGAGGCAGGAAGGTGAGGAGGCTCAGTGTCATTGTGATCTGGCGACCCGGAACCCGACGCTGTATCCACGAGCCGTCGGCGGGAAGTAGCCGTCGCGGAATGCCGACCGCCCATAGCTCGCGTTGTCGTTCCAGGAACCACCCCGAAAGACACGGTTGGGGCCACTGCCCGGACCCGTCGGGTCTGTCGCGGGGCCGACCGGGTAGGCGCCATATCTGTCCTGGACCCACTCGAACAGATTGCCGTGGACGTCGTGGAGCCCGAACGGGTTGGAGGCCTTCGACCCAACGAGCTCAGCCCGATTCTGCTGGTTGCCGCACCAGATCATGTACTGGTCGTGCACCGTGCAGGCCTCGCACGCATCGCCACACCCCAGCGCGTCGCCATAGGAGAACCTTGTCGACGTCTCCGCCCGCGCCGCCCGCTCCCACTCTGCCTCCGTCGGCAGGCGAAAGAGGGAAGTCCCCAGGTAGGCGTTGAGCCGCGCGAGGAAGCCGTTCGCGCCGGTGATGTCGTTCCACGAAACGCAATAGACCGGGTACTCCGGTCCGACCCCGTAACTGCCGCACGAAGTCGGCATCGCTGTCCCCATCACCGCCTGCCACTGCGCCTGTGTGACTTCGTACTTTCCAAGGTAGTAGGGATGAGTCAGCGTGACTTGGTGGAGAGTCTCGTCGCTCACTCTCCCGCGTTCACTGGCGGGAGAGCCCATCAGGAATGTCCCCGCCGGGATGCGAACCAGGGTCAGGGGCACGTTGCCGGGGAGTATCACCGTGAGCTCGGGAGGGAAGGCCGCATCGTAGGCCGTGACCCGCGCCCGGTAGGTGCTGCCGAACGTTCCTTCGGGGAGGGTGGAGGCGGCGCTCCAGAGAATGCGCCGGCTCGCGCCGTTGCGAACCCCGGCTCCAACATGGCCGCTCACCGTGCTCGCCCCCGGGGCGATCGTCCAGGTGGCGCCACTGTCGGCAGAGAAGCCCACCGAGACCGTCGAGCCGCCCGCCGGCCCTCCAGCGAGGTCGTAGAGGACCTCCACCCGCTTGTCGGCGAGTTGCCTGGCGCGAACGTTGGTGACTGTGGGGTCGTCGGCGAACGCACTCTTCGCAGCCAAGATCGCTGCCAACAGCAGCACCATCCAAGCCCTTGCGCTCACGGTTGTGCGGTTCCGGTTCCTCGTAGGGTCGGAGTATGGGGGTCTCTCGGTGACACCTTGCCACCCCAAGAGGTGGCTCGGGACAGAAGAGCTTGGCATGCGGTTGGGCACCGTTCCTCTGGCGCCACCTGTGCAGAACTGACCTCGGGCGGCGGCCCAAGATCGCCCAGGCACCTGTCAGGAAAGGGGAGGAAGGAGGGAAAGTGGTGCAGCCAGGAGGAGTCGAACCCCCAACCTACAGATCCGTAGTCTGTCGCTCTATCCAGTTGAGCTATGGCTGCACGGCCCCGGTCGATGGGGATCGACGCGGGAGGTGGATTCTAGGCCGAAGGGGTGGGGGGGTGCAACTCGGGGCGGGGAGATCGGGGGTGGAGTGGGGGGCGGAGCGAGGTTCGACGGCGGGTACACGGTCGGCGGCCGTGGGAGACTCTGATCTCTGGTGACGGTCGAAGCGAGCGACGCGGAGCTGGTCGGCGCGGCCCGGCAGGGGGACGAGCGGGCGTTCGGGCGGCTGGTCGAGCGGCACTGGGGGCGGCTCGTCGCGCTGGCGCGCTCGGTCGGCGGCGAGGTGGAGGCCGAGGACGTGGTGCAGGACAGTCTGGTCGCGGCGTGGCGGCGGCTCGGGGCGTTGCGCGAGGATGGGGCGTTCCTCGGCTGGACGATGCGGATCGTCTTCCGTGCCAGTCTCCGGCGCGCTCGGCGGCGTGCCCTCTGGCGGCCGCTCTCCCGGCTGTTCGAGCCAAGCGACCCGCGCGAAGATCCATCCGCCGGCGCCGGCGCTGGCACGGTCGACCGCCTGCTTGCCCGCCTCGCCCCGCGGCAGCGGGCGGTGATGCACTTGACGGTGGTCGAGGAGATGACCGACCGCGAGATCGGCGCAGCGCTCGGCATCGAGCCGGCGTCGGTCCGCTCGCACCGGCGACGGGCGCGCGGACAGTTGCAGGGAATGCTCGCCGGCGAAGCCGACGGCCGAACGAGCCCGGGGGTCCGACGATGAGAGTCGACGACGAGCGTGACGACGGCCGGCCGGAAGAATCGAACGACCTTCTCGCCGGATTCGAGCAGGCGCTGCGCGAGCGCGCGGCACGACCTCCCGAGACGAGCCCTGCCGCGGCTGCCGCCGCCGTCCGCGAGCGCCTGAAGAGCGCCGACCGAAACGTGAGGATCACCCTCCCGGCGTGGGGTTGGGGGCTTGCCGCGGTGGCGCTGGCGCTCGCCCTCGGAACCCTCGGGCGCCTCGGCGAGCCACGCCTCGCGCCGGAGCCGCCGCCGCAGATCGCGCTCGTCGCGTCCACCACGGGCGGCACGACGCTTCGCGACGGGCAGGTGTTGATCTGGCTCGACGAGCGGACGCCGCTCTACATGAACTTCGCCCCGCCCGGCGGCGGGAGTGCCCCGGGAGGTGGATCATGAAGCTCGCGACGTCGGTCGCTCTCGCCCTGCTGCTCGCTGCGCGCGTCGCCGCCGCCGCGGGCGAGGCGCCGCTCATGACCGGTTTCACGACCCTCGTCGGCTTCCCGTCGTCCGAGCCGGCCGCCGCGGGCGGCGTGCTCCTCGTCCCCGGCACGGTGATCCCCCTCGGGGGAAACGCTCCCGAGGTCCGGCGCGGCGTCGTCGAGCGCAGCCTCGCCTTCGCCTCGGCGGTCGAGAAGCTCTGGAGCACGTTCCGCCTCGACCCGGCGCGCCAGATCCAGAAGGGTGCCTACCTGCCGGCGCGGCTCGGCGCGGCGCTCGAGCTGCCGACGGTCGACGGCAGCGCGGTGACGATCGCCGCGACGCTGCTCGGCTTCAACGACTGGGCCGCGACCTACCGCGTCGTCTTCCGGGAAGGGGCGAAGGTCGTCGCCGACTCGACGGTGAGCGTCGAGCGGGGCGGGCGCGCGGTGGTCGGCGGGCTCGACGGCGAGGCCGCCCCCTATCTTTTCGTCTTCGTCGAACCCGACGCCGCAGGCAGCAGCGCTCCACCGGCGACCGTCGACAAGGAGGCGGGGCTCACCGCCCCGGTGGCACGGACGCGGGTGCCACCGGCATACCCGGCCGAGGCGCGGGACGCCAAGGTGCAGGGCGTCGTGGTGGTCGAGGCAGAGATCGACGCCGCTGGGCGCGTCGTCGACGCGCGCATCCTCCAGAGCCCGGCGACGAGCCTGGCCAACGCCGCGCTCGAGGCGATCCGCCAGTGGCAGTTCACCCCGGCGCGGGACGCCGCCGGCGCTCCGCTCGCCGTGCGCTTCAGCCTGACGATGAACTTCCGCCTCGAGTAGCTCGCCAAGCCGGACCGATGTCTGAGAGCGGGACCGTCATTCGTCGGAGCCTTCCGGCGGGTCCTCGCCGCGCGCCTGCCGCCAGGCGCGCTCGACCGCTGGCGCCAGCACGAAGGCGTCGAAGGCGCGACCCAGGGCCTCGGCCGTGTCGCCGCTGCCGGCGAAGCGGGCGCGCCACTCGGGGAGGCGGACCTTGTCCCGCGTCGCCTCGAGCGAGAGCCCGGCGGCCACCGCGGCCTTCGTCTCCTCGACGAGCGAGCGCAGAAGCCCCTGCACCTGATGCAGGTAGGCGCGGTCGCGCTGCGGCGCGCCGTGGCCGAGGAAGAGCGTGTCGACGGGCAGCGCATCGAGGCGCCCGAGCGTCTCGATCCACTCGCCGTAGTAGGACCCGAAGCCGAACGGAATCGGCGCGACGAGCAGATCGCCGGTCGCCGCGATCCGCTCCTGCGGCAGCACAACGACCGTGTCGCCCGCCGTGTTGCCACGCCCGAGCCAGCGGACCTCGATGGTGCGCGTGCCGCGATGGAGCACCAGCGAGTCGGCGAAGGTGAGGGTGGGCGGCATCTCGCGCGCCGAGCCCAGCTCGGCGACGCTCGTGGCGAACAGGGTGGCGAGCTCGCCGGCGCGCTGGCGGCGTCGCGCGACGAGCGGCTTGCCGTCGTCGTCGACACCGCTCTCCGCCCAACGCGACATCCGCGCCGCCTCCTGGCGGTACTGAGCAAGGATCTTCGGTCGCGGAGCGTAGGTGTGCTCGAGGATGGCGGCGCGCGTCTTCTCGTGAGCGACGATCTCCAGACCGGGCCAGAGCTCGGCGAAGACGGCGTTGCCGCCGTGATGGTCGTCGTGCCAATGGGTGTTGACGAGCGTGCGCACCGGCTTCGGCGTCAGCCGGCGGATCTCCGCCGCCACCCGCCGGGCCGAGGAGGGGAAGAGGCCGCTGTCGACCACCAGAACGTCGGCGTCGTCGATCACCACGAGCACGTTGCTTTCGATCGGATCGGCGAGCGGCTCGCGCCAGACGAGCCCGTAGACACCGGCCGCGAGCGGGAGGACGTCGAGTGCCTTCTCCGGCAGGGCGGCGGCGACGGCGGGAGCGTGGACCTCCGCCCCGCGTCCGGACGGGGCGAGCAGCAGCGTGGCAAGGGCCGCGAGCCAGGGGGCGAGGTGGGCGGAAGGGGGGGGCCGTCTCATCGGTGCCTCCGGGAAGAGCGGCGCGGACTTCCCGGCCGTTGCGCCATCTACGGAGGCCGAACCGGTGCCGTTGCACGTCCCACCCCGCCGGAGGCGCTTCCGGTCCCGTGGCGTGCACGCGACCGCCCCGCTCCGGCCTCTCTCCAGCAGCGACCTGCAGGTCGCCCAAGGAGACAGCAGATGCGACCCGAGGCAAGAACGATCGGAACGGCGGCGCTCGTGGCACTCGCCACGCTCGTCGGCTCGAGCGTGGCGACCGCCGGCAAGACCCCCGAGCGCTGGACGAAGGAGAGCGGCTTGAGCGAGCCGAAGATCGTCGAGCGGGTGGCTCCGGCCTACCCGGAGGCGGCCCGCGAGGAGAAGGTCCAGGGCGCCGTCGTCGTCGAGGTGACGATCGGCACCGACGGGCGGGTGAGCGACGCCAAGGCGATCGAGGATCCGGATGCGCGCCTCACCGCGGCGGCGCTCGAGGCGGTTGCCCAGTGGCGCTTCGAACCGGCTCGCACCGCCCAGGGCAAGGCGGTGGCGGTGCGCCTCGCCGTGACGGTGAACTTCAAGCTGTCGTGAGCGGGGCCGACTCGGACGCCTCGTCGGCGGGGCGTCCGACCGCCCAGCCCTGAGCAAAATCACAACCTTCGCGGCGCAGCCAATCGAGCTGCTCGGTGGTCTCCACGCCCTCGGCGACGACCTCGAGGCCGAGGCTCTTGCCGAGGGCGATGGTGGCGCGCAGCAGGCGCGTGTCGTGCTCGCCCCGGCCGATCTCGGCGACCAGGACGCGGTCGATCTTCAGCCGATCGACCGGCAGCTCGCGCAGGTTGATGAGCGACGAGAAGCCGGTGCCGAAATCGTCGAGGGCGACGCCCACGCCGCTGGCGTGCAATTCGGCGAGCACCTTGCGACTCACCTCCGGCAGCATCAGGACGCTCGTCTCGGTCACCTCGAGGATCAGCGCCCGCGGCGGGACCCCGGCGCGCTCGAGTAGCGTGCCGATCGTGCCGACCACCTCGGGCGAGCGCAGCGTGCGTGCCGAGAGATTCACCGAGAGTCGGCTCAGGCGGCCGTCGGCGAGCTGGCGGCGGAGCTTCTCGATCGCCAGGTCGAGCACGGCACGGTCGATCTCCTCGATCAGGTTGGTCTCCTCGGCCACCGGCATGAACTCGGCGGCGACGAGCACCTCCGTGCCCCGCTGCAGCCGCACCAACCCCTCGGCCTCGTCGGCGCGCCCGGTGCGCAAGTCGAGGAGCGGCTGCAGGGCGAGCCGCAGCAGCCCGCCGCGCGCTGCCTTGCGCAGGTCGGCCTCGAGCGCCAGGCGTTCGGGAGAGAACGCCGTGGTCGAGCGGTCGTAGACCGCGACTCCCGAGCCGCGCGCCTTGGCCTGGTACATCGCGATGTCGGCGGTGCGGATCAGGTCGACGAGCGTCGTGCCGTGGCAGGGGAAGAGCGAGATGCCGACGCTCGCCCCGAGCTCCACCGCCTGGCCGCGCAGGCGGGCCGGCAGGCGGATCGCCTCGACCATGCGGCGCGCCACGGTGCAGGCCGCTTCCTGATCGCCCCCGAGCAGGATGCAGGCGAACTCGTCGCCGCCCATCCGTGCCAGCAGATCCTCGTCGCGCACGCAGTGACGAAGGCGCAGTGCCACCTCGACGAGCAGCTCGTCGCCGGCGTCGTGCCCGAGGCTGTCGTTGACGCTCTTGAAGCGGTCGAGGTCGAGATAAAGCACGGCGAGCGGCAGGTTGCGCTGCGCCGCCTGCTGCAGGGCCTCCTCGAGCCGGCCGTGCAGGGAGCGGCGGTTGGGCAGCGCGGTGAGCGCGTCGTGCATCGCGGCGAAGCGGATCTGCGTCTCGTATTCGCGCCGCATCCCGACCTCGCGTGCCCCGAGGACCGCCCCCTCGATCCGGTTGCCCTCGCCGCGAATCGCCGTAGCGAGCGTCTCGAGCCAGACCGGGACGTCGTGCTCGCCGAGGAAGCGTGCCTCGAAACGGGCCGACGAGCCCTCGCGCAGCAGGTTGTCGAGGGCGCTGCGTACCGGGCCGCGATCGGCCGGGGTGACCAGATCGAGCAGCGGCTTGCCGTGGAGCTCGCCCGGCGACTTGCCGAGCACCGCCGACGAAGAGGGGGTCGCGAAGCGGATCGCCCCAGTTTCGTCGACGGTCAGGACGACGTCCTGGATCGTCTCGGAGACCTGCCGCAGGCGCAGCTCGCTCTCGCGCAACGCCCGCTCGGCCTCGCGCCGTGCCGAGAGATCGCGCACCAGCAGCAGGACGTACTCCGAGGTGTCGCTGTGCACGCGCCGCAGGCTCGCTTCGACCTCGACGAGCCTCCCGTCGCGTCGCCGGAGCGGCATCTCGAAGGCCGTGTCGCCGGAGTCGGCGAGGAGCTGCTCGACCGCTTCGCGGCGGGCGAGCTGCGGGGCGATCGAGCCGAGCGAAAGGTCCCCGGTGCGAGCGGTGTCGAGATCGAGTAGCGACCGCAACGCCGGGTTCACCATGACCATGCGGCCACGCTGCGCGTCGACCAGGGCGATCCCCTCGAGCGCCTGTCCGACCAGCGAGCGGTAGCGCTGCTCGGAGGCGTTGCGCGCCTCGTGCGAGCGACGCAGGCGGGCGAGGAGGAAGCCGGACACCAGCGCCGCGAGCGCGACGAGCGAGCCGGTCGCCACGGCGACCTGGCGCAGGGTCGCGTCGCCGCGGGAGACGATGTCGCGCGGTGCGACGACCCGCAGCACGGCGATCGGGTGACCGGAGAAGTCGGCGAGCAGCGCCCGCCCCTCGATCCGCCGCGCGTCGAGCGGCTCGGCGACCGAGCGGCGCACCCCGGCCGCGAGCAGCTTCTCGCGGTCGGCCTGCGGGATGTCGTCGAGCATGGTCACGGCGACGTCGACCCCGAGCATCGCTGCCATCGACTCGCGGACCGCGCCGGCGAACGGACGCAGCATCGCCACCGTCCCCGCCGAGGGCGGGCTGCCGTCGGACGGGAGCATCGGCCGAACGGCGGCGAGGTAGAGCGCGCCCTCGATCTGCAGCAGCCCGACCCGGCCGCCGCTGGCGTCCGGCGCCGCGGCGAGCGCCGAGCGGTCGATCGCCGCGGTAACCGAGGTGGGAAGCGGGACGAGCCGGGTGGAGCCGGCGGGTCGCCAGAAGCCGGCGAACAGTCGGCCCGCGCGGTCGAAGAAGGCGATTCCGTCGAGATCGACGCTCTCCACCAGCTCCGGCGTGATGTTGATCGCGGCGAAGCCCGGGAAGCTGCCCTGGAGGTAGTGGAAGGCGTCGTCCCACAGTCCCCAGTCGGCGGCAAGATGGTCGAGGTCGATGAGCGAATGGTCGAGCGCGAGGACGGTACGGCCGGCGAGCTCCTCGGCATGGGCGCGGTCGAGCCGCGCGAAGCTCGGGCGAAAGAAGGCGAGGGCGACCGTCGCCAGCACGACGAACGCCCCAGTCGCCACCGCCCAAGCGAGGAGATGAGCGCCGAGCTCCACGCCGAAGCGCCGCGGTCGCTCGGCCGCCGCCGGTCGCGTGTCGCCGGTCAAGGGGCGGGCCTGTAGCGGGGAGGCGTGGGGCAGAAGCGCCTCCACAGAGGAGGACCGGGGGCAGTCATTTCCGAGGAAGGCTATTCCGGCCAGCCGCCGAAGGAAAGGGGCGCCCGTCGGCGGCCGCTACATGGCCGCGAGCAAGGCTTCGTCGTGCGACGAGGTCGCTGGATGGGCGAGAGGCCGATTGCTCTCGTCCACGAAGACGACCTTCGGCTGCCAGCCGCGCACCTCGGCCTCCTCGAGCTCGGCGTACGTGGCGATGATCACCAGGTGGCCTGGCCGGACCTTGTGGGCGGCGGCCCCGTTCAGGCAGATCTCTCCCCGACCCGGTGCACCCTGGATGGCGTAGGTGGCGAACCGCTCGCCGTTGGTGACGTTGTAGATCTCCACCCGCTCGTAGGGCACGATGTCGGCGAGCTCGAGCAGAATCGGATCGATGGTGACCGAGCCCTGGTAGTCGAGGTTGGCGTCGGTCACCGTGGCGCGGTGGATCTTCGACTTCATCAAGGTACGGCGCATCGTCGGACCTCGTGGCAAGAGGAGTAGCGGTCAGCTCCTGGCCTCGGCCGGGAGGCGAAGCTGCAGGTTGTCGAGCAGGCGGGTGCGGCCGAGCCGCGCCGCCACCGGCAGGACGACGAAGTCGGCGAGGCGGTCGAGCGGCCGGAAGGTGACGCCGTCGACGACGTCGGCGTAGTCGAGCCGCAGCAGCGGCTCGGTGCGCAGGGCGCGGCGCAGGGTGCGGCGCACCGCCGCGGCGTCGCGTTCTCCGGCGTCGATCTTGGCCTTGGCGGCGAGCAGCGCCCGATAGATCGCCGGCGCCGCCGCCCGCTCCTCGGGCGAGAGGTAGACATTGCGCGACGACATGGCGAGACCGTCGCTCTCGCGCTGGGTCGGTCCGGCGACGATCTCGACCGGCAGGTGCAGGTCGCGCGTCATCTGACGCACCACGGCGAGCTGCTGGGCGTCCTTCTCGCCGAAGACGGCGAAGTTCGGACGCACCATCTGGAAGAGGATCGACACCACGGTGGCGACGCCGTCGAAGTGCCCGGGGCGTGCGTCGCCCTCGTAGCCGCGCGCCGCTCCCTCGACGTGGATGCGGGTGGCATGCCCCGCCGGGTAGATCGTCTCGACCTCGGGCAGGAAGATGAGATCGCAGCCCGCCCCGAGCAGCATGCCGGCGTCGACGTCGGGCTGGCGCGGGTAGCGCGCCAGGTCCTCCGCCGGCCCGAACTGCGTCGGGTTGACGAAGATCGAGACGACGACCTTGGCGCCGCGCCGGCGGGCGATCTCGACGAGCGAGAGGTGCCCGGCGTGCAGGGCGCCCATGGTCGGGACGAAGCCGATCTCGTCGGCCCCGTCGCGCCGCAGCTGGCGGATCGCCGTCTGCAGCTCGGCGGCTTCGCGTGCGGTCCTCATGCGCCGTAGAGCCTCTCGACGCGGGGGCTTTCGAACGGGTGCTGAGGATCCTCGAAGCTCTCCGCCGGCCCGGGGAAGGTCCCGGCGCGGACGTCGGCGGCAAACTGCGCGAGCGCCTCGCGCGCTTCGAGCCCGAGCTGTGCGTAGCGCCGCACGAAGCGCGGCGCGATCCGCTCCTCGAAGCCCAGGAGATCGTGGAAGACGAGCACCTGCCCGTCGCAGGCCGGGCCGGCGCCGATGCCGATCGTCGGAATGGCCAGCCGCTCGGCCACTTCGCGCGCCAGCTCGGCGGGGATGCACTCGAGCACCAGGGCGAAGGCGCCGGCCGCCTCGAGCTCGACCGCGGCGTCGAGCAGCGCCTGGCGTGCCGCCTCGCCGCGCCCCTGGACCTTGAAGCCGCCGAGCTTGTGCAGCGACTGCGGCGTCAGACCGAGGTGGGCGACGACCGGGATCTCGGCGGCGACGAGCGCGCGCACGACCTCCGGACGCCCGCCTTCGATCTTCACCGCCTGAGCCCCGCCCTCCTTGACGAAGCGCAGGGCGTTGGCGACCGCCTGTTCGGGCGAGAGGTGGAACGAGCCGTACGGCATGTCGGCGACAAGCAGGGCGCGCTGAGTGCCGCGCCGCGCCGCCTTCACGTGATGGAGCATCTCCTCCATCGTCACCGACAGCGTGTCGGCGTGACCCAGCACCACCATGGCGAGTGAATCGCCCACCAGGATCAGGTCGGCGCCGGCGGTGTCGGCGAGGCGAGCCGTCGGGTAGTCGTAGGCGGTGAGCACGACCAGCCGCTCACCGCGAGTCGGGGCGGCGGTGACCCAGGGGACGGAGATCTTCTTTGGAGCGTCGGCCATCGCGCGGTCCTCCGGGCAGCAAAAAGCCCTTCCGCAGATCGGACGACGGAAGGGCTTCGCGGCGCCGGAGGAGCTCGCCACCCTCTCCCCGCGGTGCCCGGCCTCTCGACTTCAGGGGCTCGGTCCCGCGGCGCAGGCAGCTCGCCGGCAGGCTTCTCTTTCCGTCTCGGCCCCGGACGATCCGGGGTCCCAGCGTGGAGAAATGATAAGCCCTGCCCACCGGGTGTCAAGCGGCGCCGCGCGGTTGACGTCGACCGAAACGCAACGCTCGTTCGTCTCTTCCCACAAGGCCCCGTCTGGAGAGTCGCCTTTCCCGCTGCCGTCCGGCGGGGGAAGACCCGCACCCGCGTCTCTCCCGGGTCGCCAAGGGAGACGCCATGGCGCGCTACGGACTCTGCATCGGCATCAACGACTACCCCGGAACGGGCAGCGACCTCTCGGGCTGCGTCAACGACGCAACCGACTGGGCCGCGGCGCTCAGTGCACGCGGCTACGCCGTCAAGACGCTCCTCGACAAGCAGGCGACCGGCAAGGCGATGCGCGCCGCGATCGCCGCGGTCGTCGGCGGAGCGAAGAAGGGCGACTCGGTGGTCGTCCAGTACTCCGGACACGGCACCTACATCCCCGACCGGAACGGCGACGAGCCGGACGGCACCGACGAGTGCCTCTGTCCGTGGGATCTGATGACCAAGGGGCCGATCACCGACGACGAGATGTTCGACCTGTTCAACGCCAAGGCGAGCGGCGTGAAGCTGGTGATGATCTCCGACTCCTGTCACTCGGGCTCGGTGACGCGCTTCGCGCCGATCCTCACCCCGCCGACCGCCAAGGGCGTCAACCCGCCGCGCCGTCTGGTGCGCTTCCTGCCGCCACAGGTCTTCCTCTCCCCGCGCAAGCTCGCCGAGCTCGGTCTGCGCCGCGCCGCCCGCGCCTCGAGCCCTCCGGGCCGCTACGCCTCGCTCCTCCTCTCCGGCTGCCAGGACACCGAGTACAGCTACGACGCCGTCTTCCAGGGTCGCCCGAACGGCGCCTTCACCTTCGTCGCGCTCTACACCCTGAAGACCCTCCCCGCCAACGCCACCTACGGCGACTGGCACCAGGCCATCAAGAAGATCCTCCCCTCGCAGCAGTACCCGCAGACGCCGAACTTCTTCGGGACGAAGAGCATGCGGAAGTGGAAGGCGTTGGCGTAGGGCGTATTTCGACCTGCTGGTAGACGAGCCTTGTGCAGTGAGTAGGGCATGGAGCACAGCCTTGACCGACCGGGAAGCCATCGGGTGGCGGCTACCCATCGGGGCGCGCCGCATGCGGCAATGCGACTTCGACGACAGGGCACGACTGCCGCCGGAGAACACGCCTGCGCCTCATGACCCCGGCCGAATCGATATCGAACCTCGGGGGAGCCGCCCGAACAGGAGCCACTGACAAGATGCGCCTCGCAGCTGCTTCCGGAACGCTCGTTCCGGCCCCAGATCGGCCCTACCTCATCAGCTTGAAGCTGACGCTGATCAACGACGAACCAATTCCTCTCGACATCGAGAAGGTCTTCTCACCCCGCGCGTCGCTTGCTGGCAGCGAGCAACCCTACCTCCCGGTGCGAGCCTCCGTCGCGGGCGCCCCGGCATTTCCCATCCGAGCCTTCAGCGGTGTCCAGGAAATCGCGCTGGAGATCGAGACGAGTGCGCCTCCCAGGAGCGGAGACTGGCTGCTGCTCCACTTCATGCTCGCAACTGGAAATCGCTTGGCATTTCGCCTCGATCTCTCGGTTGCCCCGGATGGCACGGTCCAAACGAAATGCAGCGCGCTCGCCGACGACCGAACCCGCTTCCGTGTTGGGTTTGGTCTGACGCTGCTCTTTCTCGCCATCCTTCGAATCGAGGGTTCCGCTCTCGCCACGGACTGGTTCGACGGTGCACTCTCGATCAAGGAGGTCGCCACGCTCCTCTTCGGCGCTCTTCTGGGTGCCACGGCCCTTCCGAGCCTGTTCAGCTTCAACGAGTTCGCGGCACTGTGGCAGCGACCCGAGACGCGGGTAGCGTCTCCGCTCTTCTTCGCGATGTCTCGCAGAAGCTGGGCCGCCGCAGCGCTGGTGTCGAGTGTTGCCCTGCTCGTCGGAGCGACGCTCTTCAAGACCTACTCGCTACCTGCGCTCGAGGCAGATGAGCTCGCCTGGTACACGAGGGATTCGGATGGGCCGGTGGATCGAAAGCACGGCGTCTGGCGCTTTTCGTTCGACGACGTCTTTGTGGCAGTGAAACCGGAACACGAAAGCCCCCCGGCTGAGATCGGTCGACTTCCGCTCCATCCATGGGGCCGACTCTTGCTGCGATCGAGCATGGTCAAGCAGCTCAAGCCGAAATACCGAACCTGGCGCGTGAAGATCGACGCCGACGTTGCAGAAGCGCTGGGAGACGCTTGTCTCAAGAGTCATCTGGAGGCCCTGGCAAATGCGGACCTCTCGGCACCCGATCTGCTCAAGAACCCATGCTTGCAGGTGGTGAGAACCCAGGTTCTCGACATGCTGCGAGGCGACAGCCCGAATGTGGGCCCCGAGGGAGACAAAGCGAAGCCTTGGATCCTCGAAGAATCTGGCGACAAGGGGGCTCTCCTCGTTCGCCATCGAGGCTACCTGACGAGGAGCGACCTTCAGAGCACGATCAGCGGCTGGCTGGTGTCGGCCTCTTTTCGTTCTCCTTCCGCGGCAACGATGAAGGACCTGCCGGGCGCCTTTCCGGCTCCCGTCCTTCCGACTGCACTCGCGGGCCGGAAGGTTGGCGTCGAGACGTTCATCAACTCTCTTCGAGATGATCTTCTGGCGCGCTGGGAAGAGCCATCGCCCGGCCGGCCAGGTAGGGGCCAGGCAGCAGTGCTCTCGCGTAATGCAATCCTGGTTCATCTCGCCGGAACGATGGTCGAGTTCGCGGTTGGCCGGCTGAACGACCCTGAGGCCGACCGAGACAAGGTGCTCAGGGCGACGACGAATCTGCTGCGCGAACGGCTCTACTTTTCGTCAGAGCGTGGCCCGGCGCCCCGCTCCTCGACCGGCCGTGATGCGCTGGAGGCGTTCTTCTCGTTCCTGGTTCGCTGGGGCGCCGAAATTCCACGATTCCAGACGGAAGCCCTGCTTCAAGCGGCCGACTCAGGGGACCCCTCGAACGCGGCGTTCCTTCGCGCCGTTGCCTCGTCAAGAAGGTACTTGGCCGCAGCAACCAGCCTGCCAGAGGAACCCGGGAAACCGTCCGCTCGACGCCTCCTCGTCGACCATTTCGGCTCCTACTGGAGGCGGCGGGCGAAATTTCCGCTCTTCGCTCGAACATTCGACGAGCTGCTGGCGCGGAACGATGCCACCGTCGACCCGATGATCCTCAGCTTCCTGAACGATATCGAGGTTGCCCTCTAGCGCCGCCACGGTTCGTCTCTCGTCGCCGGTCGGGGCTCTTGCACGGTCGGGGAGGCGAGGTAGGATCGCGCGAGTTTCCGCCGTGGGGGTCGAGGACCCTTTTCGTTCAACGCTCGACGAGAGCATTTGAAAGGAGCCGCGCGATGGGAGACAAGGGAGGCAAGAAGGACAAGGAGAAGGCCCAGAAGCAGAAGGCCGGCAAGGGCAAGGACACCAAGACGGTAAAGAAGTAGCCGGCTCGCCGAGCGGCCCGGCGTCGGTTTGACGCGAGGCGGCTCGCCCAGCGAAACCACCCCTCTCCGGGCCGGGAGCGATCGGCTTGGGGAGGGGTTTTTCGTCAATGGCCGAGGGCGCGGTGGGGTGTCGGCCCGATCCTCCGGCGAGGGGCCACCTTCGACACGGTGGCCGACCAGCGCCCGGGGCTGCCCGACTCGAAGCCGTCGCTGAAGATCGCCGGCAGGCGCGCCAGGCCGAAGTAGGCGGCGACGCGTTCGAGGACGGCGCGGCGGCTCTCGGCCGGATAGATCGTTTCGAACGGGAAGCCGAGGTTGACGACGCGAGAGCTCCCGTTGTCGGCCGCGACGGCCGCGCCGAGACCGCCGCCATAGGCGAGACAGACCGCGGCGCTGCCCTCACCCTGGATCACGTCGGGATAGTCGACGTCGTAGGTGCCGTGGGTCCCGTCGTCGAAGGCGAGACCGGCGAGCCCGTCGAAGAGGCCGCCGGGCGAGCTGTCCACCTGATAGGTCTCGCCGTCGTCGGCGACGTAGCGGGAGCGCAGCACCTCGCGGTAGAAGGTCTGATCGGCCGCGCTGCCCAGCAGATCGAGATCCCAGGCGATCTCGGCCCCCGAGACCATCAGGCGCCCGCCGGCGTCGAGGTAGCTCCGCACGCGCGCCTGCTCGGCCGAGCTGAACGTCTCGTCGACCGTCGACTCCTCGCCGAGCTCCCAGAAGACGGCCGCCGGACTCGACGGGTCGAGCGTCACCCGCCCGGAGGCAATCGCCTCGTTGGACGCCGAGTCGATGGCCACCGCGAGGTGGCGCAGCGCCTCGGCGTGTTCGACGAGGTAGTCGAAGCGGTTCATCCGCGCGAGGTCCATCCGCTCCACCGTGCCGCCGAGCCCCGGCTCGGCCTGGCGCAGCAGCATCGCCGAGTCGAGCCGGTCGAAGCCTTGCACCAGGAGGACGTGCGGCTCGGCGGCCGTCGGCGGGCGCACGACGAGCGTCTCACCGGGCAGCGACTCGCCGCCCGCGTTGACCGCGGTCACGCGCAGGTAGACCGTCTCGCCGGGGGTGAGGCCGGTGAGGGTGACGCTCGTGCCGGCGACCGAGGCGCCGTCGTCGAAGCCGCGCCCGTCCTGGCTGCGGTAGAGGCGATAGCCGGTGGCGGCATCGCCGTAGAGCCCGCCCCCATCGGTAAGCGGCGCGACCCACGAGACGACGGCCTCGCCGGCTCCGGTGGTGTGCGCCTCGACCTCGCGCGGCGGCTCCGGCAGGAGGTGGACGGGCAAGCCGTCGCGGCCTGCGAAGTACTTGACGATCCCCTGGTAGATGGCTCGCGCGACGATCTGGCGGAAGCGCGGCGACTTGAGCGCCGCCGCGTCGCTCGCGTTGTCGTGGAAGGCGACCTCGAGCAGCGCCGAGGGCATCTCCGGGTTGTAGCTCGGGTTGATCTCGCCGAAATAGGCGGAACGATAGCCACGGTTCTGCCAGCTCGCGCTCCAGCCGGCGCGCAGGTCGTTGACGATCTCGTCGTGGATCCGGTTCATCAACGCCGCCGACCCGGGCACGCTCTGCGTCGGGTCGTAGGTGTTGTCGGGCGGGTTGGCGCTGTAGATGTAGCTGCTGGTGCCGCGCACCGTGCCGTCGAAGGCATTCGAATGCCACGAAAGGTAGACCGAGTCTTCGACGCCGTCGACGTGCTCCCAGGCCGCGAACTTGGATCGCGCCGAGACATCGCCGCCGGCGTAGATCGCATTGGCCGCGCCCATGAACTGGGTGAACGTCCGCGCGCCCTCCTCCCAGCGCGGTCGCCCGCTGAGCGTGGCGTGATGCTCGCCGAGCACGTCGCCCATCCCGCCGCCGAAGCGCACCGCGTCGGCGGAGACCGTTTCGCCCGGCTCGCCCGAGTCGTTGGCGAGCGCCACCGCCCCGCTTTCCGGGTGGAAGCCCGCGGCGAAGTGAAAGCGCCCGAGGAAGACCCAGACCCAGCCGTGGCGCTCCTGGTTGACGCGCAGGTGGGTCTCGCCACCGGTATGGCGAACGATGTAGTGGGCGTCGCTCGCGCGGTTCGTCCCGTCCCGGGAGTACGCCACCGACACGTCGTAGTCGCCCTCGGCGGGAATCGACGGCGTCCAGGTGGCGCGTGCCGTCTCGCTCGTCGCGGTGGCGAGCAGTCGATCGGTGCCGCCGTTGGTGAACGGGTCGGTCGTCGGGCCGTACGGCGCCTGGAAGTTGCGGAAACCCCGCAGCCCCGAGCTCGAGAAGGCGCCCGCGGCGCCGCTCTCGACGTAGGTCCCGTTGTCGGGCCGGCTCGAGCCGTCGCCCTCGTCGACGATCACCATCGCCGCGCTGCGGTCGCTCTCGCGCAGCGTGAAGACCTGGGCTCCGGCACGGCGCAGATAGCGCAACAAGTACTCGTTGACCGCCTCGGCGTTGACGAAGTCCTCGACGATGCCGTGGGTGATCCCGCGCTGCGTCGTCCAGGCGCTGGCGTTGTCGTAGTCGAGATAGCCGTGCGCCTGGCTGACGAAGATCACCTTGCCGTCGAGCGCTCCGGGGACGGCGGAGTCGACTCGCCGCACCAACGTTGCGGGCGAGGCTGCGCCTTCGTCGGCGCTCTTTCGGCGGAGCGCGGGATCGACCGCCGGGAGGTAGGAGGCGAGCGTCCGCCGGCGCGCCCGGGGGTCGTCCGGATCGACCACCGCCAGGTGCAGGCGCAGAAGCTCCGGCCAGGCATCGAGTCCGAGCACGAGCTGTCGGCTGAGGCGCTCGAGCAGCTCGTCGGTGACGCCGGTGGCGAGAAAGCGGGCTGGCAGTCGCAGTCGGATGACCAGGTCCGGGGCCGCGACGAAGAGCGAGTCGACGGCCCCTTCGACCGGGAGCAGCCGATCCACGCCGAGCTCGTCCGGAGGGAACAGCAGGAGCTGGATCCGTCGCCGGAGCTCGGCGTCGTTCCCCGCGCTCGTCGGCGCGCCCGCCCGTCCCGCGAGCGTCTCGTCGACCGCGCGCACGGCCAGGGTGCCCGACGCCCAGAAGGGCAAGTGAACCCTCTCGCTCGCCCGCGCGTTCGCGCCGGCAGTCACGAGCACGAAGAGCAGGACGAGGGGCTCGCGGAGCGACCGCAGACAGCGACGCGGACCGTGACCGTGGCGAAGAAGGCTCTTCATCGACCACCTCCCGTTGCGCAGCGCCACGCCCGGCCCCGGACCAGGCTTTGCAGAGCGTACTCCTGCGCGACCCTTGGGGCGATGGGAGGCTCCCGTCCCCGGCAGGCTCTCCGCTGCGCTCCTAATCACGAAGGAAGGTCCTCGACATCGACGAGGGGTTCCGAAAGCCCCGTCGCGAAAGGCGAGGCCTCGGTCGTGGAGGTGACGCGTGTCAAGCGCTCGTGGGTGGTCTCGCAGGTTCTGGCGGCTGGCGTTTCCCGCCTGTCTCGCCCTCTCGGGTTGCTCCGCACTCCTGCTCGACGTCGGCGGCGGACTCACGCCGGAGCTGGCGCAACGCGGCGTTTCCGCCACCGCGAGGATCCTCGAGATCTGGGACACCGGCTGGACGATCAACGACAACCCGGTCATCGGCATGCGCGTCGAGGTCGATTCCCCCGACCGTCCGCCGTTCGAGGCGCGAATCGAGAAGACGACGGTCTCGCGCATCGCCATCCCGCAGTTCCAACCCGGCGCCGTCGTCCCGGTGCGCTTCGACCCGGCCAATCCGAGTCTCGTCGCGGTCGATCCGGAAGGTCCGGCGTCCCCGCCTGCCGCGGACTCGGGGAACCCGTATCGCGATCGCTTCCAGGCGGCCGAGTACGTCGGCGCGGCTCTCCTGCCACCGCCGGCGGCGCCGCGGATCTACCTCGGCACCGGCGACAGCGGCGCCGACCGCCTGGCGCTCTCCGAGCACGAGTACGTGCTGCTCGGGGCCGCCAGCGCCACGAGGACGCCCGATCTCGCCCTGGTGCTCGAACAGGGGCGGGCGTTGGGCGCGGCGCTCATCGTCGTCTACGGGCATTTCACGCCCCTCGGCAGCGCCGGCCTCGAGGTCGTTCCCTTCCGGCCCCGGGCGACGGGCTCCGCCGCCGAGGCCCTCGCCGAAGCCGAGGCCGCGCGAACCCAGGCGATCTTCTCGACGCTCGGTCCGGACGATCAGGTCGCCGTCTTCTGGGCCCAGAGTCGTCCGGCGATTCTCGGCATCGTCTCGCGTCCGCTCGCTGCGGCGGAACAAGCGCGCCTGGGGCGCCGGGACGGCATCGTCGTCGAGAGCGTCGCCCACGGCTCACCGGCCGAAGCGGGCGGTCTCGTCGCCGGGGACGTGCTGGTCGCGATCGACGGCGCGCCGCTGGCCGATGCGCGGCAGGTGCCTGGACAGATCGCCGCCCTCGCGGGGAGAACGGTGCGGATCGACCTCCTTCGCGACGGCCGACCCCTCGCCCTTGCGGTGCAACTCCACCCGGCCGCGCCCTGATTCGGCGCGGCGGGAGCGGGTGGCGTCGGCGCCGCTCAGCGCTTGCCGGCGGGGATGAAGTACTCGGTGCCCTTGATCGGACGTGAGAGCTGGGCGACGAGCTGCTCGAAGTCCTCGGGCCGGGTAGGGAAGTTCAGGTGCCGCGTGTCGACGACGAGCAGCGGCGAGCGGTTGTAGTAGTGGAAGAAGTGGTTGTAGGCGTCGATCAGCTCGGCGAGGTATTCCTCGGAGATCTCGCGCTCGAAGCTGCGCTGGCGCTTGCGGATCCGCGACATGCAGGTGGAGACGTCGGCGGTCAGGTAGATCACCAGGTCGGGCACCGGCACCTGCGGCTCGAGGACGGTATAGAGCTTCTCGTAGAGCATCAGCTCGTCGTCCGAGAGCGTCAGGTAGGCGAAGATCCGGTCCTTCTGGAAGCAGTAGTCGGAGACCAGCGTGCGCTGGAAGAGCTCGCGCTGGACGATCTCCTGTTGCTGTTTGTAGCGCTGCAGGATGAAGTAGAGCTGCGTCTGGAAGGCCGCGCCGGGGCGGTCCTGGTAGAAGTCGGCGAGGAACGGGTTGTTGACGTCCTCGAGCACCCGCACCGCCTCGAACCGCCTTGCCAGCAGATCGACGAGCGTCGTCTTGCCGACCCCGATCGGGCCGTCGACGGCAAGGTAGCGATAGGTCGGACTTTCGGCCAAGGTCGTGGGCGCCGCGCGGGTCCTGTCAGTCCACGAGGCTAGCACAGCGATCCGCGGGACCGCCCAGGATTCCGCCGGTGAAAACCGGGGAGAGGCAGGGATTCGCCGGGCGTCGGCGCACGGCGGAGGTCGCCGTCCCCTCGCGCCGGTCGTCTGTCAACGCAGCGCGTGCTACGCCGCGCGACCGACCGGACGGTAGAGGGTGTCGCGCTCGACCGGATCGAAGCCGGCCTCGCGGACCACCCGCTCGAGCTCGGCGCGCGGCATCATCTGCGCGGTCTCGGCGCCGGCCATGTGGTAGATCGTCTCGGAAACCACCGTGCCGTCGAGGTCGTCGGCGCCGAAAGAGAGCGCCACCTGGGCGAGCTTCGGGGTCACCATCACCCAGTAGGCCTTGAGGTGGGGGATGTTGTCGAGCACCAGCCGCGAGGTGGCGAGCGTCCGCAGGTCTTCGAGGCCGGTCGTGTGGTAGCGCAGCCCCATGTAGTTGTTCTCGGGGTGGTAGGCGAGCGGGATGAAGGCGTTGAAGCCGCCCGTCTCGTCCTGGAGCTCGCGCAACCGCAACAGGTGGTCGACGCGGTGCTCGGGCTTCTCGACGTGCCCGTAGAGCATCGTGCAGTTGCTCTTCAGCCCCAGGCGATGCGCGGTGCGGTGGACCTCGATCCACTCCTCGGCGTCGAGCTTGCCGTCGCAGATCACCTCGCGCACTTCCGGCGCGAAGATCTCGGCGCCGCCGCCGGGCAGCGACCCCAGCCCCGCTTCGACCAGTCGCCGCAGGACCTCCTCGATCGACAGCTTCTCGCGCTTGGCGAACCAGCCGATCTCGATCGCGGTGAACGCCTTGAGGTGCGCCGCCGGGAAGCGCTCGCGCAGGCCGCGCAGCATCTCGAGGTACCAGTCGAGCGAAAGGTCGGGATGGAGTCCGCCGACGATGTGGAACTCGGTGACCTCGTTGCCCCCCTGCTTGCCGGCGAAGCGATAGATCTCCTCGTGGCTCATCTGCCAGGCGTGCTCTTCGCCCTTCATCGCCGCGAAGCTGCAGAACTTGCAGTTGTAGGTGTAGACGCAGACGTTCGTCGGGTTGATGTGCCGGTTGAGGTTGTAGTACGCCACCTTGCCGTGCAGCCGGCGGCGCACCACGTCGGCGAGCCGGCCGAGATGCAGCACGTGCGGCGTGGCGAAGCAGGCGAGCGCCTCGGCCGCATCGAGCCGCACGCCGGCGAGAACCTTCTCGGCGATCGGCCGCAGCGGCGCGGGGAAAGAGGAGAGTGCGGGGGCGTCCATGGCGCGGCGAGAATAGCAAACGCTCCGCCGCGACCCGGACGACGAGAACGCTAGGATCGTGTCGTCGATGTCGAACTCCACGACTCTGCTTTCCGCGCCGGCGGCCCGCGGGCGCCGCCTCGGCGGAGCCCTCCTGCTCGTCGCGGGCGTCCTGCTGCTGCTCAACGGCTGGAATGCGGACCGGGGGGCGGCCGCGGCGGAGCGCTTCGTCGCCCGGCTCACCGCACGGGCCGACGCTCGCGTCGTCGCGCGGCTCTGGCAGATCGAGCCCGTCGCGCTCGACGAGAGTGCGGCGACGCCGCCGCGACGCCAGGCACACGCCCGGCTCGGCGTGCGTCTCGAGCTGACCCTCGACAGCGGGCGGGCGGCCGCGGTCGAGTTGCGCGCGACCGACGAGGCCGCCGGCGTCGACGGTTGGCCCTGGGGCGGGCCATTGCCGCTCGAGCGCGAGCTCGGCCTCTCGCCGGCCGACCCGGTGACCGGGCTGCCGCGCCTCGAGATCGTCGCGCCGCCCGCCTGGCTCGCCACGCTGCGGGAGCGACCGGCGCGCGCCTGGCCGCTCACCGCCGTCGGCGGCGGCTCTCCCCCGGTGGCCGGCAGCGAGCTCGAGGCACTGTGTCTCGAGCTCGACCGCCCGCTCGAGGCGCTCGCCCGGCTCTGGATGCGCCCCGAGGGGAACCGACCGATCCGCTTGCACGTCGACCCGCGCGATCCCGCGACCGCACTGCCGGGCGTCTCGCTCGGCAGCGGTTGGGCGCAGCGCTTCCTCTGGTCGACGAGCCTGCTGATCGCCGGGGTCGGCTTCGGCGCGGCGTCGATCTTCGCCGGGCTGCGCCGGCTCGTGCCGCGTTTCGGCTGGGGCCTGCGCGTGGCCGTGACCGTGGCGCTGGCGCTCGCCACTCCGCTCTGGGCGCCGCGAGTGGACGAGGGCCTCGGTGCGAGCGGTCCGCTCCACACGCTCGCGCAGCTCGCGGGTGGACCCGCGAGCTGGTCCGCCCGCGGACCCGTGCGCCTCGCCACGCCGGAGGAGCTCGCCGGCGAGCGCTGGGTCGTCGACTTTCCGCACTCCCGCTACGCCGCCGCGCTGGCGCCCTTTCACTTCGTTCGCCCGCTGGCGGTCGCGCGGACGACCGGCGCGGCGTGGCGCGAGGTGGTCGACCAGATCGCCGAGCAGACCCGCGCGCTCGACGAGACGGCCCTCGTCGCGCTGCTCGGCGAGCTGGCCGGCGAGCTCGCCGGCAACGGACGCGAGGTCGCACCGGCCTTCCTCGCGGTCGCCGGTGACCTGGCCGGCGATCCCGCCAGGTCCGACGAGGTCCGGGCCGCGGCGCGACACATGCTGGTGCTCGCTCTCGATCCGGCGAACGCACCGCGCCCCGGGGAGTTCGCGGGGCGCGAGAAGCTCGCCGCCGTCGCCGCGCTCGCCGCGCACGCGGATCCGGAGATCGCCGCGGCGGCTCTCGCGGTCCGGGTCGCCGCCGACGCGACGCCCGGCGCGCACTGAACGCTGACCGCCTCGCGCGAGCGTCGGCCACGAAGCGACTCGGTTGCGCGCCCCCCGGACCCCTCGCTCTCGCTCGCGGTGACGAGGGGGGTTCGCTCGAAGTCGATGGCTGAGTGAGTCCGGTCGAAGATTGGCGGCGGCCGAACGCCTGCGCCCAGATCGTCCCGACTTCCGGGTGAGGAATCTGGCCGCGGGGGCGTCGCTTCGTGCCGGCGCGCCGGGTTCGGATAGGCTCCCGCGCCAACGTGAGCCCCGAATCGCCATCCCCGGGCGGCGCCCCTGCGCCGCCCGAGGGCACCCTGACGGGCATCCAGGTGCTCGTCGAGATCGGCCAGTTCCTGGTCCGCCGGGCGCGCTTTCTCGGCGCCCTCTCGCTGCTCACCTTCGCGGTTCCCCTGCTCGTGCTCGGCTGGAGGATGGTCTCCGGCACCCGGGCGGAGCGGGCGCTGGCCGCGCGGCTCACCGCCCGTGGGGAGGGAGCGATCGTCGAGTCGTTCTGGCGCCTCGACGTGCGTGCGGATCTCGCCGCCGGCAACGGGCCGCTCAGCCTCTCCGGCAACACGCTCGCGGAGGTCTGGGCGATCGTCGAGCCGGACGCCGCGGCCCGCGCCGCCGGGGTGCCGGCGCGCCTCGCCTATCGGGTCGCGCAGCCGCCGCCGCTGCCGATCCAGTACGCCGACGCGATCGACGGCATGCGCGGCTCGGCGCTCCAGCTCCCTTGGAGCGCGCCGGGAAGCGACTGGCCGAGCGTCGAGATTCGCCTCCCGCGGAGGGTCGCCGTCCGCCTGCGCGCCACAACGTCCGAGCCGTGGATCATCCAGTACACCGAGGACGAATTCGCCGCCGATCGCCGCCCGGGAAGCGAGCTCGACGCCTTCCGCATCGAGGCCGACGAGCCGTGGGACGACCTCGTCACGCACTGGCTGCGCCCACCGGCAAGTTCGCGCCTGGCGCTCGCCTACGACCCGGCACGCCCGGGTGACGCGATGCCGCTCGTCGATCTCGAGGCGCTTCGCGGCAAGGTGCGGTGGCCGCTGCTCGTCACCGCCGCGATCCTCTTCGCCTTCGGCGGCGCGTTCTATCTCGCCGCGGCGGCTGGCCTGTTCGCCGGCCTGTCGCCGCGTCTCGCCGTGCCGCTCGCCGTTGCCGGGCTTCTGGCTCTCCCGTGGTGGAGCGGCCGGGTCGAGCAGCTCGTCGAGTGGGCGAGCCCCGGAGCCGGCCGCTTCGCCCGCGAGCTCTCCCAGGCGTCGTTCGAGGAGCTGCTCGCCGACCGCCTGCCGCAGGTCGAGCCGCCGGGTGACGACGAGCGACTGGTGATCGACCCGCGGCGCGGCTTCTTCGCGGCGACGCTCGCGCCGTTCGAGCCCCATCGGCCGGCGACCCTCCCCGCGGACGGTGACGCGGCTTGGCGCGCTCTCACCGTCGAGCTCGCCGACCAGGCGCTCGCGCTCCCGCCGGCGACGCAGCAGGCACTGCTCGAGCGGCTGGTGACCGACGAGCGACGCGACCGGCGTCGCGCCGGCGAGGCGCTGCTTCGCGCCGCCGACCGCCTGTCGCGCGAGGCCGGAGACGAGAACGTGCGCGACTGGGCGCGCAGCTTCCTGCTGCACCGGCTCCGCGCCGTCAACGACCCGGAGGTGCACGAGCTTGCTTTCGCGGTCAAGCTCGCCGACCGCCAGGCACTCACCGAGCACCCCGACGCCAAGGTGCGCGAGTATGCCACCGCCTCGCTCGCCCGCATCGCCGAGTGGCGACGTCGCACCGGCGACTGAAGGCACTCGCACCGAGCGCGAGCGACGTGCGGCGAGCCGGTTCCGTGCGACGCCGCGGTCGCTTCACCCCTGTGCTACCCTGCCGCCGCATGTCTCTCCCGGGAGCGCCCGAGCTCTCGGTGGTGATCCCGGTCTACAACGAGGCGTCAGGGATCGCCGCCGTCGTCGCCGAGTGGGAGGCCGAGCTCGACCGGCTCGGTCTCGCAGCCGAGCTGCAGCTCTACGACGACGGCTCGCGTGACGGCAGTGGCGAGACGCTCGCCGCGCTCGCGGCGAGGAGCCACCGGCTCGTCGTGCGCACGCACGCCAATCGCGGGCACGGACCGACGATCTTGCGCGGCTATCGCGAGGCCCGCGGCAACTGGGTCGCCCAGGCCGACGGCGACGGCGAGATTCCGGCGGCGGCGTTCGTCTCCCTGTGGGAGGCCCGCCAGGGCGCCGACTTCGTCCTCGGGGTGCGGCAGTCGCGCCCGCAGAGCCCGAGCCGGCGGTTGCTCTCGCGCGGCGCACGCCTCGCCGCCCGAGCGCTCGCCGGCGCGCCGATCGCCGACGTCAACTGCCCCTTCCGCCTGGTTCGCGCTCCGGCACTGCACGAGCTGCTCGCGGCGATCCCCGAGGACGCCGCGGTACCGAATGTCCTGCTCGCCGCGCTCGCGGTGCGCCGCGGCCTGCGTTGGCGCGAGGTTCCGGTGCCGTTCGTCGGGCGGCGCTCCGGCGTCTCGTCGCTCGCTGCCGGCAAGCTCCTGCGCCTCGCCTTGCGGGCCGTGCGTGAAGTCGCCGGCGTGGCGCGGGGGCGCCGCCGATGAGCTCCGCGGGACGGATCCTCGTGCTCGGCGCCGGCCCGACCGGGCTCGGCGCGGCCTATCGCCTCGCCGAGCTCGGGCATCGCGAGCTGCTGCTCTGCGAGGCGCGCGACGAGCCCGGCGGCCTCGCGGCGAGCGCCGTCGACGCCGCGGGCTTCACCTGGGACGTCGGCGGTCACGTCCAGTTCAGTCACTACGCCTACTACGACGCCGTCCTCGACCGCGCGCTCGGCGACGGTTGGCTGCACCACGAGCGGCGCGCCGGCGTCTGGCTCGACGGCGAGCTGGTGCCCTACCCGCTGCAGCACAACCTCCATCTGCTCGCCCCCGCGGCGCGCGACCGCGCGCTCGCCGGGCTCGAGGAGGCGGCAGCGTCTCCTCCGTCCCACCCACCCTCGAGCTTCGACGCCTGGGTGCTCGCCCACTTCGGCTCGGGTCTCGCCGATCTCTTCTTCGTTCCCTACAACGAGAAGGTCTGGGGCTACCCGCTCGGTGCGCTCGGCTGCTCGTGGGTGGGTGAACGCGTCGCGCTGCCGGACCTGGCGGCCCTGCGACGCGAGATCGCGGATCCGAGCCGAGCCCGCATCGCCCGCGCCGACTGGGGGCCGAACCGGACCTTTCGCTTTCCGGCACGCGGCGGTACCGGGGCGATCTGGCGCGGCGTCGCCGCTCTCCTGCCGGCCGCCACCCTGCGCTTCGGAGCCCGGGCCGCTCGCGTCGAGCTGGGACGTCGACGGCTCGTCCTGGCAAGCGGCGAGCGACTCGACTACGACACCCTGATCTCGACGCTGCCGCTCGACACCCTCGCCGCCCTCTGCGACGCTCCGCCTGCGGCGCTGGCGGAGGCTGGCGCCCGGTTGCTCCACAGCAGTGTCCACGTCGTCGGCGTCGGCCTCTGCGGCCGCCTCCCCGATCGACTGGCCCGCCTCGGCTGGATGTACTTTCCCGGAGCGGAGAGTCCGTACTACCGCGTCACCGTCTTCTCGAACTACTCGCCGGCGCACGTGCCGCCAGGCGGCGGCCACTGGTCGCTGATGGCCGAGGTGTGCGAGAGCCCGCGACGCCCGGTCGACGTCCGCGCGCTCGCCGAGCGCGTCGTCGCGTCGCTGCGGCGCGACGGGCTCGTCGAGCCGGGCCACGAGGTGGTCAGTCTCTGGCACCGGCGCGAGGAGCACGGCTATCCGACGCCGTTTCTCGGCCGCGACGCCGTCGTCGACCCGGCGCTCGACGCGCTCGCGAGCTGCGGGGTCTATTCGCGCGGGCGCTTCGGCGCCTGGAAATACGAGGTCTCGAACCAGGACCACAGTTTCATGCAGGGGGTCGAGCTCGCCGAGCGGCTGCTCGTCGGCGGCGAGGAGCCGACGCTCCAAGATCCGGCGAAGGTCAACCGCGGCGTCTATCTCGTCGACGACGCGAGGCTCGCGAGCTCGGCCTCGAGCCGCGGCAGCGGCAGAGCATAGAGCTTGCCGCCATCGCGGTCGGCGAGCAGGAGCCGGCCCCCGGTGCGGTCGACCGCCAGACCCTCCGGTCGCTTCCACAGCAGGTTGTCGTCGCGATCACGCGGTTCGAGGGTCGCGACGACCTCGCCGGCCGCAGTGAAGACGACGAGGCGATGCCCGCCGGGGTCGGTGGCGAGGACGAACGGGCCGAGCTCGGCGAGCCCGGGCCGGCCGACCGCCGGCACGCCCTCCCAGCCGGGAAACGGCCAAGCGGCCGTGACCCGACCGTCGCGCAGCCGGACCACCCGGCGCCCGGTCGCGTCGGCGACGAGCAAGTCCGCCGCTCCGGCGGCGAGCGCCTCCGGGGCGAACTCGAGAGGCACACACGCCCCGCGCGGCTCGAGACGCGCCGTCAGGAAGCAGATTCGCGATCCCGCCGCATCGCTCAGCGCGAAGCCGTCGCCCTGCCGCACCAGGCCGGTCGGCCGCGCCCCCTGCTGTCCCTCTGCCTCGCCCCAGCGGGCGAGCTCGCGCCCGGCGGCGTCGAAGAGACGAGCGAGCCCGGTCTCGGCGTCGACGACCGCGGCGGTGCCGCCCTCCCCGGGAGCGATCGCCGCCGCGCTCACTCCGCCCTTGACCGCGTCGGCCGCGAGCGGCCGGAGCGCCCGATCGAAGCGCAGCAGCTCGTGGGTCAGCAGGTCGCCGACCAGGACGCGGCCGGCGGCATCCGCGGCCACCGCAACGGGAGCGGCTCCGTTCTCGCGCGGCCGGTCGGTCGCCGGATCGCGCCAGATCTCGAGCGGCAGGACGGGCACGGCAAGCGTCGGTAGCGGTCCGCGCGCGGCGCCGGCGCGGCGGACGAGCAGGCGCATCTCCTGGCGCAGCGGCCAGTGTGGCCCGACCTCGACCCCGGGGAGGCGGCGGGTGAGCCAGTAGCTCCAGGCCGCTTGCCAGCCCTCGCGGGTGGCGAGACGCGACGGCTCGCGGTAGCCCTCGACCGGCCACCAGAGTTGCAGCAGCTCGAGCTCCTCGAAGTCGCGGGCGACGAGCGGCCAGGCCTTGCGGCTCGCGTCGGGAGAGAGGAGGAGCAGGTCGACGCCGGCGAGATCGGCCGCGGCAACCTCGTGGGTCAGGTAGCGGTGGTCGGTGTCGCGCAGGTACCAGAGCAGCGGCCAGCTCGTCGCACCGTCGTGGGCGACGACCACGCGCTCTCCCGGCCCCTTGGTCGCCGCACGCGCGGCGATGGCGTCGGCGACCCGGTGCAGGTCCGGCGTGCCGTGGGCGTAGACCAGCATCTCGGTGGCGAGATCGGCGTCGCGATAGAGCAGGCGCGCACTGGCGGCTGCCGTGGCGAGCGCGGCGAGGGCGACCGCGCCGATCAGGGCGGCACGCCACACCACCCGCTCTCGCCACGCCGCGAAAGCGCGCGCCAGTCCCCAGCCGCCGGTGAGCAGCCAGGGCAGGACGATGTGCACCGTCAGCCACGGCATGCGCTCTCCGGCCAGCGAGTAGAGGACGAGCCCGGCGCCGCTCCACCAGAGCAGGAAGGCGAGCCAGGCGCGCCGCATCGCGAAGGCGCCCGCGTCGTTCGGCGCGGTCGGCGGCAGGTCGGCCGCGGGCACCGCGGCGCCGCCGCGCCGGCCAAGTCGCCGCCACGCCTGGGGCACGGCGAGCAGGGCCGCACCGAGCGGCAGGAGCTCGTAGAGGACGACCAGCAGCAGGTAGTAGTAGACCGGTTGCGAGCCGCGCTGAACGCCGTGCTGGGCGAGCCAATAGCCGAGGCTGCCGACGAAACCGCTCACCAACCCGCGAGGTGCGTTGCTTCCCAGGGTGGTGAAGAGCAACGCGAGGGCCGACCAGAAGCCGAGCGCCAGTCCCGTCAGGGTGGAGGCAGAGAGCCCCGGAGCCGGCCCCTCGTCCTGGGGGCGACCCCGGCTCCGCCCGCGGGCGAGGAGCAGCCCGACGGCGAGCGCGACGAGTGCCAGGCTGCCGCTGGTGACGAGCGCCCGGCCCGGTGCCGCGGGATCGTCGAATGCCACGGTCGACCAGCCGAAGGGGAGATGGAGGAGCGCGCCGAAGAAGGGTGCGACGAGCACCGCGTTGACGAGCGCCACGTTGCCTGCCGCCCCGCCGACGAACGGCTCGCCGCCGCGCCGTGCGCGCACGACGGCGAGGGTGAGGAAGAAGAGGCCGATCGTCGCGCCGAAAAGGAAGGCGACCTCCTTGGCGGCGAAGGCGATCCCCATCCCGAGCACCATCCAGCCGAGGTCGGCTCGCCGCCGCGACGCGAGATAGCGGAACGCGCCGAGGCTCCAGAGCAGACAGGCAAAGGCGACGTACGACTCGTTGCGCATGTAGCGGCTGTAGAAAGCGAGCGAGGGCGAGAGCGCAGCGAGCGTCGCGGCGAGGAACGCGCCTCGCCGCCCGAGCAGCGGTCGGAAGGCGAGGAGCAGGAGCACGGCGCCGATGCCGGCCACCGCGGCGGTCAACCGCGCGGTGGTGTCGCTCGCCCCGACGAGACGGAAGACCAGGGCGTTGAGGTGGAACTGCAGCGGCCCGTGCATCATCGGGTCGTGCTGGTAGATGCCGCGCGTGGCGAGCTGGTAGGAGTAGAAGCCGTGCAGGCTCTCGTCGTGGCTGAAGGCCCGGTCGCCGAGCCCGAGCAGCCGGCTCGCGGCCACCGCCAGGGCGAGGAGCGTCCAGAGCCAACGTTCGCGCCGGCTCATCGCGTCGCCCCGTCGACGCGCAGCAGGAGCACGCCGTCCTGGTCGACCACCGTCGTGAGCCCCGCAGAGAGCTCGGCCTCGCGCTCCGGCGTCAGGCCGTAGCGCCGTCGCTCCTCCGGGCCGAGCAGGACGTAGCGGACCCGCCAGCGGTCGAGCAGGAGCGCGAGGCGATCGCCGTGGGCCTCACGGTAGATCTCCTCGACGATCTCCGCGCGGTTCCCCGCGAGCTCGCGCCAGCGACTGCCGCGCCACTGCAGCTCGTGCCCGGTCCAGCCGAGCAGCGTCGGTCTCCCGGTGGCCGTGGCGACGAGCGAGCTCGCCACCCGGTAGCTCTCGCCCGCGGCGGCAAGGACCCGCTCCCCGGGCCGCGACGACGTCGCGAGGAGGCGGATCGCCGCGAGCTCGCCGGGTGCGCTCCGCGGCAGGTCGTCGAGGGCGTCGAAGCTCCAGGCCGGGGTCACCGGTCCGAGCCGGGTGACGAGCGCGGCCGGAAGGTACGGCAGGCCGAGCGCGAGGCCGATGCAGGCCACCGCGGCGGGCGTCCATCGCCGCTCGGTGAGCGCCGTGGCCGCCGCGTGACTCGCCGCCAGGGCGAGGAGCGCCCAGGCCTGCAGGCCGAGCTTGAACACCGTGTTCAGCCGGGCGGCGAACGCATCGTGGACGAAGAGGAGCTCGGGGGCGAGGAGCAGGGCGAGTCCGAACGCGGCCAGGCCGACCGCCGGACGCCGTCCCGCCGGCAGCTCTCGCGCCAGCAGCAGCACGAGGGCGAGGCCCAGACCGGCGGCGAGCCATGGGGCCGCCGCCGGCGGGGTCAGCCATTCGGTCGAGATCTTCCGCTGCGTCGCCAGCGCCGCGACGACGAGCCAGGTCGCGAGCGCGGCGACCGGCAGGAGAAGCGCGAGCGCGGTGCGCCGGCGCGAGAGCTGTGCCGCCCGCGCCGCGAGTGCGAGACCGATCGCCAACGCCGGCACGAACGTTCCGGCCACCTGGACGAGCTCGACGAGCGAGGTCGGATTCGCGAGATTGACCAGGAGGCCGTGGACCTGCGTCGCCGCCTGGGTTCGCCACGGCAGGAAGGGCAGGAGTCCGAGTCCCCAGAGGAGCGCGCCGCGCGCCGCGCCCTCGAGGCGCGCGCGCCCCGTCGCAACTCCCGTCGCGAGCGCTCCTCCGCCGGCGAGCAGCAGGCCGAGTCCCGGCAGTTGCCACGGGTCGAGCGCGAGGAACGCCCCGCTCCCGAGAGCGATCGCCCCCGAGCGCCACCCGTCGCGCCCAACGGATGTCGAGCCGCCGGCGAGCCAGGGTGTGAGCACGAGGGCGACGAGCAGGAGCCAGAACGGCATCGCCAGCAGGTGCGCATGCAAGTCGCCGACGAGGTAGCTGAAGGCGGGGAACTCGGTGATCGCTTCGATCGGCGCGCCGCGCGCGTCGCGGTCGACGATCGCCCGGCTCGGTGCCCACCACCAGAGGCCCTGCGCGCCATCGCCGCCGCGGAGCGGGCTGCCGGTCACGGTCCAGGTCGCGAGGTTGCCGACCAGCGCGAGGCTCGCCGCGGCGAGCAGGCCGGCGGCGACCTCCCGCTTCGCTCCCCGGTCGCCGAGCGCGGTCCGGAAGAGCCCGCGCCCGAGGCCGTATGCCGAGAGCAGCAGGAGGCCGAGCCAGGCCGCCTGCGCCAGGTTGTACGCCCGCGCCGTGGGGCTGCCGGCGAGACGCGCGAGCATCAGCACCATCCAGTGCCCCAGGTCGTGGTAGGCGAGCGGCTCGCCGGCGAGCCAAGGATCCTCGGGCGGGAAGCCGACGCCCTCGGCGACCGCGTTGAGCAGCATCAGGTCGGTCGGCTGCTCGGTGTGGCGGATCGCCGGCGACCAGGCACGCACGGTACCCCAACCGAGCAGCGCGACGACCAGCAGCGCCTCGCCGGCGAGCCAGGCGCGCCGGTCGCCGCCGAGATCGCGCAGCCACGCGGCGAGTCGCAGGCGACCCGCCGTGCCGAGCGCCGGCGACCAGGCGAGGAGCGCCACCGCGGCCAGCGCGGCGACCGCGCTCGCCGGTCCGCGACCGAGCAGGCCCAGGGCGTTGCCGAACCAGAGGACGAGCCCGCCGGCGAGCAGGCCGAGCGGACGCGCGAGCGACACGCCGCGGTCGGGCCAGGGTGCGAGCAGGCGCGCGGCGAGCGGCGCGGCGGCGGCACCGAAGGCGGCGAGCGCCAGCCACCAGGCGGCGAGCTCGGCGAGCAGCGGGAGGAGGTGGGACACCGTGACGGATGCTCGCCTCGCGACCGCTCCCGGTCAAGCGGCGGGTCGGTGGCGTTAACCGCGGGGGGAGTCCGACCGTGGTTACGGTCAGGAGGACCATCCATGAACGATCTCGCTCCCGTGCTCGCCTTCATCACCCTCTTCCTGGTGGTCGGCTGGGTGATCAAGTCGCTTTCGGTCCAGCACACCACGCGGGCAGCGCTCGCGGCCCAGACCGAGCTGCACACCAAGCTGCTCGAGCGTTTCGGCTCGACGCAAGAGCTCCGTGCCTACCTCGAGAGCGAGGCGGGCAAGAAGATGCTCGACCTGCGGCTCTTCCAGCGCGTCGAGCCCTACGCTCGCCTGCTCTCGGCGGTGCGCACGGGCATCCTGGTGATCGCCGCCGGAATCGGCCTGCTGACCATCACCGGGATGGTGCCAGGCGCCGCGCGCGACGGCTTCGACGTGCTCGGCACCCTGGCCTTGGTGCTCGGTGCCGGCTTCCTGGTCTCGGCCGGAGTCTCCTACCTGCTCGCCAAGCGGCTCGGGCTCCTCGACGCGGCGCCCCGGGGAGAGGGGCGCGAGTAGGCTCTGCTGCGCCGTGATGCCCCTGACCGAGCGACTTTCCGACGCCGCGGCCCGAGCGCTGCGGTCTGCGGCTGGCGCAGACCCCGAGCTCGGGCGCGAGGCGCCCGCGTCCGTTGCGCGGAGACGGTCTCGTCCTCCGGACGCAGGATCCTCGTCCGTCGCGGCGAGCGATGCGGCGGCCACCTTCGACGCCTTCTACGCCGAAGTCGCTCGCCCGCTCTGGGGCTATCTGCGCGCCCTCGCGGGCGACGCGGCCACCGCCGACGACCTGCTCCAGGAGAGCTTCCTGCGACTGCTCACCGCGCGCGGCGCGCCGACCGATCCGCCCGAGCGCCGCCGTTACCTCTTCCGCATCGCCGCCCACCTCCTGGCGGACCGCGGACGTCGAGGCCGGCTCGCCGAGCGCCACCGGACGAGCGCAGGCCAGGCGCCGCCGCCCCCCGCGCCCACGGTGGCGTTCGATCCCGATCTCGAGCGCGCCCTGGCCGAGCTCTCGCCCCGCGAACGGCAGCTCCTCTGGCTCGCCCACGTCGAAGAGGCGAGTCACCCCGAGATCGCCGCCCTCGCCGGGCTGCGCCCGGGCAGCGTCAAGGTGTTGCTCTTCCGCGCCCGGCGCCGGCTGGGTGCGCTGCTCCGCGCTCGCGGCCTCGCTCCGAAGGGAGACGGACCATGACCGAGTCGACCTGTCCCCACGCTGCCGCCGTCCTTGCCGTCGCGCGCCGTCGGCAGGGTCCGAATGATCCGGAAGCCGAGCTCTCCGGCCATCTGGCGGACTGCGCCTCCTGTCGTGAGCTCCTCGCCGTGGATTCGGTGCTGCGCGACGCCGCGGCGGCTCTCGCTCCGGAGCTCCCCGCGCCCGCGCTCCTGCGCCTTCGCGCCGAACGGCGGCGCGCCGAGATCGCCCGCGCCCGGGCGCTCGCGCCGCTGCGGATCTGGAAGGCCACGGCCGCCCTCGCGCTCGCGGGGACCCTCGTCTGGCTGGGAGGTGCCCTCGCTCCGGTGACCCGCCTCTTCGCCCCGGAGGCCGCGGTGGCGCTTCGCGAGGTCGGTGCGTCCGGTGCCGGCGGCGCCAGTGGCGCCCGTCTCGCGCTCTTCGCGCTGCTGGCGCTCGGAGCGCTCGCTGGCCTCTGGCTGAACGCGGTGGAAGGGGAGGAGTAGCCCGCGGCCGGGCGGTCAGCGGCGACCGAGCAGGTCGATCGCCGTGGCGACGAAGAGCCCGGCCGAGAGCAGGCCGTTGGCGGTGAAGAACGCCGCGTTCAGCCGCGAAAGGTCGCCGGGCCGCACGATGGCGTGCTGGTAGGCGAGAAGTCCGGCGCACCCCGCGACGCCGACCCAGTAGGCGACGCCGAGGCCGGGCGGATAGACGAACGGCAGGGCGGCGAGCAGACCGAGGGTCGCCAGGTGCAGGGCGCCGGAGACCGCGAGCGAGCCGACGACGCCGAGGCGTGCCGGGATCGAATGCAGTCCCGCTCGGCGGTCGAACTCGAGGTCCTGGAGCGCATAGAGCACGTCGAAGCCGCCGACCCAGAGGAGCACCGCTCCGGCGAGGACGAACGGCGCCGTGGCGACCTCGCCGCGCACGGCGATCCATGCCCCGAGCGGCGCCCCGGCGAGGGCCAGGCCGAGCACGAGGTGGGCGAGCGCGGTGAAGCGCTTGGTGTAGGAGTAGCCGAGCAGGACGAGGAGCGCCACCGGCGCGAGCGCCAGGCAGAGCGGATTGAGCCGCCAGGCGGCGACGAGCAGCAGCGCCACCGACGCGACGACGAAGAGCGCCACGAAGCGCGGCGTCACCAGCCCTGCGGGCAACGCCCGCGTCGCCGTGCGCGGGTTCGCCGCGTCGATCTCGCGGTCAACCAGCCGGTTCCACCCCATCGCCGCGCTCCGCGCCCCGACCATCGCGGCGACGATCCAGCCGACCGTCCGCCACGCCGGCCACCCCTCCGCGGCGAGCATCATCCCCATCAGCGCGAACGGCAGCGCAAAGAGCGTGTGCTCGAACTTGATCATCTCGAGGACGACCTTGAGCTGGTGGGGGGCGCCGTGGCCGTTCATCGGGGTGATCCTATCCGGCTGCGCCGCGGGATCGTGGCCGGCTCCGCGAAGGCGGAACGGACCTCGCGGGTCGTCGGCAGGGAGTGGTCGGTCAACGATCGCCCAACAGCTCCTCGACGGCGATTCGCAAGTTGCCCATGGGCTCCGGCGAGACCGTCCACACCGCATCGAGGTCCACGCCCATGTCGTCGTGGATCAGAATGTCGCGCCGCCCGGCGATTCGCCTCCAAGGGACCTCGGGCCGCCGGCTTCGCGTCTCCTCGGAAGGGTCGGTCGCCTCCGCGACGCGCGCGCGCCGCGCGAGCGGGCGGGGTGCGGACCCACAGAGGGTCACCCGAAGAGCCCGCTCAGGGATCCCGCTCCAGCCGTGCTGAGCCGCTCGCCGGCTCGGCTCTCCCCTCAGCGCCGCACGAACTGCTCGGCGTAGTACTTCGCCGTCAGCTTCTCGCCGGTCGCTTTCTCGATCATGTCGTTCCACGGCAGCGTCATGCCGGGCTTGAAGACTCTCTCCTGCAGGTAGGCGCCGACCTCGGGGCGGCCGACGAAGCTCTGACCGTAGACGTCGGCGACCTTGAGCACGTCGCGGCCGATGGTGTGCGCGAGCTGCGAGGCGAGGAGCTGGCCGAGCAGGTAGTTGTGGTAGTAGGCCGGATAGAGGGCGACGTGGATCTTGGCGGCCCAGTCCGGCGCCTTGCGCCCGGCCGGGCGCGTCAGCAGCTGGTAGCGCTCGACGAGGTCCCACCAGAGGCTGTCGAGGTCCTGCTCGGGGTTCTCGTACATCGCCTTCTCGAAGCGGAACATCACCTGCGACCAGCGGCTGAAGGTGAGCTGCTCGAGCCGCTGCGAGGCGCTGACCGCGGCGGCGACCTTCGCGCGCTCGGCGGCCGAGATGCCGACCATCTCCTGCATCCAGGCCGGGTTGGACGCCATGCGGCCGAACAGATTGGCCATCGCCTCGGTGGTGAAGGTGTGGGCGGCGTCGCGCAGCAGCCAGGGCAGCGCCGGGTCGTTGAACTTCGAGTAGACGCCGTGACCGGCCTCGTGGAGCAGCGTGTCCATCCACTCGGCGGTCGGCTTCAGGCTGCAGAGGATGCGCACGTCGCCGGCGCGGTCGATGTCGGTCGAGAAGGCGTGCTGGTACTTGCCCGGCTTCTCGAAGAGGTCGCTGCGGGCGAGGATGTCGTCGATCGGCAGGCCGATCCCGGCGAAGTAGCGCCGCGCGAGGTCGACGAGGTCCTTGCCCGCGAAGATGCCGTCGAGGTCGACCGGGTAGATCGCCGGCCCGGTCTGGAAGAAGCGGTCCTGGTAGTGCCAGGGACGGAGCGCTTCGCGGGCGATCCCCAGGCGCTTGGCGAGGAAGGTGTCGATCTCCTGCTTGGCCGCCGCGAACTCCTGGGCGGTCAGCACGTCGAGCTCGTCGAAGAGCTTCTCGATCGCCGCCGGATCCTGCTCGGAGAGCGCGAGCTGCATGACCTGGAAGTTGCGGAAGCCGAGGGCCTTCGCCGCCTGGTTGCGCAGCTTCACCAGCTCGACGATGGCGGGCGCGACCTGGGCGCCGACCTCCTTGCTCGCCTTCCAGGCCGTCTCGAGCCGGGCCGGGTCGGTCGACTCGCGCAGGATGGTGTTGAGGTCGTTGTCGCTCGCCGGCTTGCCGTCGACGGTGGCGCGGAAGGTGTTGAAGGTCTGCTCGATCGCCGTCTGGCGCTTCACCAACTCGGCGAGCGTCGCCTCCGGGAGCTGGTTGCCGAGAAAGCCCAGGTAGAGGATCTCGAGCTGGCGTGCGAGGAGCGGATCCTCGATCCCCGCCCCGTCGCGCCAGGCCTTGAGCCGCGCGAAGGTCGCCGGATCGGCGTAGAGCTTGCGCAGCTCGAGCTGCAGCGCCGCGGAGCGCGCGTAGTCCTCCTCCTTGCCGCTCACCGAAGACTCGAAGCCGGCGAGGGCGGTGTCGCGGCTGAGCGGAATGAGCTTCCCCTCGAACCCGGCGAGGAAGGCACGGAACTCGGTCTGCGGATCAGGAGCCACGGGGGTGTCCCCCTGCACCGGCGCGCCCGCACAGCAGAGCGCGACGGCCGCGGCGATCGTCGTGGCGGTCAGGAATCGGTGGGTCATCGGCGTCTCCCATGGACGCCGGAAATCCTACGCCGCGGAGCCTGCTCGTGCCCATCGCCACCCCTCGCGGCGGCGCACCGGCGGGGTGCGGCGGCCGCGGCCCGGCTCAGACGAAGAGCTGCGCCACCGCTGCCGAGAAGCCCGGCAGCCGCGGCGAGCTCAGAGTGTCCCCGGCCTCGGCCGCGAGCTCGGCGACGCGGCGGTAGTGATCGGCGGCCTCGGCGCCCTCGGCGGCCTCCCGGCGGTAGACCTTCACCGTCTCGAGCTCGGGGTCGACGACCCAGTACTCGCTCACCCCGAAGTGGTCGTAGAGGTCGCGCTTGACGATCTCGTCGCGGCGCCGGCTGCCCTCGGAGAGGATCTCGACCACGAGGTCCGGCGCGCCACGGACGTTCTCCTCGGTCAGGCGGTCGAGGTGCTCGCGGGCGAGGAAGAGCAGGTCGGGCTCGACGACGGTCGAGTCGGAAAGGACGACGTCGAAGGGCGCGACGAAGAGCTGACCGGCGTCGGCCGCCCGCGCCCAGGTCGCGAGCAGCAGGGTGAGATTGACCGAGACGACCTGGTGCTTCGTGCGCGGGGATGGGGTCACGACATGCTCTCCGTCGAGGAGCTCGTGCCGCTGGCCATCCTCCGGGAAGCGGAGGAAGTCCGCGTAGGTCAGCTTCGCGGTCCCGGCGGGCAAGGGCATCGTCATCACCCCCTACAGACGGAGATCCCGGTCGCGATCTCGCACCGTGACCGGCTCGCGACCTCGTCCGGACGAGTCTACGCGAGCGCCACGCCTGCAAAGCGAGAATCTGCGGCTTGCGGCCCCATCGTTGCCCCGCAGGCGCGGGCGGTCGTTCCCGGAGCCGGCGGGATCCGTTCCGGCGGCCTCCCGGGCCCGAAGGGCCGCGAGACCGCCGAGTCGAGGTCACCATGGCGGGTTTCCCGCGGCAATGACGAGGACCCCGGTGAGAAGACACTCATCGCCCGCGCATCGCCGGGCTCCGGAGGAGGTCCCATGTCCCGTCTCGTCGTGCTCGCTACGCTGCTCGCCCTTGCCCTGCCGCAGGGTCTCCACGCCGTCTGGGGCGAGGTCGATCCCGGCTTCGGCGCCAACGGTTGGCTGCAGATGTCCTGGTCGGGCGTCTTCGGCCCGGTTCCCACCGCGCTCAACACGGACACCCAGGACCGCGTCATCACCGCGGTCGACACCGGCAGCTCGACGGTGAAGTTCCTGCGCACGTTCGACAACGGAGCGGTCGACACGAGCTTCGGCTTTCTCGGCGGGGTCAGCATCACCGTCCCGGGGGCCTCCGACGCGCGGATCGTCCGGCTGCTGCCGAGCGTCGGCGACCGCCTCATCGCGATCGGCGACGCCGAGCTCACCGACGGACACTGGATCGTCGTGTTCCTGCTGCAGGAGGACGGCTCGCTGGTGGAGGAAGAGTTCGGCGTCGACGGCTTCGTCTTCACCCGCGGCGGGCTCACCAACGTCGAGGCGTTCGCCGCGGATGCCGAGGTGAATGGCGGCGGCGAGCTGCTGGAGATCGTCGGCTGGGCCGACCACGCGATCTTCGGGGTCGAGCTCGGCCTGCGGGTGATCCTCGACCTCGACGCCGGAGGCGAGCTCGAGTCGACCACCACCTCCTCCATTCCGACCAGCTCCGAGCGCTGGCTCCGCATCGCCGGAGCCGGCACCGGCGCGCCCTGCCACAGCATCCTCGCCGAGCGCGACGGCACCGTCCGGCTCTTCGGCTACACCACGGGCCTCTCGCCGGTCTGCGGGACGCCCGCCTTCTCCCTCCCGCTCTCGCTGCCGGCGGCCCCCGCCGCGACCCTCCGAGCCGCGAGCCTCGCGGTCGCGCCGGGAGGGGATCACGTGGCCGCGCTGTGGGTGGAGAGCGGCCTGCTGACCAAGCCGACCGCCTTCTTCCGGACCGCCGGGAAGTCGGCGGCGCTGCGACCGACCTGGGGCAACAACGGCATCGCCTACGTCGACACGGCGAGCCCCGGCTGGATCGGGTACCGCTCGTCGCGACTGGTGATCGATTGGTGGACCGGCGACGTCTTCTCGATCGGCGAAGACCTGGGGACGGGCGGGCTTTTCGGGACGGTGCACCGGGTGCGCGCCACGCGGCTGGCGGGAGCGAACGGTGCGCTCGACCCGACGGTTCCGGTGACGGGCGTGACCAGCCCCGAAACCAACCGGCACCATCAGGTGCGGGACGTGGCGTTCCTCGTCGGCTCGGCACGCCCGGTCGCCGCGGTGAGCAGCCATCTGACCGACGGCTTCGACGTGCCCAAGGCCTGGCTCGTCGCCTTCCAGAGCGGCGGCAACCTCCTCTCCGACGGCTTCGAGAGCGGTTCCATCGAATCCTGGAACTCCGCTACGCCCTGACCTGCCCGGCTCACCGAGCCGCAGGCGCCCGCGCCAGCGCGAGCTCGCGCTCGATGGCGCGGGCCCCGCCGGCGCCGAGGCCGGCCTCGCGGGCCGCCTCGAGCGCCAGGCGCGCGGGGGCGAGAGCGCGATCGACTGCCTCGCCCCGCCGCACACGGTCGCGGGCCTCTAGCGCCGCGAGAAGAGCCCGGGCGCGCGCGGCCTCGCGTGTCCCTTCGAGGACGGGGAGACCGCGCGCGAGCGTTCTTCGGGCGCGTGCCAGCGCCGCATCGGGCGACTCCCCGCGGTCCAGGCGCCACCCCGCCTCGATCGCCCACCCTTCCGCCAGTTCGGGCCAGCCGGCGATCCGGCTGGCCTCGAGCTCGAAGCCGCGGGCGTAGGCCCGCTCGGCGGCCGCGAGGTGATCGAGCGGAGAGCGGCCCGCGGCGCGATCGACCTCGGCGGCTCGCAGCAGCGACCAGCCGAGGCCGAAGTGGGAGCTCGCCCACTCCGGGGCGAGCTCGAGGGTCCGCGCCGCCACCCGCAGCGCATCGCGCGCGCTCTCGCCGACCGGCCGACCGTCCCGCAGGCGGCACTGCGTGAGGCCGTCGAGCGCCAGAGCGACGTTGCGCGGCAGCGAGGGCTCGGTGGCGGCGAGCGCCCGGGGCTGGTGCGCAGCCGCCTCGGCGAACGGCGTCTCGCAGTCTCCGCCCGCGTCCAGGCGCTCCATCGCCAACAGGATCGAAGCGAAGAGCGGTTGTTCGAGCTGGAAGTAGACGTGGTCCGGGAAGCGCTGGCCGCCCTCACGCAACGCCTCGACCAGGGCGACGATCTGCGCCTCGCGATCGGGCGCCCCGCGGGAGACGGCGGTCCCCGCGGCGATGCCGAGCGCCTGGCAGTATCGCGCCCAGGCCACCGGGCTGCCGGGCTCGTCCGCGGCGAGCCGTCGCCGGTCCTCGAGCAGTCCCGGGAGATGCTCCGTGTCGCCGCCCGCCTCGAGGCGGCGCTCGACGGCCGTCTGGCGCACGGCGGCCCGGAAGCTCCTCGCCGTGGAGTCGGCGGGATCGCGCTCGAGCAGGCCGCTCAGCTCGGCGACGGCGCGCCGCGCGACCGCGTCGACCACCGTCAGATCGCTCTGGTGTTGCATCTCGAGCAGCACGACCGCCGCCCGCAAGGCGGCGGCCCGGCTCGACCAGGGGGCCACCTCCGCCGCGCCCTCACAGGCCGCGCGCGCGACCCCGGCAGCCGGGGAGGCTCCGCGGTAGAGCGTGCGCTGCTCGACGAGGGCCTCTTCGAAGGCGGCACGGCAGAGCTCGAGCCAGCCCGCCGGACTGCTGCGTGCGATCTCCACCGCCGCGTTCGCGGCCAGGCGCGCGGCCGTATAGCGCTTGGCGGCGCCGGCGTAGTCGCCCTGGCGGTCGAGATCGGTCGCGGCCGCGCGATGGAGCCGGGCGGCGGTCAGGTGGGCCGGCCAGACCGTCGGACGGGACGCCAGCAACCGGCCCACCGCGGCGAGCCCGTCGTCGACGCGGCCCTCGTAGGTCGCCAGCAGCGACTCGATCTGGTCGCGCTCGGAGGCATCCCCGGCCGCGGCGAGCATCGCCAGGCTCTCCTGCCGCAGCTGCTCGGTGGCCGGCGAAGGTCCCGCGGCGCGGCCCGCGACCAGGCGTTCGCGCTCCCGCGCCTCGGCGAAGAGCTGGCCGTAGACGAGACCCCGCGACCAGGCGAGCGCGCCGTCGCGCTGCCCGGCATCCCAGGCGGCGTCGAGGTGCCGGCGAGCCCGGTCGAGATCGCCGAGCGCGAAGGCGGCGCGACCGACGGCGAGGTCGGCGATCGGACGTGCCACCGCGGAGAGCCGTGGAATCTGCCGACCGAGCTCGTCGACCTGGCGTCCGAGCTGTTCGCGCACCGGGGCCAGGTTGCGCCGCGGGCCGAGCTCCTCGATCGCCATGCGCCAGCCGATCTCCTCGGCCTGCCGGATGAGTTGCTGGGTCTCGGCTGCCGCGCGGGCGCTGGCGAGACGCTCGCGGACCACCAGGGAGATCGCGGCGAGCACCAGGACCGCCGCGGCGCTGGCGAGTGCCGCGAGCGCCCGGCGGCGCCGTCGCCGTTGCGGCACCGCGCGCAGCTCGCGGAGCCGCGAGACGGCCTCCTCTGCGCTCGGCCGACGCGACGCGATCGTGCTCTGGAGGCTCGCGAGGAGCTCCCGCGGCTCGCGACCGAGGGCCAGAGGAGCGTCGGTCTCGCCGCGCTGCACCCGGGCGAGCAGCTCCCCGTAGGCAAGGTCCCGCGGGTAGGCGGGCCGTCCGACGAGCAGCTCCTGGAGGATCAGGCCGAGGGAGAAGAGATCGCTGGCCGGCCCCACGACCTCGCCCCGCGCCTGTTCGGGGCTCATGTAGGTGAGCGTGCCGACGATCGGTCGGGTGCTCGCGCTCTCGCCGGGGGCCGACGCCCCGGTCGAGCTGCCGGCGGCACTCTGCGGCGCCAGCGTGGCGATGCCGAAGTCGAGGATCTTCACGCCGCCGGCCGGGGTGACGAGGATGTTGTCGGGCTTCAGATCGCGATGGACGATGCCACGGCCGTGCGCGAAGGCGAGCGCCGCGGCGATCTCCTCGACGACGCGCAGGCGGGAGGCGAGGTCGCGTCCCGCCGCGGCCCAGCGCCCGAGCGGCACGCCGTCGATCAGCTCGAGGATCAGGAAGTCGCACTCCGGCGCCTCGACGAGCTCGTAGACGCGGCAGATCGAGGGGTGCTCGGTGCCGCCGAGGAGCCGCGCCTCGTGGCGAAAGCGGGCCGTGCTGTCGGCGGTGGGAAACCGCACCGCCTTGACCGCCACCGCCCGCTCGAGCCGGGTGTCGAAACCGCGGTAGACGGTGCCCATCCCGCCTTCCCCAATCACCGCGTCGAGGCGGATCGCGCCGACCTGCCGGCCGACCAGGGCGATCCCGCGATCCCCCTCGATCCGCGCGGCGAGCTGGCGCAGGAACTCCTCTCCGAGAGCGCCCCCGGTGCCGAGCAGGCCCGCGTCCGAGGTCGCGGGCTCGGCCAGCAGGGCCTCGAGCTCGGCGTGCAGTCGCGGCTCGTCCCCGGCGGTGCGGTCGAGGAACGCCCGACGCTCGGCAGGCTCGAGCTCGGCCGCGCGGTGCAACACCTCGGCGAGAACCTGCCCGGCCGCGCGGCTCATGCCGGTCCGCCGGAATCGACCGCGGGCCGCAGCTCGCGCGCCACGAAGCGCCGGGCCGCCTCCCAGTCCCGCTGCACCGTGCGCAGCGAAACGCCCAGCGCGGCAGCGGTCTCCTTCTCTCCGAGGCCCAGAAAATGGCGGCACTCCACGACGCGGGCAAGGCGGGGCTCCAGCGCCTCGAGCCGCGTCAGGGCGCGCTCGAGGTCGAGCAGCGCTTCGGGCTCGCCGGCATAGGCCGGCGTCGCCGCGTCGAGCGCGCCGATCTCGACCTCGCCGCCGCGCTTGACGCGCGCCCGGCTACGGGCGTGATCGATCAGCACGAAGCGCATCGCCCTCGCCGCCACGGCGAGGAAATGCCCCCCGCTCTCGAACTCCGGAGTCGTCGCGTCCGCCAGCCTCATCCAGGCCTCGTGCACCAGTGCGGTGGTCTCGAGCGTCGAGCCGGGCATGACGCGATGCCGCTGTCCGCGGGCGATCCGCCGCAACTCCTCGTAGACCAGGGTGACGACCTGGTCGAAGGCGTCGCGGTCGCCGTCGGAGGCGCGGTCGAGAAGCGCGGTCAGCGCGGGCTGCGGCATAGGAGGAGCCGCCCGGAGTCTAGCCTGGAATCGCACCGCCATCCCGCGAGCGGTGCGAACGCCAGGCCGGGCAGGGACCGCAGCTTGAGTCACCGTGCGCTCGGCGCTCTCATGCCGGCACTTCTCCCCGGACGTGTCCCTGGAGGTCGCGCCATGCGCCGAGGTGCCGTCGTTCCGCGTCGCGCTGCTCTCGTCGCGCTGCTCACGCTGCTCGGCCAGGCGGCACCGGGGCGCGGCGGGGACCCGATTCCCGACGTCGACGTCATCCTCGAGCAGCTCCTCGGCGTCGTCGACGGTGGCCGCCTCGTGATCGCCGTCGAGGGAGCGGAATTCGACGAGATCGTCCTCTCCGGTGCCCGCCGGAGGGCTGGACGATGACCCGCGACGGCGCCGACCTCCGCCTCGCCGGCCCCGCGCGCACGACGCCGACGAAGCTGCGTCCGCGACCGGACACCCAGTCGAGGAGCTCTCCTATCGCGTGGCGCGCGGCGGGGCCGAAGGCGAGCCCGACCCCGACGTCCCGGCGCCGGTGGACCTCCTCGTCGCGGTCTCTCCTGGCTCGTCGCTCAGGAGCAGCCACGACACGTGGACCCTCGCCTCGCCGCTCTGCCCCTGCGCGACGCCCTCGACCGGCGAGCCGTGAGGATTCCGTCGGTCCCGCCCGACGGGGCGGGGCGTTGCGCGACGGCCGGGTCCATGCTGGACGGGTCTTTCACGGCAGCGAACAAAGCCGCTCCCGGCAGCGGGTGACCGGCGTCACGCGGGCCCGGCCCGGCGATCCAGCGCCGACTCCGATCGCGCCGGCGACCGCTTTCGACGGAGGTGGATCGTGTCGAGAACCCTGACCACGGCCGCACTGCTCGGCGCCGCGACGATCGCGGCCGGCTGGACCGCGAGCCGCGGCGAGACGCCGCCGATCTGGAACGCGAGCGAGCCGCCGCCCTGGGCGGAGCACGGTCTCGACCGCGCACCCGAGGACCTCGCCCTCGAGCCGGAGCTGCCCACGGCGGTGGGGATGATCCCCGACATCGGTGCCTTCCTCAGCCACTGCCCCACCCTGGATCCCGCCTACGGACAGATCCGCAGCGATTTCGAGATCCGCCGCAACGGCTTCCTGGTGGGCTCGGTCTCCTGCTCCGAGCCCGTCTCGGCGATGACCGCGGTCGAGTACAGCGACCCGCTCATCGTGCTGCAGGGACTCCGGGTCATGTACTACATGGACCGCGGGCTCTCCGGTCACCTGCCCTGGACCCCGGGCACCCTCTACCAATGGGTGAAGTCGAAGATCGGCGGCATCGACATCCGCGACGGGAGCGGCGCCTACTGCTGCACGACCTACGGCAGCCGTCTCTTCATGGTCGTCGGCACGCAGGACGACTTCAACCGGATGTTCGACAAGTCCTGGCGGGGGATCGCCGGCAACATCGACCTCTACGCCCACGAGGCGCGCCACGTCGACGGCTTCCCCCACGTCTCCTGCTGCGGGATCAACGGCGGCTGCGACCAGCAGTACCAGGAGGCGAATCCGTCGCCGTACGGAATCCAGTACCAGCTCAATCGCCTCTGGCTCGACGGCGGCATCAACGTCGGCTTCGCCTGTCTGGCTCAGCCGGAGCGGCAGGAGACCGTCAACTGGCATGCGGGCGCGGTGTCGAGCTTCCGTCGGCGGTTCTGCACGAGCCTGCCGCCGGTCGTCTCCCTCCCCGCCCAGCCCGGAGGCGTCTGCCCGGCCACCGCAACCTGCACCCCCGACGCCACCACCCTCTGCATCGACGGCCGCTACCGCGTCCGCGTCAATTTCAGCACGACCCAGGGTGGCGGGATCTCCGGGGCGGGGCGCGCCATCCGACTCGACAGCCTGGGCGTGACCAAGGGCGGACTCTTCTGGTTCTTCGGCGCCGACAACCCCGAGCTGCTGGTCAAGGTGCTCAACGGCTGCGGGCTCGACGGCTACCGCTGGGTCTACTTCTCGGCGGGGACCAACGTCGGCTTCGTGCTGACCGTGGTCGACACGCAGAACGGGGCGACGCGCACCTACAGCAACCCCGACCGAACCCCGGCCGAACCGCTGCAGGACGTCGCCGCGTTGCCCTGCAACTGAAGCGCGACCACGGGACGCTCGCGCACCGGCGGCAGGCCCGGCCGCGCGAGGAGCGGCGCGGTCAGTTGCAGGTCGCCGCGACCGTCCCGACGGCACCGGGCTGGCCGGCCAGTCCCGGCGAGCTGCCACCCGGGCCGGCTGCGCCGCCGCTGCCTCCGACGAAGGTGTTCGCGCTCTGCGTGAGCGCGGCGCCCGCGGTGGTCAGGATGCCGCAGACCCGACCGCCGGCTCCGCCCCCGCCGCCGCCGGAGTGGCCGCCGCGTCCGCCTGCGCCGCCCGGAGCGCCGGCGAGGGTGTCCGGGCTCGCCAGACCGCCCGGCCCGCCACCGCCGCCCGGCTGCCCGGCCCCGCCCGCGCCTCCGGCGCCGCCACTCCCGCCTGCGCCGCGAGTGAACGAGCTCTCGGTGACGATCACCGAGCCGCCCACGGCGACGATCCCGAAGCTTCCGCCACCGCCGCCGCCACCGCCGCCGGCCTGCGGCGCCCGGCAGCCGCCCGCGCCACCGCCACCGCCTCCCGGTCCGCGGTCGTCGGTGTCCGTGTCGCAACCTCCGGCTCCACCCCCGCCACCGCCCCCATTGCCATGAAGCCCGAGGCCACCGGCGCCGCCGCCGTTGCCGACCCAGACACCGGCGACGAAGGAGCCGCCGAGCGCCGCCCCGGTTCCGCCAGGACCGTTGAACGCCAGCCCGGGGTCGCCGTGATCCGGGGCGAGGGAGGCGCAGATGCCGCCGCCGGCGCCGCCGCCGGTCGCGCCGTCGGCGCTGTTAGCGCCATGGAGCCCCGGCGTCGGATCGCAGTCGTCACACGTCCCACCGATCCCGCCGCACGACGTGTCCATGCTGCCGCCACGGCCGCCGGCGCCGCCGCCGGTCGCGCCCGAACAGCTCGGATTCGTGGCGCCCGGCCCTCCGGCGGGCCGGTAGGTGTTGCAGATGAAGGTCTGCTCCAGTCCGTTCTCGCCGCCTCCACCGACACCGGCCGGGGTCGGGCTCGCCGCCGTGCCGACGCTGCCGACGGCGCCCGCGGCGCCGTCGCCCTGGATGAAGGTGATCCGGCGCAGCGTCACCGCGGCGTTCTGGGCGAACACCACGTGGCTGCTGCGTCCGGCGGTGCCGTTCGCCGTGCCCACGGCGTTGGGACCTTCCAGCTGGAGGTCGGCCATCTGGACGGTCACGCCCGATGCCCGCACCGCGAGGTAGAGCATGGTGGCGCCGTGGAATCCGCCGATGACGCGCACCAAGTGCCCGGGTGTGTTGCGATCGGCGCGCACCCAGCCGGCGTCGTAGCCGCCCCAGACGCCGACGCCGGTCGGCAGGTCGAACGCCCCGGCGTAGAGGCCGGCGCGCAGGTAGAGGTGGTCGCGCGCCGGGTCGGCCGCCACCACGCCGAGGGCGTGCGCGATCGTCGCGCAGGGCGCGTTCATCTCGCACTGCCCGTCGTCGATCCCCCCGGGGGCGACGAAGGCGGCCCGCGCCTTCGTGCCGTCGATCCCGTCGCAGTCGGCGTCGACGAAGCCCGCGTCGGGATCGTCGACCGCCCCGGGGTGGATCGCCGCGCTGGCGTCGTTGCAGTCGAGCGCGTTGGCGACGTAGCCCGCCGGCTGGGTGCAGGCGAGCGTCGTCTGTGCCATGTCCCCGTAACTGTCGTTGTCGAAGTCGCGGTACCAGGTCAGGGCGTCGATCGCGTTGTCGTCGATCACGAGGTCGCAGTCGTCGTCGCCGCCGTTGCAGAGCTCGGGCGCGCCGGGATGGACGTCGGCGTCCTGGTCGTCGCAATCGGTGTCGTCGACCACGTACCCGGACGGCTGCGCACAGCCGAGGCGCGGCGCGAACGGATTGCCGAACAGGTCGCTGTCGACGTCGGCGTGCCAGAGCGCGGGCTCGTTGCCGCCGAGGCAGAGGCAGGTCTCCCCCACCCAGGACGAGCAGACGCCGCTCTCGAAGCCGTCGGCGAAGAGAAGGTTCTCCGGGCCCAGCCCCGCGGTCGTGTCGTCCGCCCGGCCGATCCCTCCCGTCGCCAGGAGCAGCATGCCGAGGAGCGCGCCGCGCCCAGCGCGGCGGGAGCGCGCTGCACCGGTGTGCCCACAGGAGATGGAACGACACGCCCTTGTCCGATCGCTCGGCATCGGCCTCTCCTCCACGGACTTTCCAGCGATGAAGTGCACCGATTCTCCACGGACGCAGGCCGCGCCGCAACCCTCGTCAACCGACCCGATCGCTCCGGTTTCCCCCGATCGCTGCTATCTTGCCGCCTCGGACGGACCACGGATTCGGCGCCCTCGGCCCGGAGGTGAAGCATGGAGTCGTTGGAGAGAGTGCTCGCGACCGTGAGCGACTGGGTCTGGGGCGTGCCGCTCCTGGCGCTGCTCTTCGGCACGCACATCTTCCTCACCTTCCGGCTGCGGCTGCCGCAGCGTTACATCTTCCACGCCATCCGCATCTCCTTCTCGCGGCAGAAGGAGGGAGCCGGCGACGTCTCGCAGTTCGGGGCGCTGACCACGGCGCTCGCCGCGACGATCGGCACCGGCAACATCGTCGGCGTCGCCACGGCGATCGCCGCCGGCGGCCCCGGCGCGGTGCTCTGGATGTGGCTGACCGGCGTCTTCGGCATCGCCACCAAGTACTCCGAGGCGGTCCTCGCGGTGAAGTACCGCATCACCACCCATCGCGGCACGATGGCCGGCGGGCCGATGTACGTGCTCGAGCGCGGCCTGAAGATGAAGTGGCTCGGCGTGATCTTCGCCGCGCTCACCGCGGTCGCCGCCTTCGGCATCGGCTGCATGGTGCAGGCCAACTCGATCTCCTCGCTGCTGCACGAGACGTTCGCGATCTCGCCCTGGTGGAGCGGCGGCGCGATGACCGTGCTCACCGCGGTCGTCATCCTCGGCGGCATCCGCTCGATCGCCCGGGTTTGCGAAGTGCTCGTCCCCTTCATGGCCGGTTTCTACATCCTCGGGTGCCTGGTGCTGCTCTTCATGCACTGGGAGACGCTCCCCTCGACCGTCCGCCTCATCGTCTCCTCCGCCTTCACCGGGCAGGCCGCCGTCGGCGGCTTCCTCGGCGCCGGGATCCGCGAGGCGATGCGCTACGGCATCGCGCGCGGGCTCTTCTCCAACGAGTCGGGGCTCGGCTCGGCGCCGATCGTCGCCGCCGCGGCGCAGACTCCCAATCCGGTGCGCCAGGCGCTCGTCTCCTCGACCGGCACCTTCTGGGACACGGTGGTGGTCTGCGCGATGACCGGCCTGGTCCTCGTCAACTCGGGCGAGTGGCAGAACGGCCTCAAGGGCGCCGCACTCACCAAGGCGGCCTTCTCCGACATCCCGTGGGTCGGCCCGACGGTCCTCTCGGTGGGCCTGCTGACCTTCGTCTTCTCCACCATCCTCGGCTGGTCGTACTACGGCGAGAAGGCGGCCGAGTACCTCTTCGGCGAAGGCGCCATCCTCCCCTACCGGGTCGCCTGGGTGATCGCGGTGATGGTCGGCTCGGTGGCGACGCTCTCGGCGGTCTGGACCTTCGCCGACATCGCCAACGGCCTCATGGCAGTGCCGAACCTCGTCTCGCTCCTCGCGCTCTCCGGCGTGCTGGTCGCCGAGACGCGCGAGCACCTCTGGGAGGCGGGGAGGCGGTAGCGCTCACCCCGCCGCCGTCCGCACCCGGCCGCGGGCGAGCGAGGCGGCGATGCCGGCGGCACAGAGCAGGGCGAAGAGGACGAAGGCGGCGCGCTGCGCCCCGAGCAGCGCCGCGACCGGAGCCTCGCCGAGGCGCGCTCCACCCAGTCGCGCGGCCGTGATGGCCGCTGCAGCGGCCATCGAGAACGCCTGTCCGAGCAGGCGCATCGTGCCGAGGGTGGCCGAGGCGACGCCGTAGTCCCGGGCCCCGACCGCGCTCATCACGGCGTTGCTGTTGGGCGAGGAGAACAGTCCGAAGCCGGTGCCGAGCAGCAGCAGGCCGGCGACCACCCAGGCGAGCGGCGTCGTCTCCCCGAGCCCGACGAAGAGCGCGAGGCCCGCGGCCGAGAGCGCCATGCCGAGCGAGGCGACGCGGCGCGGCTCGAGGCGGTCGGAGAGCCGTCCGGCGGCCGGCGAGAGGAGGGCCATCACCACTGGCTGAGCGAGGAGCACCAACCCGGCTTCCCGCGCCGAGAGGCCGCGCACCCCCTGCAGGTAGAGCGAGAGCAGGTAGCCGACGGCGAAGGTGGCCGCGTAGTTGAGCAGCGCCGCGAGGTTCGAGAATGCGAAGACCGCGCCGCGGAAGAGGCGCAGGGCGAGGATCGGCTGAGCTGCCGCCAGATCGCGAACGACGAAGGCGGTCAGGGCGAGCGCTCCGGCGACGATCGCCCAGCGCGCCGGCGGAATCGTCTTGACCGTCGAGAGGCCGCCGATCAGCGCGGCAAGCCCGAAAGCGTAGAGCGCGGCGCCGCCGAGGTCGAAGCGCTCGTCGGTGCGAGCCTCGCTCTCCTTCGCACCCGAGCGAGAGAGCACGGCGGCGAGCAGGGCGCCGATCGCCGCGTTGACCAGGAAGACCGCGCGCCAGCCGAGCTGCTGGGTGATGAAGCCGCCGAGCGGCGGCCCGAGCGACAGACCGACGTAGACCGCCGCGGTGCCGATGCCGAGCACCCGGCCGCGCTCGGCCGCGGGAAAGGCCGCCACCAGCAGCGCCATCGAGGTGGCGAACGCCATGGCGCCAGCGGCACCCTGGAGGAGGCGCAGCGCGACGAGCCACGACACCGACGGGGCGAAGGCGGCGGCGAGCAGGAACGTCGTCTGCGCCAGGGTGCCGAGCAGGAAGATCCGCCGCCGGCCGACGAGGTCGGCAAGCCGTCCGAACGGCAGCAGGCAGGCGGCCGAGGCCACCAGATAGGCGGTGACCACCCAGTTGAGCGTCACCGCCGAGGCGTGGAGGTCGCGTCCGATCGCCGGGATGGCGAGGTTCAGCGAGCTGCCGAGAAACGGCGCGAGAAAGGCCGAGAGACCGACGGCGACAAGGAGCGCGGTCCGCCCGCCGTCGTTCCCGCTTGGCCGCGCCGGTATCGAGCTCACCCGGCGAGTCTAGCGGTCGTCCCGTCCTCAGGTCCGGCGAACGAGCGGTCGAGGCCGGTGGCCTGGAGAGCCGAATCGACCCCCCGCCCGGGACTCGACCTCCCGACCCCGCTCCGTGCTAACGTCCCGGGCAAGGTCTCCGCGCAATGAACGACCATCCCACCGCACCGACGCGTCGGCGAGCTCTCGGTCTCGTTCTTGCCGTTGCCAGCCTCGGCCTCTTCGCCGTCGAGGCGGCGAACGGGCAAAGTGGAACGGCCGAGTCGCCCCTCTCTCCCGCGGAGCTCGTCGTCCGGCCAATCGCCCGGCCGGTGGTGGTGCATTGGGAGGCCCGTGCCCTTGCTCCCGGGGCCCGCTTCCGCCTGCTGCGCGGCGCGCCGGGTGGGGCTCTCGAGCTGATCGCCGAGCTACCGGCCGAGGACGGCCTGCAGACCTATCGCGTTCGCGACGACGCCAGTGCGTTCCTCGAGCAGGTCTACGAGTTGCGCGTGGTGAGCCACGACGGGGTCGAGCAGGTGCTGCGGCGAGTGCGCTGCACTCGTGAGCCCGTCTGCTCGCCCGGAGTGCCGACGGCAGGTGCGGGTCGTCCGACGACGATCGGGCTGACCTTGCTTCCTTCCCTCTTCGACTTTCCCTCGCGAGACGCCGGGGCTTTCGCGCCTCCCCCCTCGGCTGTCGGTTCGTTCCGCCACGCTCCACCGGTTCCTCCGCCCCGTGAGGTGGCCTTCTCGTCGCTCTGACTGTTGTCTCGACTCGAGAAGCCTGACCTCACCCTTCGCTTCGAAGGAGGAATCCTGTGAAGAAGCTCTTTCTGTTCACCGCTTGTGTCCTGTTCGTCGCCGCCACCGCCCACGCTCAGCAGCTCAACGAGGGCTTCGAAGGAACGTTCCCGCCGACCAACTGGCAGGTGCGCAACCAGAGCACGACGATCGGCACCAACACCAACTGCTGGAACCTGTTCACCGGCACGACGCCGTGGGCATCCCACGGCGGCGCACAGCACACCGGCGCCAACTTCAACTGCACCACCGGCGCCAACACCATCAGCGGTTGGCTCATCACCGCGCAGATGACCAATCTGCAGAATGGCAACCAGGTGACGTTCTGGACTCGCAAGTCCGCGGGGGCGACCGACTTTCCCGACCGCCTGGAGGTGCGCCTGTGCCTTGACAGCACCCCGGACTCCTGCGGTGCGGCGGGCAGCACGGGGGCGACCTCGACCGACGTCGGGGGCTTCACGACGCTTGTCACGTCCGTCAACCCGACGCTGATCACTGGCGTCTACCCCACCACGTACACGCAGTTCACCGCGACCCTCTCGGGTCTGCCGGCGGGTCCCAACGCCGGGCGTCTGGCGTTCCGCTATTTCGTCACCAACGGCGGCCCGTCCGGGGCGAACTCCGACATCATCAGCCTCGACGACGTCGTGGTGACGAACACCGTGCCGGTCGAGCTGATGTCGTTCCAGGTCGAGTAGCCGCGGCTCCTCGCTGGCGAAAGGGCTGCCCCGCATGGCGCGGGAGCAGCCCTTTCTCTTGGCCGGGGGGCGTCGCCTACCTCGCCGGCGGCGGCAGCTCACGCGCCTCGCAGACCGAGTCGAAACCGGCCGCGTTGTGGGCGCCGTCGCAGAACGGCTTGTTGGCGGACTGGCCGCAACGGCAGAGCGAGATCGCACGGCGCCCGCCGAGGCCGAACGCTTGGCCCCGGGCATCGAGAAGCTCGATCGTTTCGCCGTCGCCGAGCTCCAGGCGCAGCGGACCGCGGTCCTTTACCGTGACTTTCATCGCGCGCTCCTGACGCTATTCGCCGAGAATCTTGACCAGCACGCGCTTGCGTCGCCGTCCGTCGAACTCGCCGTAGAAGATCTGCTCCCACGGCCCGAAATCGAGCTTCCCGTCGGTCACGGCGACGACCACGTCGCGCCCCATGATCTGGCGCTTGAGATGGGCATCGGCGTTGTCTTCGCCGGTACGGTTGTGCAGATAGCCGCCGCGCTGCGGATCGCTCCCCTCGTCGAACGGCGCGAGGCCCTCGAGCCAGCGCTCGTAATCGGCATGCAGCCCGCGCTCGTCGTCGTTGACGAACACCGACGCCGTGATGTGCATGGCGTTGACCAGGCAGAGCCCCTCGCGGATGCCGCTCGTCGCGAGCGCCCGCTCCACCTCGCGCGTGATGTTGACGAACCCGCGCCGCGTCGGAATCTCGAACCACAGCTCCTGGCGATAGCTCTTCATGACCCGTCGAGTCTATCGCCCGGCGTCGCCGGCCGCTCTCAGGGCGCCGCGACCCGCGACCATCGATCGAGCGATCCACCCTCGAAGCCGTCGGCAAAGACGTCGAGCAGCGTCGAGTCGATCACCTTGAAGAGCTCGAAGCCGTGCGTGCCGTCGTTGGCGGCGAAGTAGAGGGTGTCGCGCACGGCGGCAAAGCGCGACGGGCTCGAGGAGCCAGTGCCCGGCCAGACGTCGGACACCTGCAGGGTGCCTGCCTCCGTGCCATCGCTCTGGAACGCTTCGCGCCCCCATGACGGCCGCCACGCGGTGAAGTAGAGACGCCCGCGCACCTCCGTCAGCTCCTGCGGCACGGACGACTCCGCACCCGGCACGAGATCTCGGACGAGGTGGGTGCCGTCCGTGGTGCCGTCGGTCACCCAGAGCTCGAGCCCGTGCAGCTCGTCCTCGGCGGTGAAGTAGACGACGTCGCCGACGCGGACGAGATCGCGCGGCGTCGACGGGTACGAGCCGGGGTAGATGTCCTTGAGAAGTGTCGTGCCCCCTGCGGTGCCGTCGGTGCGCCAGAGCTCCGTGCCGTGGACGCCGTCGTCGGCCGTCATCACCGCGACGGCATCGAGGGAGACGATGCGCTTCTTGAGACCGTCCTCGAGGAGGGTGTACGAGTCGCGCCGGAAGGACGACGCGGGTCCGGGCCAGAGGTCCGCGATGCGGAACGTGCCGACGGTCGTGCCGTCCGTGCGCCAGAGCTCGGTGCCCGTCGCGGCGTCCGTTCCCGCGAAGAGGAGCACCTCCCCCATCGGCGCCAGGTCTTCAGGCCAGGGTTGAAGGTACCCGCCTCCTGGGGGGAGGATCGCACTCGTGCCGGCATTGGTGCCATCCGACAGCAGGAAGCCGTCCCCCGAAATCGCCAAGCCAGTTCCGAAGGGGGCGAGAAGGACCGGGTAGTAGTCCGAAGAGGCCACGCTACTGGTCGACGTCCCTCCGCTGGTGCCATCGGTCTGCACGAGCAACCCGCGGATCCAACCCAACCAACCCCCTTCCCCCCGAACGAAGAGCGGGAAGGCATCCGGTCGCGCGTAGTCGTCCGCCCCGGGAACGGTCGCAGCGAGAGTCGAGGTGCCTGCGGCGGTGCCGTCGGTCGCCCGAAGCAGAAGGTCCTGTCCATCCGTGTCGTAGAAGACCGCCTGTCCGCCGAAGCTCTGACATCGTGGCCGCAGCTGGCTCTCCACCGGCGGTGGATCGAGCGAGATCCGCTCCGTTCCGCCGGCCGTTCCGTCCGTCCCCCAGATCGACTGCGTCCTTCGCGACGCCGTTTCCGCGGAGAAGACAAGACGCGTTCCCGCTGCCGCAACGCATCCGGTCCCGGGGAGAGGATCGAGCGGGTAGTCCGACGACCACAAGGGAAAGAGGGAAGAGGTCTGCGAATTGAGCGATCGCAGGACATGCGATCCTGGCGCGCTCCCGTCGGAGATCCAGAGGCGATGGCCGGCGCTCGGAGTCCAGTCGCGAAAGAACAGGCGTCCGCCGGAGACCGGGACCGGGAGAAGACTCACGAAGTAGTCCAGTTGCGGCACTGATGCCCCCGGAGCCAGGTCGGTCAAGCGAACGGTCCCCCCGGGCGTCCCATCGGAAGACCAGAGCTCGAGCCCCTCCACGCCGTCGTCGGCGAAGAAGACGACGCGCCCGCCGACATTCGCCATCAATGAACCGATCCATGCGGGGAAGGTGAGCCCCCAGCCGCTGCCCGGCAGAAGATCCGCGACCAGCTCCGAGCTGCCGTCGTCGTCGAGGCGCCAGAGTTCGGCCCCGTGGGCTTCATCGCGAGCCCGGAAGAAGATCCGGGTGCCGATCCGCTCGAAGGCACCGGAGCTCGCGATGGGCTCCACCCCCGCCGGCAACGGCACGGCCGCGGTTCCGCCCAGCGTGCCGTCGGTCTTCCACCATGAGCTCGGGCCCAGGGTCGGGGGGCTCGTCGTGAAGTAGATCAGCGCACCGGTCGAGTCGAGGTTGAAGTTGTCGGGGTTCGATGACTCCGAGCCCGGCGCGAGGTCCGACAAGCGCACGGTTCCCGCCACCGTTCCGTCGGAGATCCAGAGCTCGGTCCCGGCGCCGTCGGTCCCGGCGAAGAGTAAGCGACCGTCGGCGAAACAGCGGAACGGGAAGCCCTTCGCGAACATGCTCCAGCCGGGCTTCGCCTCGGTGAGGCGCAAGGTGCCTGCGGCGGTTCCGTCGGTGCGCCACACGCCGCCCCCCGGATCGTCCGGCACGCCAAAGAACAGGGTCCCCGCGCCGACCGCGAAGAGGCTGATGAAGGTGTCCGGAGCCCCCGGGCTCAGATCGGCGACGAGATGGGTTCCGCCGGGAGTTCCATCCGAACGCCAGAGCTCGCTGCCGTGCACACCATCATCGGCCGCGAAGAAGAGCTGATCCCCCGCTGCGAAGAAGGCCCTTGGGAGGGAGGCCGCAGAGCCCGGGTTGATATCGAGCACCTGATGGGTTCCGAGAGCGGTCCCGTCGCTGATCCAGAGCTCCTGGCCATGGACGCCATCGTCAGCAGCAAAGAAGACAGAAGAGCCGACGGCCGCCAGTCCGCCCAGGTAGGTGCTCTGGGATCCCACGCCACAGAGCCCCGGGCAGACGTCCCGCACGAGATAGGTCCCGAGCGCCGTGCCATCGCTGCGCCAGAGCTCGAGGCCGTGAACCCCATCGTCCTGGAAGAAGAAGACCACCCCGCCGGGCCCCGCCTCGAAGTGCGGCGGTGAGTAGAACGTCTCGTACGGAGCCGTGGTCTGCGATTCAAGATCCACCACCAACTGCGCCGGGAAGAGCCCGGAATCGGGCGCCGGCGCGGGCGGCGCCGCGGCGAGAGCTGCTAATGCGAGGAGGGTTGGAGCGTTCATGTCATCTCTCGATTCGAGAAGGGAGGGTTCTCGCTGCGCTCGTCGTCAGGGTGCGAGGCTGCGCGACCATGCGCCGAGCGAGCCGCCCTCGAAGCCGTCGGCGAAGACGTCGAGCAGCGTCGGGTCGATCACCTTGAAGAGCTCGAAGCCGTGCTCGCCGTCGTTGGCGGCGAAGTAGAGGGTGTCGCGCACGGCGGCGAAGCGTGACGGGCTCGAGGAGCCCGAGCCTGGCCAGACGTCGGAGACTTGCAGGGTCCCCGCCTCCGTGCCATCGCTCTGAAACGCCTCGCGTCCCCACGCCGGTCGCCAGGCCGTGAAGTAGAGACGCCCGCGCACCTCCGTCAGCTCCTGCGGCACGGACGACTCCGCACCCGGCACGAGATCTCGGACGAGGTGGGTGCCGTCCGTGGTGCCGTCGGTCACCCAGAGCTCGAGCCCGTGCAGCTCGTCCTCCGCCGCGAAATAGACGACGTCGCCCACGCGCACCAGCTCGCGCGGCGTCGACGGGTACGAGCCCGGGTAGATGTCCTTCAGGAGTGTCGTGCCTGCCACCGTTCCATCCGTGCGCCAGAGCTCCGTGCCGTGGACGCCGTCGTCGGCTGCCATCACCGCGAAGCCGCCGAGAGAGACCAAGTGACGCGGGAAGGCCGGCGAGCTCGGATAGACCCCGTCGTAATCGGAGAACGCGGAGGCTGGGCCCGGGTTGAGGTCCAGCACCGGCAGCGTGCCCGGCGAGGTGCCATCGGTGCGCCAGAGCTCGAGGCCCCCGGCCGAGCTGGCGCCGAGAAAGAGCAGCTTGTCGCCCAGCGACACGGGCTCGTCCGGCCACTCGAGTGGCGGACCGCTCGCCGGCGGGAGATCGACGAGGCTCGCCGCGCTGCCGTCGGCCGAGCGGGTCATCCCCGGGCGGAAGCCGATCACGCCGTCGCCGAACGGCACCAGCTCTTGAGAGAAGAGCGACACCGACGTGACCGAGGTCCCCGCAGGGGTGAGGTCGGATTCGATCCAGACCGCTCCGCCATCGTCGCTCCGGGAGCCGAGCCATCTCCCTCCCGCTTGGACCAACGCCTTGCCCTGGGAATCCTGATATGCCGGCGTCGCGAAGAGCGTCAACGTTTGGGTTCCTGCGGTCGTCCCATCGCTCGCGAACAGACCCACGTCCGTCCCGGACAGCCCGTTGAAGAGGGCGTTCGTTCCGGATGTCGCGCAGTTCGCCGAGATCGTGCCGAGATCGGGGTGCGAGAGGGGCACGAGCTCCGTCGTCCCTGCGGCGGTTCCATCGGTCCCCCACACGGCCCTTCGGGTTCGGTTCTCGGTCTCTGCGGCGAACACGAGTCGGCCGCCCGCCGTAGCTCGGCAGTCGGCTCCGGTGAAGATGGGCAGCCATTGCGTCACCGTGGTCGGGAAAAAGGCCGAGCTCTCTCGGTCGAGCGCGCGGACCGCTACCGTTCCGGCTGCGGTTCCGTCGCTTCTCCAGAGCGATTGCCCACTCGTGGCAGACCAGTTGCGGAAGTAGAGCTTACCGTCGAGCACGTGATGTCTGGTGTATCCGACTAGACCCTCGAGCTGCGCGTCCGCGGCTCCTGGTGCGAGGTTCGAGATCCGCACTGTTCCTGCCTCGGTGGCGTCGCTCGTCCAGAGCTCGAGCCCATCGACGCCATCATCAGCGAGGAAGAGCAGACGGGAGCCGACCGTCGCGAGCATGAACCGGCTGTAGAAAGAGAACGGAGCGAGGCTGCCTTCGGGACCCGGACGGACGTCACGCACCATTCGAGGAACCCCGGCATCCAACACCCACGGCTCGGGCCCGTGCACGCGATCATTCGCGATCAAGAGTAGTTTCCCCCCAGCCCAAGCCAACGGGCTCGGCCAGCCTTCGAGGGAGAGGTCGGTAGGAAGCGGGATCTCGATGGTTCCCGCAGCCGTGCCGTCGGTTCGCCACAGAGCACGAGCGATTCGGTTCGGATCCGCGCTCGCCGTGGCGGTGAAATACAACATCGACCCGGCGAGCTCGAAGCTCCAGGGATCCGAGCCGGCCGAGCCCGGCATCAGGTCGACGAGCGGATGCGTACCGGCGATGGTGCCGTCGGAGATCCAGGGCTCCCAATCGTTCGACGTGACGGTCCCGGAGAAGAGCAGGTCCCCGTTCGGCAGTACGGCGAACGGCATGCCGCGGAGATGTCGGGTTTGCGAGATGCTCATCGGCCCGAGCTGGAACGTCCCGGCCGCGGTTCCGTCGGTTCGCCAGAGCCCGCCCGCTGCCAGATAGACCAGGCCGTGGCCGACACCGATCGGCTCGGCCGCGGTGCCGTCGGGCCCGGGTTGGATGTCCGCGACGAGATACGTACCCGCCGCCGTGCCGTCGCTGCGCCAGAGCTCGGTGCCATGGACACCGTCGTCGGCCGCGAAGAAGAGTTGGCCGGAAGCGACGAGGAACTTGCCCGGGACCGACGAAAGCTTGCCGGGGCGGATGTCGGCCACTTCATGGGTGCCCAGCGCGGTGCCGTCGCTCACCCAGAGCTCGGTGCCGTGGACGCCGTCGTTGCCGGCGAAGAAGACGATCCCGCCGGCAGCGGCGATCGCATCGTGCTCCGGCCAGGGCTCCGCGCCACACTGGCCGGGACAAACGTCGCGCACGAGATAGGTGCCGAGGGCCGTGCCGTCGCTCCGCCAGAGCTCGCGGCCGTGGACGCCATCGTCTTGGAAGAAGTAGACGATGCCTGCGGCTTCGACGAATTCCGGAAGAACGAAGGACTCCTGCCAATGTGGCGAAGGCTGCGCGGCGAGGTCCGCCACCAGCTGTGCCGGAAAGAGCGGCGACTCTCCAGGAGGTGGCACAGCGGCCAGGGCGAGGAGACCGGCAAAGGCCAGCGGGTGCATGGCTGCCTCCGGGAGGGGTGCGATCGAGCCCGTCGGAACGACTGACGGTCAGTGTAGCGCTTCGCGCCGCCGGGACGCCGCCCGAACGGGCGGGTGTGGGCAGTGGACCCGGCGGCGGGTCAGGGCCGCGGCCAGCGCAGGTCGGCCGCGGAGGAGGCGAAGCCGAGGTGGTCGAGCAGGCGCTGGCAATAGGCGTCGACGAAGCGGGAGAGCTCCTCGCCGCCGAGGTAGAAGGCGGGGATCGGCGGGACGACGAGGGCTCCGGCCCAGGCGAGCTGGCGAAGGTTCTCCAGATGGACGACCGAAAGTGGCGTCTCGCGGAAGCCGAGCAGCAGCGGCCAGCGCTCCTTGAGCGCCACGGCGCCGGCGCGGGCGACGAGCGTCGTGCCGGCCCCGGTGGCGAAGGAGGCGAGCGTCGAGCCGCTGCAGGGGAGCACCACCGTGCCGGCGAGCCGGTAGGAGCCCGAGGAGATCGCCGCGTCGAGCTCGTTGTCGCGGTGGACCTCGACCTTGGCGCGCGCCGCGGCGTCGAGCGTCGTGGCGTCGAGAAGCCCCTCGGCGCCGCTCGCGCTGCGGCCGAGCTCGTGGGCGAGCACCTGGCTGCCGCCGCGCGAGACCACCAGGTGCAGCCGTTCCACCTCGGGACGCGCCAGCACGAGCTCGAGGAAACGCTTCGGCAGCAGCATGCCCGAAGCCCCGGTGACCAGCAGCGCGAGGCGGCTCGAAGCGGGAGTCATCGCGCCGATCGTAGCAGCGGGCGCGCTACACTTCCGGGTGGAGCGGCTTCGCCGCCCCCTCAGGAGGACTTTCCATGAACGTATCCGAGCTTCTCGTCGCCCGCCGCGAGGCGATCCTCGACCGCGCGACGGAGTCGCTCTCGCGCGCCCACCTGCCCAGCTACGAGGCGGTCGGCGTCGACCGCAGTCGCGCCCGCCTCGAGAAGCTGTTCGACCTCGCCACCGACGCGGTCGCCCGCCGCAACCTGACCGATCTCCTCCACTACGTCGAGGGAATCGCGCAGGGCCGCTTCGAGGCCGGGTTCGCGCTCCCCGAGGTGCAGATGGCCTTCAACGTGCTCGAGGAGGCGATCTGGAGCACCGTCGTCGCCGAGATCCCGCCGATCGGGCTCGGCGAGGCGTTCGGCCTCGTCGGCACCGCCCTCGGCGCCGGCAAGGACCGGTTGGCGGCCACCTACGTCGAGCTGGCGAGCCAGGCCAAGGCGCCGTCGCTCGACCTGCGCGCGCTGTTCAACGGCACCGCCGCCGGCTGACGCGCGCCGCTCCTCCGCCCGAGTTGCCTCTCGAGGAGCGAGGGCCGGGGCAGGGTCGGCGGTGCCTTCTCCGGAGCGGGTGTCGCGTCTCCGGAGGGGCCCATCGACATTTGGGGGTTGGGCGGGGAGCCCGTCGGTGGGACGGCCGGAAAAGCGACGGGCCCCGCGGAGGAGAAGACACCACCGACCCGGGCGGGCGCGCTCCCCCCCGCCGCGGGTCCTGTCCGGCCGGCTTCCCGTCTCCGTGCTCGCCCGGGACAACGTTCCTTGAGTCGGCTTCGTTTCTCGACCCGTGCTGCGCGCGGGGACGAGAGCCCTCCGTCCGGCCACCCGCGGCTCCCCCCGGTGTCCTCGCCCGCCCGCCATGGCTCCGTCGCGGTCGGTCCGGGAAGGGGGAGTGCTAGGCTGGAGGCTCAGGCGGCCGGCCCTGCGGCCGGCGCCTCCCCCCTCACGCGCTCCGCGCGCTCCTGGAGAGATCGATGACCCCCTGGTGGCTCCGACGTCCCGAAGACAATCCCGCAGACCGCCCCGCCACGACACCGTCCGAGCCCGCCGAGGCTCCGGTGGCCGGCGGCGACGAGAGCGAGCCCGCTCCCACCCCCTGGGAGCCGCTGCGCGCCGACGAGGAGTCGACGCGCATCTTCACCGCCGTCGAGGGCGCCGACGACGGCGGCTCGGACGAGGCGGAGGACGACGGGCCCGGCGGCGACAACGCCGACGAAGAGAGCGCGGCCGACGCACCCGCCGCGCCCGGAGAAGGGGAGGGGGCCACCGAGGCCGAGCGCGCCCGCTCGCGCCGCCGCCGGGGACGCCGGCGCGGTGGTCGCGGCAACGGTGCCGCCGAAGGCGCGGCGCGCGCCGACGACCCGGCCGACGAAGCGGTCGACGAGAGCAGTGCCGCCCCGGTCGCGCCGCCGCCGGCCGCGCGGGGCACGCGGCCGTCCGAGGGGGCGCTGATGGCCGCCGGATTCGAGCAGCTCGCCCGCGAGCTGGTCGCCGCGGTGGCGCCGATCGGCCGGCAGGACGCCGCCGAAGAGCGCAAGATCGCCATGTTCTGCGACCTCGAAAACGTCGCCCTCGGGGTGCGCGACTCGGAGGTCAAGCGCTTCGACATCGAGCTCGTCCTCGAGCGCCTGCTCGAGAAGGGCAAGATCATCGTCAAGCGCGCCTACGCCGACTGGGAGCGCTACAGCGAGTTCAAGATCGCCTTCCACGAGTCGGCGATCGAGCTGATCGACATCCCGCAGCGGCGGATGACCGGCAAGAACTCCGCCGACATCAAGATGGTCGTCGACGCGATGGATCTCTGCTACGCCAAGGAGCACCTCGACACCTTCGTGCTCCTTTCGGGCGACTCGGACTTCTCGCCGCTCGTCTCCAAGCTCAAGGAGAACAACAAGTACGTCATCGGCATCGGGCTGAAGAACTCTTCCTCGGCGCTGCTGGTCGACAACTGCGACGAGTTCCTCTACTACGAGGACCTGTGGCGGGACCAGCAGAAGGCGCCGCAGCTCGACGGGCTCCCCAAGAAGAAGGCCGAGGTCTTCGCCCTGATGATCGACGCCATCCTCGCCCTGATGCGCGAGAACAAGGACGTCCTCTGGGGTTCGATGATCAAGGAGACGATGAAGCGCAAGAAGCCGTCGTTCAACGAGGGCTACTTCGGCTACTCGACCTTCTCCGAGCTGCTCGAGGACGCCGAGCGCAGCGGCATCATCAAGCTGCGCAAGGACCGCCGCTCCGGCACCTACGTCGTCGAAGGCTGGGCCGGCCGGCGCTGAGCGCGTCGATCCGAGCGGATCAGCAGGATCATCCATCTCGCCTGGCGCAGGAACCATGCGACCGGTCGAGCTCCTGGCGCGCGAGCGCACCGCCGACGACGAGGAGCTGACGCTCACTCGCCGCGCCGGCGTCTATTGGCTCACCCTCTCCGGCCAGACGCTGATGTCGAGCCTCGCGCACGGCTCGGAGCTCGCGCTCGCCAGCCTCTCCTGCACCGGGCTCGCGGCGAAGACCGGCCGGTCGCGACCGCGCGTCGTCATCGGCGGGCTCGGCTTCGGCTACACCGCGCGGGCCGCGCTCGACAACCTCCCGGCCGGCGCGTCGGTCGTCGTCTGGGAGATCTCGCCGATGGTCCTCGCGGCCAATCGCGGCGAGGTCGGCGATCTCGCCGGCCGGCCGCTCGACGATCCGCGGCTGAGCGTCGTCTCCGGCGACGTCTGGGACGCCTTCGACCGCGAGCCGTTCGACGCCATCCTGCTCGATGCCGACAACGGTCCGAACGCCTTCACCCTGCGCCGCAACGAGCGCCTCTACTCCCCCGCCGGCCTCGCTCGCCTCCACCGCAGCCTCGTCCCGGGGGGTGTGCTGGCGATCTGGTCGGAAGCGCGGGACAACGGCTTCGGGCGCCGGCTCACCGCGGCCGGTTTCGCCACCGAGGTCCACGGCGCGCGCGGCGCGGAGCGCGCCGGGACGCACTTCACCATCTTCGTCGCGCGGCGGCGCTGACGGCTCCCCGACTTCCGCGGGACGGAGCGGCGCCGATCACTCGGTGGCGAACGCCTCGACGTCGGCGGCGCTCGCCATCTGGCCGCGCGGATTCGTGTAGGAGCGGTGTGCGCCGGTCTCCGTGTCGGTGATCGTGAGGGTGAACTCGACGTCGGTGAGCGAGCCGTAGTAGACCCAGGTGTGGCCGTTGATCCCGCGGCCGTCGAGCACCTTGACCATGAGCTCGAGGTTGCCGGCGTCGAAGAACCAGAAGGTGCCGGTGTCGGTCGACTGGGGACGGGTGTGTCCGACGCCGGTCGTGCCGTCGTGCGAGCGCCACGCGACCTCCGCCGCGAAGCGTCCGCCGGCGCCGAGGCAGAGCGTCGTCTCGGACGCCGCGCAGGGCACCGGCGGATCGTCGGGGCCACCGCTCCCGCTCCCGTCCCAGCGCGCCAGCGTCGTGGTCGTCTGATCGGCCACCCAGAGGCGATCGTGCGCCACGTCGTAGACCGGCACGGCGGCGAGCGTGCCACGCGTGGCGAGCGGGACGTCGGCCTCGAGCGCGAGCGAGCTCCGGTCGAGTCGGAAGGCGTGGGTGCGCTCGCTTGCCCCGCTCCCCTCGGTCCCGAAGCTCCAGGTCCAGGCGCCGTCGGCGGTGACGGCGAGCACTTGCGCCCCGTGCGGGAGTCGCCGCCCGGTGGGCTGAAGCGAGCTGGCGTCGATCTCGTGCGGTCCGACCCAGAGCACCGAGCGCCCCTCGTCGACGAAGAGATGGCGACGGTCGGCCCCGCGCTCGAACGCTTCGAGGTCGAGATTCGGAATCGTCGCCGAAGCGAGCGTGTGGGGCGTGCCGTCGAGCGACCAGGCGGTCAGGCGCGCCGCGCTGCGCACGAAGGCGTAGAGCACGCCGCGCGCCGCGTCGAGGGCGAGCTCGATCTGCGCCGGGCCGCCGCCGGTGTCTCCGGCCTGGCCGCCGGGCACTTCGAGCGGCGTGCCGGCGCTGCCGGCGGCGAGATCGACGACCGCGATCCTGGCGTGCTCGGGGAAGGCGGCAAAGGCGCGCTGCCGCGCCTCGTCGACGACCAGGTCGGGCAGGCGGTCGGTCGTGCCGCGCGGCAGGCCGGTCGGGATCGTCGCGGTGCGCTGCGGCGAGCCGGTGCCGAGGTTGAAGAGGGAGAGCGTGCCGTCCCAGAAGTCGAGCACGAAGAGCCGGCTCCCGGCGCGGTCGGTCAGCGCCGGGTACGGCCAGGTGCCGCTGGTGAAGGGTGTCGCCGACCCAGTGGCGGGGTCGTAGAGTGTCAGGTAGCTTCCGCCGAGCCGGCTGTCGAGGACGAGTCGCTCTCCGGCGAGGGCAATCCCTTCGAGACTGTCCCCGAGACGAAGCGCCTCGGCCGGGCCCGGCGTCGCGGCGTCGACCCGCCAGACCGTGCCGGCGTCGGCGTTCGGCAGGTAGTAGGCGTCGGCGTCCGGGTCGAAGACCACACGGTGCGGCTTGCGCCCGACGGCGACTTCGCCGCGCGGCGCACCGGTCGCCGCGTCGAAGAAGAAGAGGCGTCCGGCGGCGCTCGCCACCTCTCCGCTCGCCGGCAGCGCCGAGGTGAGCACCGCGAGCTGGCCGCGCTCCTCGTCGAGAGCGATCCCCTCGAGCTCGTAGCCGGGAGGCAGCGGCACGAGGGCGCGCCGGCTGCCGTTGGCTTCGAGGATGAGGAGCTCCCCGGGAGTTGCCACGAACAGCCGACCTGAGCTCTCGTCGCGCGCCAGGCCGGCCGCCCGCCGGCCCGCCACGGCGGTGTACAGGAGGTCGCCGAGCGGCGCGCCGTCGGCGGCGCGCAGGCGATGGATGGCGCGCGTCGCGGCGGTCGAGGCGCCGTCGAGCACCAGGAGCTCGTCGGCGCCGGCGTCGTAGACGATCGGCCCGGTCCCCGGGCCGTAGGCGCTCGAGCTCCAGGCCACGGCGAGCGTCGCCGGGTCGAACGCCTGGACCCCCGGGCTCTGCGCCGAGGAGAGCACCAGGCGTCCGCGCGCGCGGTCGACGACGCCGAGGCCGAGCCCGGAGAAGGCGACGGGCCCGACGACCGTGCCGCTGCCGAGATCGATCCGCCGCACCTGGTCGACGCTCGTGTCGACCACCCAGAGCGCGTGGCGCTCCGGATCGGCGAAGAGCGACTTCAAGCGGAACTCGGCGCTCTCGCCGGTGGCCACGTTGCCGATCCAGCGCCTCGTCGTCGTGTCGAGGATGGCGAGGTCGGGCGTCAGGATCCCGGCGACGTAGAGGCGATGCCGCAGCGGATCGACCGCCGCGCCGTAGAGCTTGAGCACGTTCTCCTCCGGCGTCTGGCCGAGCCGGTCGCGCACGACGACCGAGCCGGCCGAACAGAGCGGCGCGTCACACGCGTGTGTCGGCGGCGACCACGCCGAGAGCAGGAGAGCGAGGATCGGCGTGCACGGCAGGACGCGGTCGTGGGGGAGCGCTGGCATCTTCTCACCTCGGCGGCAGGGGTGTCTCTACCCCTACAACCCGCGGCCCGCCCGACTCCTGCGGCGTCGTGGCTACGACCAGAAGAAGCGCGTCAGGTGAAAGAGCACCGGCGCGGAGAAGCAGAGCGAGTCGATGCGGTCGAGGATGCCGCCGTGGCCGGGGAGCAGCTCGCCGTAGTCCTTGACGCCGCGGTCGCGCTTGATCGCCGACATCACCAGCCCGCCGGCGAAGCCGAGCAGGCAGACGGCGAGCGCCATCGCCGCGGCGGCGCGCGGCGAGTAGGGGGTGAGCCACCAGAGCCCGGCGCCCAGCGCGGTGGCCGTCGCCACGCCGCCGAGGAAGCCCTCCCAGGTCTTGTTGGGGGAGACGCTCGGCGCGATCTTGTGCCGCCCCAGCGTCTTGCCCCAGAGGTACTGGAAGACGTCCGAGAGCTGCACCACGACGACCAGGAAGAGCAGCAGCTTGGCGCTCTCGCCTTCGAAGCCGGGCAGCTCGAGGATGAGCAGCGCCGGAGCGTGGCTGACGCAGTAGACCGAGAGCATGAGCCCCCACTGGATCTTCGCCGTGCGCTCGAGGAAGCGCTCGGTGTCGCCGGCGAGCGCCGAGAGGATCGGCACGAGCAGGAAGCCGTAGACCGGCACGAAGATGGCGAAGAGGCCGTACCAGCCGAGGGCGAGCAGGAGGTACTGGACCGGCAGCACGACGAAGAAGGCGGCGAGCAGCGCGGTGCGGTCGCCGTCGCGCGTCGGTGTGAGGGTGACGAACTCGCGCAGGGCGAGGAACGACAGCAGGGCGAAGAGCAGGAGCGAGCCGTAGGGCCGCGCGGCGGTGGCGACGGCGAAGATCGCTGCCATCACCCACCAGGCGCGGATGCGCGCCTGCGCATTGGCGACCGTGGCGCGTGCCGACTCGCGGGTGACGCGGCGGGCGAGCAGCGCTGCGACCAGCGTGGCGAGAACCAGCAGGGCGAGAATGCCGCCGAAGGCGGCGAGCAATTCGGGGTCGAGCGGGTGGATCATCGGAGCCCTCCGGCGGCGGGGTCGGCGGCGAGCGCGAGGATCGCCGCGCGCAGGCGAGCGAGGAACGCATCCTTCGCTTCGCCCTCGCCGAGCGCGAGCGGCGGGCCGAAGGTGGCGCTGGCGACGAACGGCACGGGCGCGAGCCCGCCCTTCGGCAGGATGCGGCCGAGGTTCTCCAGCCAGACCGGCACCAGCTCGAGCCCGGGGCGCTCCCGGCAGAGGTGGTAGACGCCGCTCTTGAGCGGCTGCAGACGGCCGTCCGGGCTGCGCGTCCCCTCCGGGAAGAGGATCGCCGAGCGCCCCGCTTCCGGGGGCCCGAGTCCTGCGAGGGTGCCGGCGATCGCCGCTCGCGCCGCCGCCTCCCTTTCCACCGCGCTGCGCCCGGGGGCGCCGCGCGGGATCAGGATCGCGTCGAAGACGCGCGTGGCGAGGTAGCGGCGCAGGCCGCGGCTCCAGTAGTCGGCGGCGGCGATCGGCCGGGTGCGCGCGCGCAGCTCGCGCGGCAGCGCCGACCAGAGCACCACCGCGTCGAGGTGGCTCGTGTGGTTGGCCACGTAGAGGCGCTGCGAAAGCTCGGGGCGGCAGCCGCGCCAGCGCGCGGTGGCTCCGCAGTAGAGCCGCACCAGCGTCGCCAGGAGCGGAGCGAGCGGATGGCTCATCGCCGCTCGAGGAAGCGCACGGTGGCGAGGGTGCGCCGCGTAGCGGTGACGAGCGAGAGCAGGGCGATCAGCACGAGCGCCGCGGGTAGCACGCGCGGTGGCTGGGCGGTGACCGTCTCGATCGCCGCGGCGAGGGCTGCGGCGGCCAGCGTCACCATGCGCTGCTGCTTGGCCATCGGGCCGCGGAAGTCGGCGGGGGCACCCGCCGCCACCCCGAGCGTCCTGACGTAGGCCGTGAGCACGGCGGCGAGGGCGGCCGCCCAGCCGGCGTCGTCGCCCCACGTCACGCCGGCCAGGGTCGCGCCGTAGCCCGCGCCGACCAGGGCGAAGGTGTCGGAGAGTCGGTCCGGGAGCTCGTTGTAGATCTCGCCGCTCCTGCCGCCCAGGCCGCCCTCGACGGCGACCATTCCGTCGAGCAGGTTGGCGACGAGCCGCGCCGGCACGAGCAACGCGGCGGCGACGAGCCAGGCGATCCGTCCGCCGCCGGTCGTCAGCCCGGCGAGGACGAACGCCACACCGGTGCCGAGCGCGAAGACGACGCTCGCCACCGAGATGGCATTCGGCGGCACTCGTCGGCTGACGAAGAACGCCGCGAGGGCGCGAGCCCAGGCGCTGCGGCGAGAAGCGATGGGGCGCCGCAGCGCCGGGTCCTGGGTCATGGATCGCGAAGCGTAGCACCCGATCGGGGCGGGATCGGAGGGGCGGGCCGGACGAATGAAGCACCTCGCGCTCCCGTGCGGGTGGGCTGGACACCGTTTTCCCGACTCGGCGGGCGATGTTGCTGTCCGCATTCGTGATCCCGAGAGTCCGGTTGTCTCCCCTCGCCCGGGCCACGGCGGCGCTCGCCTTGGCCGTTGCCGCTGTCACTCCGCTTCCGGCCGCCGATTCCGCGACGCTCGCCATGGTGCGTGCCTACCCACTCTTCCCCGACCAGGTGCGCGAGCTCGCACGCCGCCACGACCACCTCGGCTGGTACCCCGAGAAGGGCTTCGCGCTCGTCGAAGCGGACGCCGCGGAGCGCGCCCAGCTCGAACGCGAGGGCTATCGCCTCGAGATCGACGAGGAGCGAACCGGGTGGCTTCGTCTCGCCCTCGAGGCGCCGCGCGGCGAAGCGACGACGACCATTCCCGGATTCCCCTGCTACCGCACGGTGGAAGAGACGTTCGCCACCGCCGCCGGTCTCGCTGCCACCTATCCGACCCTGGCCACCTGGAGCGACATCGGCGACTCGTGGAAGAAGGCACAGAACGCCGCGCAGGGCTACGACATGCGCGTCCTGCGCCTGACCAACTCGGCGATCCCGGGCCCGAAGCCGGCGCTGCTCGTCACCGCCGCGATCCATGCCCGCGAGTACACGACGGCCGAGGCGGCCACCCGCTTCGCCGAGTGGTTGCTCGCCCAGTACGGGAACGATCCCGAGGCGACCTGGTTGCTCGACCACCACGAGGTGCACCTGGTGCTGCACACCAACCCGGACGGTCGCAAGGTGGCCGAGACCGGGTCGTCCTGGCGCAAGAACGTCAACAACACCGATGGCTGCGCTTCGACCTACGGCGTCGACCTCAACCGCAACTTCGACTTCGAGTGGGCCTGCTGCGGCGGCTCGAGCAACGACCCCTGCGGCGAGGACTACCACGGTCACGCCGCCGGCTCGGAGCCCGAGACGCAGGCGGTGCAGAGCTACATGCTCGGCCTCTTCCAGGACTGGCGCGGGCCGCTGCTCACCGACCCCGCCTCGCTCGACACGATCGGCGTCTACGTCGACCTGCACAGCTACCAGCCGGCGATCCTCTCGGTCTTCGGTTTCCAGGATCCGCCGAACCCGCCGAACGGTCCCGAGCTCCTCCGTCTCGGTCGCAAGTGGGGCTACCTCTCCGGCTACCCGGCGCAACTCGGCAGCCTCTACCCGGTTGACGGCTCGACGAAGGACTACCTCTACGGCGTCCTCGGCATCCCCGCCTACACCTGGGAGATGGGCACCGCCTTCTTCGAGAGCTGTGCGAGCTTCGAGGCGGGCGTGCTGCCGGCCTCGCACGCCATGCTGCGTTACGCGGCGCGCGCCGCGCGTGCGCCCTACCGCCTCTCGGCCGGGCCCGATGTCGTCGAGGCCGCCTTCCCCGATCCGGTCGCCGCCGCCGGCGACCTGCTCGCGGTGGCCGCGCGGGCCGACGACACCCGTTACGGCACCGCCACCGGGGGGCCGACCGAAGGGCAGGCGATCGCCGCCGCCGAGCTCTACGTCGACACCCCGCCCTGGTCGGCCGGCGCTGCGCCGGTGGCGATGGCCCCGGGCGACGGGACGTTCAACGCCAATTCCGAGGCGATCGTGGGCAGCATCGACACGACCGCGCTCGGCGTCGGACGGCACTTCGCCTACCTGCGCGCCCGCGATGCCGGCAACAACTGGGGTCCCGTCACCGCGCTCTTCTTCTGGGTCTTCGCGCCGGGAACGGTGCCGCACGTCGAGGGCACCGTGCACAACGGATCGAACGGCGCGCCGCTCGCCGCCAGCATCACCACCGGGAGCTTCGCCACCTCGTCGGATGCCGGCACCGGAGCCTACGGTCTCGATCTCCCGCCGGGCACTTACGACCTCACCGCGACGCGCTTCGGCTTCGGCAGTGCCAGTGCCAGCGGGGTCACCCTGGCCTCCGGGCCGCCGGTGCAACGCGACTTCACGCTCTTCCCGGCGCCGTTTGCCGACGATGTCGAGAGCGGCACGGGAGGCTGGACGGCGCAGTCGCCCTGGGCGCAGACCACGGCGAGCGCGCACAGCCCGACCCACAGCTGGACCGACTCGCCGTCCGGCAACTACGGCAACAACGTCAACACCTCGCTCACCTCGCCGATCGTCGACCTCAGGGGCCGCACCGGCGTCGAGATCGCCTTCTGGCACCGCTACGCCCTCGAGAGCTCGTGGGACTTCGGCCTGGTCGAGGTCTCGACCAATGGCGGCAGCACCTGGACCGAGAAGGCGCGCTACACGGGGACGCAGTCGACGTGGGGTGCCGTCCGGCTCAGCGTACCGGAGCTCGCCGGCGCCGCGCAGGCGCGCGTCCGCTTCCGTCTCACCTCGGACTCGAGCCAGGTGTTCGACGGCTGGTACGTCGACGACATCGAGATTTCCGCCGCGGCACCCGGTCTGCCGTTCGGCGACGGTTTCGAAGCCGGTACCCTCGGTCGCTGGAACGGAAGCTACGCCGCACCGTAGCGGTCGGCGCGCCGGTCGCGCTGGGCAAGCGGGTCGCGGCCGAATCGCGCTGCTCTAGACTCGGCGACGGGATTCGAACCCCGCCGCTCGTCGGCGCTCGCAGCGAGACCGACGGCCACGACGCCGTTCGGCCCTCGTCGAGTCGAGATTCGGTCTTCCCTGGAGGGAACCATGCGCTATCGGCGATCGGTCAGCTGGGTTTTCGAGCAGAAGGACTGGCCGATCACGCTGCTCTGCCTGGCGGTGGCTTCCCTGGTTCCCATGGTGGGCCCGATCGCTGCGAACGGCTACCAGGCCGCCGTTGCCGTCGAGCTCGGACGCGCTCCGGGTCGAGAGCAGGTGAGACCGTTCGATCTGAGCGCACTCACCGTTTACCTGATGACGGGGCTGCGCCTCTTCCTCGTCGGTCTGGCGGCGAGTGTGGCGTTGCTCCCTCTCCTCTTCGCCGGCATTGCCGGCCTCGGCCTGGTCACCGCCCTCGTCGGTGCCACGGCGGCTCGCCCAGAGGCGCACCCCGGACCGCTGCTCGCCGCGGTGCTGGTGGCGGGTACACTCCTGATCGCCACCGTGGCGCTCGGCGTCGCCTCCCTCGTCGCGCCGCTCTGGTTGCGGGCGGCGCACCTCGAGGACATCGCCGCCGCTTACGACGTCGCATTTTGCCGGGATTTCTGGCGCCGCGTCGGCTGGGCTTCGGTGGCGTGTCACTTCGGAATGGCCGGGATCGCCATCGCGCTCTTCGCGCTCGGCATGCTCTGCTGTTTCGTCGGCATCTTCCCGGCGATGGCACTGGTCTTCCTGGTGCAGGCTCACCTCTACGCGCAGCTCTACCGCCTCTATCTCGAACGCGGCGGCACGCCGATCGCGGACGCACCGCCGTCCACGATCTCGTGAAGCGTCTCTGCGGCGCGGGATGACGCGCCCCCGCCGCGGGTCCTGTCCGGCCGGTTTCCCGTCTCCGTGCTCGCCCGGGAGGATCCTCCCGGAGTCGGCTTCGATTCCCGATCCGTGCTCCGCGCGGGGACGGGAGCCCTCCGTCCGGCCACCCGCGGCCCTCTCCCGATGGACGTCGTCATGCGTGGGCGGGGGCAGGGTGGGGAGCCCGTCGATGGGACGGCCGGAAGAGCGACGAGGCCCGCGGAGGAGGAGCCCTCGTCGGCCCGGGGGGAGGCAGTGCGCCCCTGCCGCGGGTCCTGTCCGGCCGGCGTCCCGTCGCCGTGCTCGCCGGGGAGGATCCTCCCGGAGTCGGCCTCGTTTCCCGATCCGTGCTCCGCGCGGGGACGGGAGCCCTCCGTCCGGCCACCCGCGGCCCCCCTCCCGAGAACGGGGTGACGCGGATGGCCGGAGAGATGGGCACCGTTCTTTACGGCGTGGCGGCCTTCTTCCCGAGCAGGTGCTCCTCGAAGAACCGCAGCACGTGTCCGAACTGCACGACCTGGCTCGAGCGCCGCGCGGCGCCGTGCCCTTCGCCCTCGAGCAGGATCAGCTCGGACGGGAGCCCCTTGGCCTGCATCGCCTCGTGCATCTGGATCGCCTCGCCCACCGGCACGCGCGGGTCGTCGACCCCCTGGATGATGAGCAGCGGTCCCTTCACGCGGTCGATGAAGTTGAACGGCGAGAGCTTGCGCAGCACCTCGGGCTCCTTGTCCGGGTCGCCGTACTCGGAGGTCCGCAGGCGGCGGCGGTACGGCGCGGTGTTCTTGAGGAACGTCTCGAGGTTGCTAATGCCGACGATCGAGGCCCCGGCGTCGTAGGCGCCGGCGAAGATCGTCATCGCCGCGAGCGTCGAGTAGCCGCCGTAGCTGCCGCCGGTGACGCCGAGCTTCGGCGCCTTGCCGTCCTTCGCCAACCCCTTGCGGAAGTAGGTCGCCGCGTCCTCGATGTCGGAGAGCACCGCCAGGCGCCTCGCCCCGTTGTCGGCGTCGAGCCAGCTCTTGCCGTAGCCGTCGCTGCCGCGCACGTTCGGCTGGGCGTAGACGAAGCCGGCGTCGATCCAGAGCTGGTCGATCGGCGAGAAGCCCGGGGTGGCCTGTCCTTCGGGACCGCCGTGGAAGTCGACGATTACCGGGCACGGACCTTTCGGCGCGCCGCTCTGCGGGTCGCAACCGGTCGGGTAGCGGACGAAGATGGGAATCGACGTGCCGTCACGAGCCGGATAGTGCTCGAGCCGATCGACGGCGAAGGTCGAGGTGTCGACCTCGGGGGTCGAAGGAACGGTCCACTGGACGAGGCTCTTCGTCTTCCAGTCCCAGACGTAGCTCGCGCGCGGCGCCGTGCCCGTCTCGACGCCGAGGATGACGAAGCGGCCGTCCGGGGTCGACGAGCCCGGCGTCACCGAGTCGGCACCGGGGAAGGCGGGGAGCGAAAGCTCGGCGAGCGTCGTCGCGTCGAACGCCTGGGTGCGGAAGTAGCCGCCGTCGTTCCAGACCACGTAGAGCTTCTGCCGGACGCGGTCGAGGCCGAAGCCGGCGACCTCGGCCCGCTTCTCGGGGGTGAGCGGTTCGAGCCCCTTCGCGCGCGTCCACCGGTAGAGGCGGCGGAACTCGCCGAGCTTGTCGGTGCGCACCAGCACCTCGCCGGGCCGTGGTCCGTAGGCGACGTCGTACTCGACCGTCTCGCCCTGGCCGAAGAGCGGCTCGAGCTTGCCGTCGGCCCACTCGTAGACCTCCTGCTGCCGCGAGCCGAGCGCCTTCGAGAGGAGCAGCCGCAGCTTGCCGCCCTCTTCGCGGCGGTCCTCGACCGACCAGAGCCCGGGCTCGCCGACGAGGAGCTCCTTCTTGCCGGAGGCGATCTCGAAGCGGTAGACGGCGTAGCTCCCGGGTTCGCGGTCGTTGGCAGAGAAGACGAGCGACTTCGAGTCCTCGGCGACGAAGGCGAGGAAGGCGCGCGATCCCTTCTCGTGCTGGACGAGCCGGAGCGGCCCACCGCCGGCCGGCTGGAGGTAGAGCCCGGGGTCCTCCTGGCCGCCGCGATCGCGCGAGACGACGAGGAAGGAGCCGTCGGGAGCGACGGCCGAGAGGCCGGTGCGGTCTTCGCCGCCGGTCATCTGGAGGGGGAACGCCTTGGGCGCATCGAGACGCCAGATCTGCGGCGTGCCGGTGATCGACCAGCCGAAATAGAGATGCGTGCCGTCGGGCGAGAGTTGCCCGCCGCCCGGCGAGCGCAGGTCGAGCGCCTGTTGGATGCGGCGCGAGACGTCGGGAGCCAGGGGCTTCGGTGCGTACTTCTGGATCGTCTCGCGCGACAGGCTGTCGGCTCCGTGGCCGCTGTAGCTCGACGGCGGAGCGGGGGACTGAGCTTGCGCGTCCGCCGCGAACGGCAGGGCTAGGCAGGCCACCAGCGCCAAGGGGAGTCTTCGGTTCGATCGGGACATCGCGACCTCCGGGAGTGGCCCCGCCGACGGCCGTCGGGGCAAGGTTCGACCAGGAACGGCTGAGAGGGTGGTACGGCCCGCGACCGCCGAGGGTTGCCGGCCGGTCTGGTCCGTCCCGCGGATCCGGGCGGCTCGCCGGGTCTTCGCTTCAGTCGAATCGCGCGACGGCGTCGCCGCGTCGGCCGAGCTCGTAGCGGCGCGACCACCCGTCGTCGAGGCAGGTGAGGATGACGCGGAACGTCCCGGCGGCGGTGCAGTCGTACCGCTCCTCGATCCACGGCCCCTCGCCGGGGAGCCGGACGACCGGGACCGCGGCGAGGTCGCCCCGCTCGCGCAGCGCCGGGTCGAACGGAAAGCGGATCTCGTCCCACGGCGCCACGGTGCCGTCCGGCACGCCGTCGCGCAAGCGGCCGCACTCGAGATAGCGGAAGTGTCCGAGGTTGTGCGCCGCCCGGTAGCGGCGCACCACCTCGAGCCGGCCGCCGCCGGTGGCCGGGAGCGGCGTGTCACGCTCGAAGATCGGGTCGAAGGCGATGCCGTGTCCGCCTGCGGACTCGCGAAACACACCGAAGGTGCGCGAGAGCAGGTCGCGCAGCACGACGCCCGAAGCGTCGTCGAGCGTGCAGGCGAGGCCGATCGCCGTCGCCGCATACGGGTGGGGCGAGCGCCGGACGCGCTTCTCGCCGTAACGTTCGCGCAGCTGGCGCAGCACCGGCGGGAAAGAGCTCGCACCGCCGACCACGTAGAGGCTGGCGATCTCCTCCCACCCGACGCCGGCGCGGCACGCGGCGACCGCGACGACCTCTTCGACCCGCTCGACCGTCTGCTCGACGAGCTCGCGACAGGCCTGGTAGGCGTCGTCGACCGGCAGCGCGACGTCCTCCCGGTCGAGCCCGGCGAGATCGACGACGAATCGCCGACTCTGTGGGGTGAGCCGCTCCTTCTGGCGGCGAACCTCGTCGACCAGCGTCTCGCGCGCGCCGCCGCGGACCGTGCCCAGTCCCGCGCGCTCGGCGACCCATGCGGCGAGGCACGCGTCGAAGTCGTCGCCGCCCAGCCGGGCGACGCCGGCGGTCGCGACCACTTCGTTCGCCAGGCCGGCCATGTGAATCAGCGACACGTCGAACGTTCCGCCGCCGAGGTCGTAGACCAGCACGTGCTCGCGCCGGCTGGTGAAGGTGCGGCGGTAGCGATGGGCGTACTCGAAACCCGCCGCCGACGGCTCGTTGAGGACCGATTCGACCTGGAAGCCGGCTTCGCGGGCCGCGGTCAGGGTGAGGAAGCGCTGGTCGGAGGAGGCGTGCGCCGGCACGCTGAGGGCCACGACGAGCTCGCGGTCGCCCTCTCCCGCCGCGGTCGAGCGTTCGCGGATCTCGTCGCGGAGGCGAGCGAAGTGACCGGCGAGGATCTCGGCGAGGGCGAAGCGGTGCCCGGCGACTTCGATCCGCGACTGCGGGCCGACCTCGCCCAACAGGCGCTTGAACGACCGCACCAGCCGCCACCCAGGTTGCTCGGCCGCGGCCAGGGCGTCGGGGCCGAAGCGCAGGGCGCCGTCCGCTTCGGCGACCGCGACGACGGACGGGAAGGTGTCGCCCCACTCGAAGCCGATCACGGGATAGTTCCCGCGATCGACGAGCGCGGCCACCGTGTGGGTGGTCCCGAAGTCGATGCCCAGGCGCATGCTGAACCGGGAGTCTATCGCCCTGCCGCGGGAGCCTCGGAGGCGCCGGGGCTGATCCCCGTCATGGTCGACCGCGGACCGGTCGGATAGCCTCGGGCGCGTCGGAGAACCCGAGGAGAACCGAATGGTCGCCGCCGCCCCGAAGGTCTGTCTCTTCTGCCATCGCGACGAGCACCAGACCCCGCTCGTCGTCCTCGCCTTCCGCGGCGAGACGCTCCACATCTGCCCGCAGCACCTGCCGGTGCTGATCCACGACCCGCAACGCCTGGTCGGCGTCCTTCCCGGTGCCGAGCGGCTCTCGCCGGCCGAGCATCACGACTGAGGCGGACGGCGGCAGGGAGCTGCGGCTCGCGCCGGCCTCCCGGCCTAGAGCCCGAGCCCCGGCAGAAGGGCCGCGGCCCGTTCGATCTGCTCGGTCGAGCAGGAGAAAGCGAAGCGCAGGTGGCCGGCACCGGCTGGGCCGAAGACCTCGCCGGGGGCGCTGCCGATGCCCGCCTGGTCGATCAGCGAGTGGGTCATCGCCCAGCCGTCGCGCTGGCCGTCGTGTCCCGGCCAGGAATCGGCGATCCGCGCCCAGACGTAGAAGGCGCCCTGAGGAGTGAACGCCTCGAGGTGGCGAAGCTGCCGCAGGCCGGCCATCAGCACGTCGCGCCGCTGCTGGTAGACCCGGGTCATCTCGCGCGTCGCCTCCTGCGGGCCGTCGAGCGCGGCGACCGCGCCGTGCTGGGTGGCGGAGTTGACGCCGTTGATCGTGCAGCGCAGGAGCTTGGCCATCCGCTCGATCAACAGGTCGTCGTTGACCGCCACGTAGCCGACCCGCAGGCCGCTCATCGCGTAGGACTTCGACATCGAGAAGATGCTGACGACGCGGCGCTCGGCGCCCGGGAGCGAGCCGATCGACAGGTGCTCGCGCCCGTCGAAGAGCACCGTCTCGTAGGCCTCGTCGGAGACCACCCAGAGGTCGTGTCGCTCGGCCACCGCGAGGATCCCCTCAAGAGTCGGCCGATCGAGCACGGCGCCCGTCGGGTTGTGCGGCGTGTTGAGCACGATCGCTCGGGTGCGCGGCGTCACCAGCGCTTCGATCCGCTCGGGCACCAGGCTCCAGGCGCGCGCCGGGTCGAGACGGCAGCGCACCACGGCGCCGCCCGCCAGCCGCACGTTGTCGGCCGTCTCGGTCCACGTCGGGTCGGGGACGATGATCTCGTCGCCGGGCTGCTCGACGAGCGCGCGGAAGGCGATGTAGAGGGCGTGCATCGCTCCGTTGGTCACCAGCACGCGCTCCGGGCCGTCGATGGCAATGCGATTGTCGCGCCGCAGCTTGTCGGCGATGGCGCGCCGCAGCGGCGGGATGCCGGCTCCGGCGGTGTAGTGGGTCTGGCCGTCCCGCAGCGCCTTCTCGATCGCCTCGCGCACGTGGGGCGGAATGTCGAAGGAGGGATCGCCGGACTCGAGGCGAAGGATGGGATGCCCCTTGGCCTGCATCTCCAACAGCCGGTCGCGCACCGAAACGATGCCGCCGAGCGGGATTTCGTCGATCAGGCTCTTCTGCCGTCGCATGGGACCTCCCTTGCCGTCCGTTCCCGCGGAGCCTACAGGGAATGCCGCAACCGCGAAAATCGGCGATGCGGCGATGCGGCGATGGCGGCGACGCGGCAGGGCTTCGCCGCCGGGTCGCCGTGGAGGAGCAGGGGGGACGCGAAACGAGCTCCGGCGCGGGCGCCTCAGCCCGTCCCCTTCATCTCCTCGAGGAACTGCAGGTCGTGGCTGCCGGCCCGCAGCTTCTGCACCAGCCCGTCCTTGTCGACGGCCTTGAGGTACGCCTCGCGTGGCTCGACGATCTTGCGGTCGACCAGGTCGTAGAGCGCGTCGTTCATCAGCAGCATGCCCTGGGCGCGCCCGAGCTGCATCGCCGAGGCGATCTGGAAGGTCTTCCCCTCGCGGATCAGGTTCGACAGTGCCGGGGTGGCGATGAGGATCTCGAAGGCCGCGACGCGTCCGCCGCCGATCTTCTTGAGCAGCACCTGGGCGATGACCGCCTTGAGGCTGTCGGCGAGCATCATGCGGATCTGCGACTGGCGATCGCCCGGGAACTGGTCGACCAGTCGTTCGATGGTCGAGGGGGCGGTGGTGGTGTGGAGCGTGCCGAAGACGAGGTGCCCGGTCTCGGCCGTCTCGATGGCGATCGACACGGTCTCGAGGTCGCGCATCTCGCCCACCAGGACGACGTCCGGGTCCTCGCGCAGGGCGGCGCGCAGCGCGTGCTTGAACGACCCGGTATGCACGCCGACCTCGCGCTGGTTGACCAGGCAACGGCGGGAGGGGTGGACGAACTCGACCGGGTCCTCGATCGTGATGATGTGGTCGGAGCGCGAACGATTGACCAGGTCGACGATCGCCGCGAGGGTCGTCGACTTGCCCGAGCCGGTCGGCCCGGTGACCAGCACCAGCCCCTTGGACAGGTAGGCGAGCTTGCGGATCGAGTCGGGAAGGCCGAGCTCCTCGAAGGTCGGGACGCGGCTCGGGATGGTCCGCATCACCGCGCCGGGGCCGCGGTGGTCGCGGAAGAAGTTCACCCGGAAGCGTGCCTTGCCGGGCAGCTCGACAGCGAAGTCGGTGTCGTTGATGCCGGCGAACTGCTCGCGGTTGCGCGACGGCGCGATGGCGTCGAGCAGCGGGCCCATCTCGGCGGCCGAGATGGCGGCGAATTCGCTCATCTCGGTCAGGTCGCCGTGCAGCCGCATCCGCGGGCGATGGTCGCTCGACAGGTGGAGGTCGGAGCCCTTGCGCTCGAGCAGCAGCTCCAGCAGCTCGCCGATCCTCGTCACCGGCCGGCCGGGAACGGCGGTGGTCTCGAGGCCCCCGAACACCGGGAGTCCCGGCACGTCGGCCGGCGGCGAGTCGGCGAGGGGAACGATCGTCACCGCCCACCCGCTGCCGCTGGGGAGCCCATCCACCCGCAGGGCGTGACCGTCGACCGCGTGCTCGAATCGGAAGGGCGTACCGCTGAGCGGCTGGAAGCCGGGCGGGGCGATCTCGGCGGTGAGGGCGATGATGCGCGCGGCGTCGAGCGGCTCGCGACTGACCCCGCGCTCGACGCCGCCGGCGCGCAGGCGCGGCAGCTGCCCCGGCTCGAGGGTCAGCGACTCCATCCGGTTCGCCAGGCCGGCGCGCAGCAGGTTCTCGAGGGCGGCCATCGTCGTCCTCGCCTAGGAGGTCCGGGCGCGCACCACGGCGGCGCGATGGACGTAAAGCGTCTCGTCGGCGGTGGTGACGAGGAGGAAACGCTCGTCGGCGGAGTTGAGCAGATCGGAGACCCGCGAGTGGCCGGAAGGGAGGAGGTAGTGCAGGTCGCCCTCGACCGTCATCCCGCCGGCGAGGTCGAGCGCGACGCTGGCGTGGAGCGCACCGATCTCCTCCTGGGCGGCAACCTCGGGGGCACGACCGGGACGGGAGACGAAGGCGAGCCAGGCGAGGTTGACCAGCTCGACGTGCTCGTCGACGCGTACCGGCACGAAGCGCACGGCCGGATCGTTCAGTCGATCGAGCGCGGTTTGCGGGCGCGCCGAGCGCTCGCCGGCCAGGTGAAGGAAGAGGCTCCCCTCGGTGGTGTGGCCGTCGAACCCGACGAAACGCAGGTCGACGCTCTGGACCTCGATGGCGAGCGACATCGCCTCTTAGTGTAGCTCCACTGCCGAGCGGCGTCGGGCGCGGGGATCGTCAGGTCCGGTACCATGCGAGGCGTGACCGCCGACGACACTCTCTGCGCATCCGCAACCGCTCCCGAGCTCGACCGTCTCGGCAAGGCGGTGCGTGACCTGGTGCGCGAGCGCGTTCCCTCCTTCTGGACCGAGAACGATCTCGCCGACGAACTGCGACTGGACGAGTCGGGGCTCGGCCTCGACTCGGTCGGTCTGGTCGAGCTGGTGGTCGCTTGCGAGCGCCACTTCGGCGTCCGACTGCCGGCCGCCATCCTGCGCCAGGACGCGCCAACCCTCGGCGAGCTGATCGGGTGGCTACGCGACGCCGGGGCCTGAGCGCCGCGGCGAGTCGCGCCTTCGACGCGCTCGAGAGCGCCCTCGCCGTCGCCGCGGTTCGCTGGCCCCGCCGCGGTGTACGCCTCGCGTCCACCCTCGGCGAGTTGCGCCAGCGGCTCTCCGGCCACTGGCCGAGCGCTGCCGAGGTCGCCGCCCTGTTCGATCTGTCGCCAGATCCCTCGGCGCGGCTCGCTCGCCGGATCGCCGGGCTCGAAGCGCGCAATCGCCTGAGCGTTGCGCTGCTGCACCGGCTCGGCCCCGGGAGGCTGGCGGCGCTGGTCGGCCAGGACGGGGAGAGCCAGGACACCCGGCCGGCCGTGCTGCTGACCTTCCATGTCGGCGCGCTTCAGTTGCTGGGCGAAGCACTGGATGCGTCGCGCCGCGGCATCCTCCTGATGCGGGCGTCGCCGATCTACAGCCCTCGGCCCGGCCAACGCTTTGCGTTCACCGAGGGTGGTGCGGGAGAGCGTGCGGCGGCCCTCAAGGCGGCGGTCGCTCATCTCGAGACGGGCGGTTCGGTGGTCGTGGCCGCCGACGGCGAGTCGGGCAGCGGCGTCGACGTTCGTTGCCTCGGGCGTCGTCTCGCCCTGGCGAGAGGAGCCTTCGCCATGAGCCGGCTGACCGGTTCGCCGATCCTTCCGCGGGTCGCTCGGTGGGAAGGAGCGCAGGTGGTGGTCGAGCGCGGAGCACCGGTCGCGAGCGCCGAGGAGGCCGGAAGGTGGCTCGAGGACTTCCTGCGCCGGCGTCCCGAGCAACTCGGGCTCGGGCTCCTGCGCCAGCTCCTGCGGGCGGAGCGCTGAGCGCGGCGCTCCGTTGGGACCGGGCGCCCCTCCCGGCTCAGCCCGTCCAGCCGTCCGGCCGACCGAGGACGAGCTCGCGAGCCGTCAGCTCACCCCGCAGGAGTCGCTGGCGGAAGACGGCGTGTCGCAGCTTCCCGGTCTCGGTCGCCGGCAGCGTTCCCCGGTGCAGCAGCAGAACCTCGGCGGGCGGCACGCCGATGCTGTCGCGCACCGCGCGAGCCACCTGGGCGGCCAGCCGTGCCGCCGAGTCGGAGGCGGTCGCCTCGACCTCGGCAGTGACTTCGGTGGTGACTTCGGCGGCGACGACGATCTGCTCGCGCCCATCGCCGCGCGCCAGACCGAGCGCCGCCGAGCGGACCACGCCAGGGACCGCGTCGACGGCCTCTTCGATCTCGCGCGGGGCGAAGGCGGCGCCGGCATGCTTGATGAGGAGGCGCTGTCGTCCGACGACGAAGAGCTCCCCTCCCTCGTCGAGGCGGCCGCAGTCGCCGGTGTAGAGCCAGCCGTCGCGCAGGACCTGCCGGGTCTCGTCCTCCGCCTCGAAGTAGCCGCTGAAGAGCGTCGGCGAACGGAGGACGATCTCGCCCCGCACACCCGGGGGGACCGCCTTGCCGTGCTCGTCGAGAATTCGCAGCTCGACGCCGGCGAGCGGGCGTCCGCAGGAGACGTTGCCCGCGTCGTCGCTGCGCAGCGCCTCGCCGCGGCGCACGCTCGTCACCCCCATGGTCGCCTCGGCCAGGCCGTAGGCGGGGCGCACCACCCCCGGCAGGCCGACGCGCTCCTCGAACTCGCGCAGGGTCGAGAGGCGCATCGGTTCGCCCCCACTCGCGATCAGCCGCAGTCTCCTGAGGTCGAGCGAGCTCGGGTCGACCAGGCGCAGCGCATGGCGGAGCGAGAAATCGGTCGCCGAGGTGAGCGTCGCGCCGACGCGCGAGAGCGTCTCGAGCCAGACGCCGAGCGAGGAGACCACCGGTGCCACGAGATGGGACGGGCAGCCGTGAAAGGGCGGCAGGACGACGAAACGAAGCAGGCCCATGACGTGCCAGGGGGGAGCCCAGCCGCAGAGGACGTCGTCCTCGCCGATCGCGTAGACCTCGGAGAAGAGGCGTCGCCACGCGGTGATGGCGCGATGCGAGAGCTGGACGGCCCGCGGCTCGCCGGTCGTCCCCGAGGTCATCTGCAGGAGCGCGACGTCGTGAGGGTCCGGCACGGGCGGTTCCGCGGGAAGGTCGCCGTCCCGCGGGAGCTCCTCGGCCAGCGCGAGCGGGAGCGACGGATCGGCCGCCGCGAGGCCCGGCTGCATCGTCGCGGCGACGACGAGGCGCGGTCGAAGGCGGCGCGCCCGGGCGAGCGCCGTCGCTGCCGGAAGGCCAGGGTTGAGCACGGCCGGCACACCGCCGAGCAGCGAGACGGCGGCGAACATCGCCACGAGCTCGAGTCCGGCCGGGAGGAGGAGGACGACCCGATCGCCGGCGGCGATGCCGTGGGCTCGCAAGCCGACGGCCCGTGCCCGGGCCCGCGCGAAGAGCTCGGCCCAGGAGACCGCCTGGTCCGCGAAGGTGTAGGCGAGCCCACGAGGCCGAGTGCGGGCAGCGTGGGCGAGGGCTTGAGCGTAGGTCGCAGGCATCGACGACACGAGGAATCGACCGATCGGTGGGAACGCTGCGACCCAGATTAGCAGGGAACGGCAGACGCGGCGTTATGCTCTTCCCTGCCGGTGGGGCGTCCGCCTCGCCGCAGAAACTCACCCTCCGGAAGGGCCCCGACCATGCACTCGACGCTTCGCTTCCTGCTTTGCGGCCTCGCACTGACGCTGGCCGCGCTCCCCTCGCCCGCCGAGGAGCCGAAGAAAGAGCCTGCCGCCGCCATGAACCCGTTCTTCACGCCGAGCCCGTTGCCGTACCAGGCGCCACCCTTCGACAAGATCCGCGTCGCCGACTTCGGTCCGGCGCTCGCCGAAGGGATGAAGCGTCAGATGGCCGAGATGGCGGCCATCGGTGCCGACCCGGCCGAACCGACCTTCGCCAATACCCTCGAGGCGATGGAGCGTTCGGGCGAGCTCCTGACCCGCGTGCGCCGCGTCTTCAATGCGCTCGCCGACGCCGATACCTCCGAGGAGCTGCAGGCGGTGCAGAGCGAGATGGCGCCGAAGCTCGCCGCGCACCGCGACGCGATCTATCTCGACGCGAAGCTCTTCGCCCGGGTCCGTGCGCTCTACCAGAAGCGCGATCCGCTCGGGCTCACGGGCGAGGCGCGCCGTCTCGCCGAGCGGGTCTACCGCGACTTCGTGCGTGCCGGTGCCGAGCTCGGCGAGAGCGACAAGGCGGCGCTGCGGGCGCTCAACCAGGAGGAGGCGAAGCTCACCACCGAGTTCCACGAGCGGGTGCTTGCCGACACCAACGCCTCGGCGGTGGTCGTCGACGACGTGGCCCGGCTCGCCGGCCTCTCGGCGGCCGAGGTGGCGACCGCCGCCGAGGAGGCGCGCGGCCGCGGTCTCGCCGGAAAGTGGGCGATCAGCCTGAAGAACACGACCCAGCAGCCGGCTCTGGCCTCGCTGCGCGACCGGGCTCTGCGCCAGCAGCTGCTCGCCGCGTCGACGGGGCGCGGGGCCCACGGCGGGCCGAACGACACGCGCGAGCTCGTCTCGCGCCTCGCCCAGTTGCGTGCCGAGCGGGCGCGACTGCTCGGCTATCCGACCTACGCCGCGTACTCGCTCGACGACCAGATGGCCAAGACGCCGGCAGCGGCGACCAGGCTGCTCACCGACCTGGTGCCGGCGGCCACCGGCCGGGCGCGTGCCGAGGCCGCGAAGATGCAGGCGATCGTCGATGCGCAGAAGGGCGGCTTCACCCTCGGGGCGGCCGACTGGGACTTCTACGCCGAGCAGGTCCGCAAGGCCGAATACGACCTCGACGAGAGCGAGATCCGGCCCTACTTCGATCTCGAGCGCGTGTTGCGCGACGGTGTCTTCTTCTCGGCGCACGAGCTCTTCGGACTGACCTTCGAGGAGCGCAAGGATCTGCCGGTCTACCACCCGGACGTGCGGGTCTTCGAGGTGTTCGACGCCGACGGCAAGTCGATCGCCCTCTTCTACGCCGACTACTACTCCCGGCCGAGCAAGAGCGGCGGTGCGTGGATGGACAGCTTCGTCGACCAGAGCCTGCTGCGCGGCACCAAGCCGGTGGTGTTCAACGTCTGCAACGTCACCAAGCCGGCTCCGGGCGAGCCGACGCTGCTGAGCTGGGACGACGTCACGACCATCTTCCACGAGTTCGGTCACGCGCTGCACGGCATCTTCCAGAACGTCACCTACCCGACGCTGGCCAACGTGCCGAGCGACTTCGTCGAGTTCCCGTCGCAGTTCAACGAACACTGGGCGCTCGAGCCGCGGGTCTTCGCCAACTACGCCAAGCACACCCGCACCGGCGCGCCGATGCCGGCGGCGCTGGTGGAGAAGATCAAGAAGGCACGGACCTTCAATCAGGGCTACGCGACGGTGGAGTATGTCGCCGCGGCGCTGCTCGACCTGGCGTGGCACGACCTGCCGGCGGATCGGCCGCGGCAGTCGGTGGACACCTTCGAGCCCGCCGCCCTCGAGCGCTTCGGCGTCAATCTGCCCGCGGTGCCCCCGCGGTACCACACGACCTACTTCTCGCACATCTGGGGGGGCGGTTACGCGGCGGGCTACTACTCCTACCTGTGGGCCGAAGTGCTCGACCACGACGCCTTCGCCTGGTTCGAGGAGCACGGCGGGATGACCCGGGCCAACGGCCAGCGCTACCGCGACATGATCCTCTCGCGCGGCGGGACGATCGACGGCGCCGAGATGTACCGCGGCTTCCGGGGGCGCGATCCGAGCGTCGAGCCGCTGCTCGAGCAGCGTGGCCTCAAGCCGGCCGCGAAGTAGCGACCGGGCACGCCGGGCGGGCGGCTCGACCGCTCGCCCGGCCGTCTCTTGACGGGATCAAACGATCGTTTGATACTCGCGTTTCCATGCTCGCGACCCCCCAGCCCGGCAGCGTTCCGAACCCGCCCCTGGCCGGCCACGGGGCGCTGGCCCGCCTGCGCCTGCTCGACGCCGCCGAGCGCCTCTTCGCCGAGCGCGGCTATGCCGCGACCTCGGTGCGCGACATCACCGCAGAGGCGGGCTGCAACCTGGCCGCGGTCAACTACTACTTCGGCGGCAAGGCCAACCTCTACCGCGAGGCGTTCGTCCGCGGGCTGTCGCTGCTGCGCGAGCAGCGCATCGCCACCCTCGCCGAGGCGATGGGCCGACGGCCGGCGCCGACCCTGGTGGAACTGTTGCAGTCGTTCGCCACCGCGTTCGTCGCGCCGCTCGACAGCGGTCGCGGACCGCTCCTCTTCCAGCTCTGGATGCGCGAGCAGCTCGATCCGCAACTGCCGCCCGAGACCTTCGCCGCGGAGCTCGTCGTGCCGATCCGTCAAGCGCTCAGCCAGGCGCTCTGCTCCCTCCTGCCGGCGCTCGCCGAACCCGACGCGTCCCTCTGCGTCCAGTCGTTCATCGCCCAACTGGCCAACGCACTCCAGCTCCGCCGCTGCGACCGCTCGCTCCGCGAAGGGGTGATGCCGGTCGGACCGGGAGAGCATCTGGAGCACATCGTCCGCTTCACCGCCGCGGGCATCGCCGCGGCGGCCGCACCACGGAAAGCGAAGCCGGGTCGCGCCCGGAATCTGGAGGTCTGATGGTCCCACCCTCGTCTTCCCGCGGACGCCGATGGGGCGTCGCACTCCGCCGGCCCGCCGCCGGTCTCCTGCTCGGCGTGTTCGCCGCCGCTGGCGTCGGGGCGAGCGACCCGCGATCGCCGGGTGAGGATCCGCTGCCGCCGCCGAGCCAGGATCGTCCGGCGGCGCTGGCCGTGCCGCCCGCGCCGCCGCCGATGGCGGTGAAGGTCCCCGAAGCGCTCCTCGTCCCGGGAGCGACCCTCGCACTCTCCGACATTCTCGAAATGGCGCTGCGCAACAACCCGGCGACGCGCCTCTCCTACTTCCAGGCGCGGGCGGCGGCGGCGCAACTCGGCGCCAAGCGGGCGCCCTATTTCCCGAGCGTCGATCTTTCGGCGAGCGCCGCCCGTGCGCAGACGGCGACGCCGACCCAGGACGGCACTCCGGCAACGGCGTACGGTCCGGCGGTGACGCTCAACTACCTCCTGCTCGATCTCGGAGGTCGCTCCGCCAACCTCGAGGACGCACGCCAGGCGCTCCTGGCCGCCGACTGGAGCCACAACGCCGCGATTCAGAACGTCGTGCTCGTCGTGCAGCAGACCTTCGTGCAGTATCTGAGCGCCAAGGCCCAGCTCGAAGCGGCGCAGACGACCGTGCGACAGGCGACGACGGCGCTCGAAGCGGCGAACGTCCGGCACGAGGCGGGGGTGGCGACGATCGCCGAAGTGCTCCAGGCGCGCACGGCGCTCTCCCAGGCCAAGCTCACCGAGGCCACCTTCGCGGGGCAGGTGCTCGTCGTGCGCGGCGCCCTCGCCACCGCGATGGGCCTGCCCGCCAACACGCCGTACGACGTCGGGACCCTGCCGGCAGAGGTTCCCCTCGACGCCGCAGGCGAGGCGGTCGAGAAGCTCATCGAGCTCGCCCGCACGCGGCGCCCGGACCTGCTGGCGGCGCGCGCCCTGGCTGCGAAGGCGGCGGCGCACGTCGACGCCGTCAAGTCGGAGGGGCTGCCGAGCCTGGCGCTCCAGGCCGGGGCGAACCGCACCGCCTTCGACACCGGCTCCACCGTCGAGCGCGACAGCTGGTCGGCGCGGCTGCTGCTGAGCTTCCCGCTGTTTACCGGCTACGCCAACCGCTACAACGTCCAGAAGGCGGTCGAGGAGGAGCAGACCGCCCAGGCGCAGGTCGCCAGCCTCGAGCAGCAGGCGGTTCTCCAGGTCTGGACGAGCTCGACGGCGCTCGCCACTGCGGGCCAGCTGGTGCGCACGTCGCGCGACCTGCTGGCCAGCGCCGAGCAGTCCGAACGCGTCGCCCTCGGCCGCTACCGCGAAGGAGTCGGGACCATTCTCGACCTGCTCGCCGCCCAGTCGGCCCTGGCCAACGCCCGCGCGTCGGAGATCCAGTCGCGCGCCACCTGGTTTGCCGCCCTTGCCCAGCTCGCCCGCGACACCGGCAGCGCCGAGACCACCTTGCAGACCTCCGCCATCACGGTCGAGAAGAGAGAGCCATGACCCCCTTCACCCTGAGCTCGTTCCGCCCGGCCCGCCGGCCGCGCGTCGCCTTCGCCCTCGCCCTGCCGCTCGCCCTCGCCGTCGTCTCGTGCGGCGACGGGAAGGCCAAGGGGCCGAGTGGACCGCCTCCGGTTCCGGTCACCACGGCGACCGTCGTCCAGAAGACCGTTCCCGTGACCTTCCGCGCCATCGGTCACGTCGAGCCGATCGCCACCGTGGCGGTCAAGGCGCGCATCGGCGGCGAGCTGCAGCGCGTCGCCTTCACCGAAGGCGAGAGCGTCCGGGCCGGAGCGACGCTCTTCACCATCGACCCGCGCCCCTACCGGGCGGCGCTCGCCCAGGCCGAGGCCGCGATGGCGCGCAATCAGGCGCTCCTGGCGAAGGCCGAGGCGGACGCCACGCGCTACGCCGGACTCGTTCGCCAGGACTACGTCACCAAGGAGCAGTACGACCAGATCGTCGCCAACGCCGCGGCCTTGCGCGCGGCGATCGCCGCCGACCAGGCGAACCTCGACGCGGCGAAGCTCAACCTGGCCTACTGCACGATCACCGCTCCGGTGGCGGGTCGCACCGGGGCGCTTTCGATCAAGGCCGGCAACCTGGTGAAGGCCAACGACGACAAGCCGCTGGTGACGATCAACCAGGTGCAGCCGATCCACGTCGCCTTCTCGGTCCCGGCGCAGCTTCTCCCGTCGCTGACTGCCCGGCGCGAGGGCGCCGTCCAGGTCGGCGCGACCCTGCCCGGCGGTGCGGCGGCGATCGCCGAAGGCAGCCTCTCCTTCATCGACAACGAGGTCGACACCGCCTCGGGGACCCTGCTGCTCAAGGCCACCTTCGCCAACGCCGACGAGGTCCTCTGGCCGGGCCAGTTCGTCGACCTGACGGTGCGCCTGGGCGAGGAGCCGGCGCGCATCGTCGTTCCCGCCTCGGCCGTGCAGAGCGGCCAGCGCGGTCAGTACGCCTTCGTCGTCAAGGACGACGGAACGGTCGAGCTGCGGACGCTGACCGTGGCGCGCGGCGACGAGAAGGAGGCGATCGTCGAGAGCGGTCTCGAGCCGGGGGAGACCGTGGTCACCGACGGCCAGCTCCGCCTGGTGCCGGGGGCGAAGGTCACGGTCAAGAGCGCCGAGAGCGGCAGCGAGCCGAAGTCATGAGCTTCTCCGAGCTCTTCATCCGCCGTCCGGTGATGACGACGATCGTCATGGTGGCGATCCTCGTCTTCGGCGGCATGGCCTACCGGCTGCTGCCGGTCTCCGACCTGCCGAACGTCGACTTTCCGACGATCACCGTCTCGGCCGCCCTGCCCGGCGCCAACCCCGACACCATGGCGTCCTCGGTGGCGACGCCGCTCGAGAAGGAGTTCTCGACCATCGCCGGCGTCGACTCGATGAGCTCGACGAGCAGCATCGGCAACACCAGCATCACCCTGCAGTTCAGCCTCGAGCGCAACATCGACGCGGCGGCGCAGGACGTCCAGGCGGCGATCGCCCGGGCCAACCGCCAGCTGCCGCAAGACATGCCGTACCCGCCGACCTACAACAAGTCGAATCCGGCGGACCAGCCGATCCTGTTCATCGCCCTCACCTCGCCGACCCTGCCGCTCTACACCCTCGACGAGTACGCCGAGACCTCGATCGCGCAGCGCATCTCGACCGTCTCGGGCGTCGCCCAGGTGCAGGTCTACGGCGCGCAGAAGTACGCCGTCCGCATCCAGCTCGACCCGCGCCAGCTCGCCACCCGCGGCCTCGCGGTGGACGACGTGACGCGCGCGGTGCGCGGCGCCAACGTCAATCTGCCGACCGGCACCCTCTACGGTCCGCAGAAGAGCTTCACGCTGATGGCCGACGGCCAGCTCACCGACGCGGCCGCCTACCGGCCGATCATCGTCGCCTACCGCGACGGCAAGCCGGTGCGACTCGAAGAGCTCGGCACGGTCACCGACAGCGTCGAGAACAACAAGGTGGCCGCCTGGTTCATCGACCAGCGCGCGGTGGTGCTCGCCATCCAGCGCCAGCCGGGGACCAACACCGTCGAGGTGGCGCGCAAGGTGCGCGAGCTGCTGCCGAAGTTCGAGCAGCAGCTCCCGGCGAGCGTGTCGATGCGCATCCTCTTCGACCGCTCGGCGCCGATCGACGAGTCGGTCCACGACGTCAAGGTCACCCTGGTCATCACGCTGATCCTCGTCGTCCTGGTGATCTTCCTCTTCCTGCGCAACCTCTCGGCGACGGCGATCCCCTCGCTCGCCATGCCGATGTCGATCGTCGGCACCTTCGTCGTCATGTACCTGCTCGACTACTCGCTCGACAACCTCTCGCTGATGGCGCTGACGCTCTCGGTGGGGTTCGTCGTCGACGACGCCATCGTCATGCTGGAGAACATCTTCCGCCACATGGAGATGGGCAAGAAGCCGCTCCAGGCGGCGCTCGACGGCTCGCGCGAGATCGGTTTCACGATCCTCTCGATGACCCTCTCGCTCGCCGCGGTGTTCATCCCGGTGCTGTTCATGGGCGGCATCGTCGGGCGGCTGTTCCGCGAGTTCGCCGTGGTCATCGGCCTCGCCGTGCTGATCTCCGGCTTCATCTCGCTGTCGTTGACGCCGATGCTCTCCTCGCGCTTCCTGGCTCCGCCGCGCGAGGTCGAGCACCACGGCCTGTTCAACTTCTTCGAGCGCTTCTTCGCCGGCATGCTGCGCGGCTACGAGAAGGGTCTCCGCTGGTCGCTCGCCCACCGGAGGATCACCATGCTCTACACCCTGGTGATCACGCTCCTCACCGTCGTCGTCTTCGCGCGGATCCCGAAGGGGTTCATCCCGTCCCAGGACATCGGGCAGCTCTTCGGGCAGACCGAGGCGGTCGAGGGGATCTCGTTCGAGGAGATGGCGCGCCATCAGCAGGAGGTGGCGAAGATCGTCCGCGAGGATCCGAACATCGAGGCCTTCATGTCCTCGGCGGGCGGCCGCGGCTCGGGCGCCTCGAACACCGGCAACCTCTTCGTCCGCCTGAAGCCGCGCGCCGAGCGCACGCTCAACGCCGACCAGGTGGTCGAAAGCCTGCGCCCGCGCTTCGCCCAGGTGCCGGGCATCCGCGTCTACCTGCAGAATCCGCCGGCCCTGCAGATCGGCGGCCGGATGAGCCGCAGCCAGTACCAGCTCACCCTGACCGGGCCGGACACCGACGAGCTCTATCGCGTTGCCCCGGTGCTCGAAGGCAAGTTGCGCGGGCTGCGCCTGCTCACCGACGTCTCGACCGACCTGCTCCTGCGCAATCCGCAGGTCAACGTCGACATCGCCCGCGACAAGGCGGCGTCGTTCGGCGTGACGGCGCAGCAGATCGAAGACACCCTCTACTCCGCCTACGGCCAGCGCCAGGTGTCGACGATCTTCGCGCCGAACAACCAGTACCGCGTGATCATGGAGATGCAGCCGGAGTTCCAGCGCCAGCCGGCCGACCTGCGCCTGCTCTACGTCCGCTCGGCCGGGGGGCAACTGGTGCCGCTCGATTCGCTGGTGACGCTCACCCCCGGGGTCGGCCCGCTGGCGGTCAACCACTCCGGGCAGGTGCCGTCGGTGACGCTGTCGTTCAACCTCGCCCCCGGCGTGGCGCTCTCGCAGGCCACCGACGAGGTCGATCGCCTCGCCCGCGAGACGCTGCCGGCCACCGTCACTCCTACGTTCCAGGGAACGGCGCAGGCGTTCAAGTCGTCGATGCAGGGGCTCGGACTGCTGCTCGTGCTGGCCATCCTCGTCATCTACATGGTGCTGGGAGTCCTTTACGAGAGCTTCATCCACCCGCTGACGATCCTCTCGGCGCTGCCGCTCGCCGGTCTCGGTGCGCTGCTGACGCTGATGGCCTTCGGCAGCGACCTCAACATCTACGCCTTCGTCGGCATCATCATGCTCGTCGGCCTGGTGAAGAAGAACGGCATCATCATGATCGACTTCGCGCTCGAGGTGCAGCGGCACGGCGGCAAGACCCCGCTCGAGGCGATCCACGAGGCCTGCGTGGTGCGCTTCCGGCCGATCATGATGACCACGATGGCGGCGCTCTTCGGCACCCTGCCGATCGCCCTCGGTTTCGGCGCCGGCGCCGAAGCGCGGCGTCCGCTCGGCCTGGCCGTGGTCGGCGGGCTCCTGCTCTCGCAGTCGCTGACTCTGTTCGTCACGCCGGTGGTGTACACCTACATGGAGTCGCTGCAGGAGCGGATGGGACGAGCCCTCTGGTTCCTGCGCGGTCGCGAGCGGGAGGTCGACGCGGCGAGCTGAGGTGCCAGCGTGGGTGACGAAAGGGGAGGGGGCGTGAGCGGGCGATCGGGTCGTGCACTGGGCTGGGCGGCGCTCGTCGTCGGTCTCCTCGCGCCGGCGCTCGCCGGGGAGGCGCCGAGGGCGATCGTCGTCAGCTGGGACGGCGCCGGGGACGAGGTGGTCGATCGGCTGCTCGCCGAAGGTCGGTTGCCTGCGGTTGCCGCGCTCGCCGAGCGCGGGCTCGCGGCGAGCTGGGTGCGCTCGAGCTTCCCGAGCAAGACCGCCGCGGCGCACGCGGCGATCTGGACCGGCACCTGGGCGGCGGGAAGCGGCATCACTGCGAACGAGGTGCCGCTCCTGCCGCGCGCCGAGCACACGCTGCTCGACTTCCAGTCGGGCTTCAGCTCGCTTGCCGCGACCGGCGAGCCGCTCTTCCTGACGGCCGCGCTCGCCGGGCGCCGCGTCGTCGCCCTCTCGGCGACGCAGTCGATCCCTGCGACACCGCTGCGGGAACGCTTGCGTCGTCGCGGCGTGGCGGAGGACCGGCTCACCGTCGTCGGCGGATTCGAGAGCCCGCTGGCGTCGGCCAAAGCGATCGACGCCGCGGCCTTCGGCCCGGCTCGTCCGGGCTGGAACGGCGTCGCCCATCGCCAGGGAGCCCGTGAAGCGGTCCTCCGGGTCGCCGGCACGACCTTCCACCTGCTGCTCTACGACGATCCGGCCGATCCAGTGCGCGGGCTCGACCGACTGTTGGTCCGCGTCGGCAGCCGCGACCGCCGCCGGGCCTCGGCCGAAGCCGTCCTCGCGGCCCATCCCGCCGGCGCCGAGCCGGCCGCCTGGAGCCCGCCGTTTTGCGTGGTCGATGGCTCACGCCACGCCAACACCTTCTTCCGTCTCTTCGATCTCGCGCCCGATGGCTCGCGCGTGCTCCTCTACCGGCGTGCCGCCTACGCGCTTTCCGGGGCGATCGCGCCAGCCGACCTGGCGGCGTACGAAAAGGCCTATCCGGGGTTCCAGGACAGTGGTTTCGCCGCCTACGCGCGTGGCGACCTGGGTGCGACGCTCGGCGACGGCGGGAGCGGTGAGGCCGAACGGCGCGTTCTCGAGATCGTCGCCTTCGATGTCCAGTTGCTGACCGCGGGGGCCACCTTCGCCCTCCGCGCGTGGCAACCGGACCTGCTCTTCCACTACGCGCTCGAGGCCGACGACGCGGGGCACGCGTGGATGGGGATGCTCGACTCCCGCGCACCCGGCTACGACGCCGCCTTGGCCGAGCGAGTCTGGCCGTTCTACGCCCGGGTGTTCGAGCTGCTCGACCGCTGGCTCGGCGCTCTGGTCGCCGCCGCGCCGCCGGAGACGATCGTCGCCCTGGTGAGCGATCACGGTCATGCCGGGGTCCGTCGCTGGGTCTACGTCAACCGGATCCTCGAGGAGGCCGGGCTGCTCGCCTGGGACGCTGCCGGCCGCGTCGACCTCGCCCGCACCGCCGTCGCCGCTCCGTTCTCCGACTTCCAACTGCGCGTCAATGGGACGGAGCGCCACGGGGGAATCGTGTCTCCGGAGGATCGCGCCGCGGTGCTCCGGCGGGCGACGGCGGCGCTCCTCGCCGCCCGCGATCCGGAGAACGGGGCCGCCGTCGTGCGGCTCGTCGCCCGCCCCGAGGAGGTGCCGGCCTATGGCATCGCCGGTCCGCTCGCCGGCGATCTGCTCTTCGACCTCGCCCCCGGCTACTACCTGCGGACCGGTCGGTCGGGGGTGGCGGTCACCCCGAGCGATCGAGCCGACGGCGGCGGCGAGCACGGCTTCTGGCCCGAGCGACGCGAGATGCAGGCGATCTTCTACGCGGCCGGACCGGGGATCGCGGCGGGAGCGCGCCCCGGGGAGATCCGGGCGATCGACATCGCGCCGACCTTGGCCTACCTGCTCGGCCTCCCGGCGCCGGCTCAGGCCACCGGGAGGGTTCTCGGCGAAGCGGGCGCTCGCTGAGCTCCGCGAGGGACTGGCCCGGGTGGTCCTACTCGAGGAGCGCCGCGGCCTCCTCGTAACGGGAGTGCACTCGCTCGACGGCCGAGTTGATCGCGGCACGGTCGGCACCAGCGGTCGCTTGGCTCAGCTCGGCCGTGGCGGCGCAGAGCGCTCCATAGGCAGCCTTGACCTTGTCTTCGCGGCCGGCCGCCTTGCCCGGAAGAGGGGCCGCTTGCAGAGCGGCGCACCGTGACACGAGGTCGCCTGCGTAGCGCGCGAGGGCTGCCAGATCCCCGGCCGGGGCTGCGTGGTGGTAGAGCTCGTACAGTGTCTGGTGATAGGCGTCAAGCTCGCGACTGACCGGGCGCAGCAGTCGCACCAGCCCCTCGTAGCCGGCGTGAAACTGCTCGACCGCGTCGAGAGCTGCCGTCGTCTCTTCGGCGGCGACCGCCTTCTCCATGGCCGCGACCGTGCCCGCCAGCGCCGTGACCCCGGCATCCCACGTGGCCTGCTTCTCGTGCAGCATGGCCGGCAGCTTGGCCGCCTTGAGGGCGGCGAGGTGCTTCTGGACGTCGGGCAACAGCTCCCTGATGCGCGCCAGGTTCTTGGCGGGCCACGCGTCGTGCCAGAGAGGGTAGACGACCTCGTGCATGGCAGAGAGCGCGGGCACGCCGTTCTGGGCGTCGGGCGTTTCGGCGGGGACGGCAGCGGCTGAAAGTCCGAGCATGAGGAGGGCGACGAGAAGGCGGCGGACGAGGTTTCTCCGAGGGTCGGGGTTCAAGCGAAGGCTCCTTTCGCGGGAGGGTCGAGTTGCGCCGGCGTCGAGGCCGTGCGCTGTCGAGCGATCTTGACGGCGTGCCGCGCGCCGGTCAATCGTCCGAGAACGCTTGAGCACGGCGACGTCGACCTTCGTGCTCTGCCACCCGGAAGCTGGAGCTCGAGGCTGACGTCGGTTGGGGAATGGAGCACAATGAGCCGGTTCGAACGGAGGTCGCGATGCGGAGCGAAGCCGTGCGAGATGCCATCCTGCGTCATGTGCGCTACAGCCTGGGTCACCGGGTCGAGGAGCTCTCGCCGACGGAGTGGTTCCGTGCCGTGGCGCTCGCCGCGCGCGAGCGCCTGATCGACGGCCGACTGGCGAGCGAGGAGCGCGTCGAGCGCGCCGACGCCAAGCGCGTCGCCTACCTGTCGATGGAGTTCCTGGTCGGACGTCTGCTCGGCGAGACGCTGACCAACCTCGGCCTCGGCGAAATCTGCCGCGCCGTGGAGGCCGAGCTCGGCGGCGACCTCGAAGCGACCCTCGCCGCCGAGCCCGACGCGGCCCTCGGCAACGGCGGGCTCGGCCGGCTGGCGGCCTGCTTCATGGAGTCGCTGGCCACCCTCGACCTGCCGGCGATCGGCTACGGCATCCACTACGAGTTCGGACTCTTCCGCCAGGAGCTCGACAACGGCCGTCAGCGCGAGCGGCCCGACAACTGGCTCGCCTTCGGGACCCCCTGGACGATCGAGCGGCCGGACGAGGCCTGCGCGATTCCGGTCTACGGTCGGGTCGAGGGGAGTCTCGACCGGCGCGGCGGCTTCAACCCGCTCTGGCTCGACTGGCAGCTGCTCGTCGGTGTGCCCCACGACCTGCTCGTGGCTGGCTACGGCGGTCGCACCGTCAACCCGATCCGTCTCTTCGCCGCGCGGGCCTCGACCGAGTTCGACATGGCCATCTTCAACGACGGCGACTATCTGCGCGCCGTCGAACAGAAGATGGCCTCCGAAACGGTGTCGAAGGTCCTCTATCCGACCGACAGCAGCGAGACCGGACGCGAGCTGCGGCTGGTGCAGGAGTACTTCCTGGTGGCCTGCGCCCTGCGCGACCTGATGCGCCGCTTCCTCGCGCGACGACCGGAGAGCTTTGACCGCTTCCCGGAGAAGGTCGCCATTCAGCTCAACGACACCCATCCGGCGCTCGCCGTCGTCGAGCTGATGCGGCTGCTCGTCGACGAACAGGCGGTACCGTGGGAGCGCGCCTGGGCGATCACCGTGGCGACCTGTGCCTACACCAATCACACGTTGATGGCCGAGGCGCTCGAGCGCTGGCCGGTCGCGCTGCTCGAGAAGGTGATCCCGCGCCACCTGCAGATCCTCTACGAGATCAACCGTCGCTTCCTCGACCAGGTGGCCGAGGTCCATCCCGGCGACACCGCCTGCCTGCGGCGGATGTCGCTCGTCGAGGAGGGCGAAGTCAAGCAGGTGCGGATGGCGCATCTGGCGATCGTCGGCAGCCACTCGGTCAACGGCGTCGCGGCGCTCCACTCCGAGCTCGTGCGCACCACGCTGGTGCCCGACTTCGCCCAGCTCTGGCCGCAGCGTTTCAACAACAAGACGAACGGCGTGAGCCCGCGCCGCTGGCTGCTGACGGCGAACCCGGAGCCTCGCCGCACTGCTCACCGGGGTGGTCGGCGAGGGGTGGATCCGCGATCTCGCCGCGCTGCGTGCGCTCGAGTCGCACGTCGACGACGCGGGGCTCCGGGCCGACCTCGCGGCGGTCAAGCGGCGCAACAAGCAGCGCCTCGCGCGTCAGGTCGCCGAGCTCACCGGCGTCGTCCTCGACCCGGACAGCCTGTTCGACATTCAGGTCAAGCGGATCCACGAGTACAAACGGCAGCTGCTCAACCTGCTCTACCTCGTCCAGGTCTATCTCGAGCTCGCCGAGGATGGCCGCCCGCCGGCCGTGGGGCGGACCTGGCTGCTCGCCGGCAAGGCCGCACCCGGCTACTGGGCGGCCAAGCAGATCATCTGGCTCGCCAACTCGATCGCGACGACGGTCAACGCCGACCGGCGCGTTGGCCCCTGGCTGCGGGCGGTCTTCGTGCCGGACTACCGGGTCTCGCTCGCCGAACGGATCATCCCGGCGGGCGACCTCTCCGAGCAGATCTCGACCGCCGGGACCGAGGCCTCGGGCACCAGCAACATGAAGTTCGCCCTGAACGGCGCGCTGACCATCGGCACGCGCGACGGCGCCAACATCGAGCTGGCCGAGGAGATCGGCGAGGAGGAGATGTTCCTCTTCGGGCTGTCGGCGGCCGAGGTCGCCGGGCTGCGGCGCACCGGGAGCCGCGAGGTCGCGGCGCGCGCGGCGACCGACCCGGGCCTGGCGCGCGTGCTCGCGGCCCTGGCGGACGGTCGTTTCACCCCGGCCGACCGCGGCGCCTTCGGCTGGCTGGTCGAACGCCTGCTCGGCGGCGACCCGTATCTGCATCTGGCCGACTATGCGGCCTACCGCCAGGCGCAGGAGCGCGCGGCCGCTCGCTACGGCGATCCGTCGGCCTGGGGGCGGTCGACGCTCCGCACCATCTCGCGGGTCGGCGCCTTCTCGAGTGACCGCACGATTCGGCAGTACGCCGAGGAGATCTGGCACGTCGTAGCATGCTGAGCGCCGGGCGGAGGCCCGGCGGAGCGCCACGGAGGGGGAGATGAACCTCGAGCTGAGCTGTCAGGACGGGGTCACGGTGGCGCGGGTCCTCGATGCCGCGCTCGATGTGGTCGGAGCCGACGACTTCAAGAAGCGGATCGGTGCCCGGGTCGAACAGGGCGAGCGGCTGCTCGCCATCGACCTCTCGCGCGTCACCTTCATCGACAGCGGCGGGCTGGGGGCGCTGCTCTCGCTCGTTCGCCAGGTCGAGGAGGGGGGCCGTGTGGTGCTCAGCGGCTGCACTCCGCCGGTCCAGCAGGTCCTGCGCCTGACCCGCCTCGACCGCGTCTTCGACTTCTACGCCGACACCGACGCCGCGGTCGCCGCGCTCCGGTGAGCGCCCCGCCCGTCGGCGGCGCGTTCGGTCCGTAGAATGGCGTTCATGGACGATTCCACCGTCGCCCCCTCCTCCGGCCTCGCGCGGCGCGGCCGCGCGCTGCTCGAACGCTCGCCGACGCCCGAGTACCTGCGCGAGCACTTCGCCCGCGTCGGATCGCCCGGCTACGCACCGCTCTGCATCGCCGAGAACCGGTTGATGTGGGACGTCCTCGCACCGAAGATGGCCGCCTGCCGCGCCGTTCCCGAGCGCGTGCTTGGCTACGACGCGATGATCGGTGCGATGCCGTTCCGTCGCCAGCTCGCCGCGCTGCTCGGCCGGCACCTCTGCGGCCGGGCGATCGATCCGGGGCAGGTCGCCGTGCTCGCCGGAGCGGGAAGCGTGCTCGAGGCGCTGTTCTACGCCCTCGGCGATCCGGGCGAGGGGGTTCTCGTGCCGACGCCGAGCTACGCCGGCTTCTGGCTCGATCTCGAGGTGCGCGACGGCTTGCGCATCGTCCCGGTGCCCTGCGCGAGCGACGACGGCTTCCTCCTCACGCCGGCCCGGCTCGACCGCGCACTCGCCGCGGCCGAGATTCCGGTGCGCGCGTTGCTCCTCACCTCGCCGGACAATCCGCTCGGCCGGGTGCACACGGCAAGCGAGCTCGAGGCGCTCCTCGCCTGGGCCGAAGGCGCCGGGCTGCACGTCGTCTGTGACGAGGTCTACGCCCTCTCGGTCTTCGGCGAGAAGCCGTTCGTCAGCGCCGGGCGCCTGCGCCCGCAACTCGGGGAGCGGCTCCATCTCGTCTGGGCGTTCAGCAAGGACTTCGCGGCGAGCGGTCTGCGCTGTGGCGTGCTGGTCACCGAGAACGAGGCTCTCCTCGCCGCCGTCGACCTGCTGGCCGAGTGGGCCTGCTGCTCGGGCGACACGCAGTTCCTGCTCGGCGAGATGATCGCCGACGAAACCTGGGTCGACCACTACCTCGCGGCGATGCGCTCGCGGCTCGGGGGAGCGTACGCCGCGGTGGCCGCGGCGCTCACCGAGGAGAGGATCCCCTTCCTGCCGTCGTCCGCCGGCTTCTTCCTCCTGCTCGATCTCCGCCGCTCTCTCGCGACCCCGACCCGCGAGGCCGAGCGCGCCCTCTGGTGGCGCCTGCTCGAAGAAACCGGGGTGAACCTCACCCCCGGCGCCGCCTGTCGCATCGCCGAGCCTGGCTTCTTCCGCCTCTGCTTCGCCGGTGCCCCGATCGGCGAGGTGATCGACGGCATCCGCCGAGTGGCGCGGCGTCTGGGTTAGGACGGTTGCCCGGTCGGCGTCGATCGGCACCGACCAACACGAGCGACCGCGCAGGTTGGCCGTTCGCCAACTCGGCGAAGCGTTCCGCAGTCTCTGACCTTTCTGCTCGAGCGCGTCCTGCCGATCGGCCCCCCTGACGACTCCGCGGATCCGACGTTGTCACCAGACGTTGCCAACGCCCGTGCACGCGCCGGCACTGCGCCGAAATACAGCGAGCAAGGGGCCAAGGGGCTAGGCTGACCCGACGCCCCGCCTTGGCTTACGTGACGTGGTCACATGGAATGCAATCTCCGTAGAGGTCGACGAAACATGGCGAGGCAGCCTCAGGCCGTCATGCGCTTCACGCTGACCGCGATCCCCGGCCTCTTCGCAGCCGCCCTCCTTTGGCACGAAGTCGTGGACTGCTATCCCTACAAGGTGACGTCTCCCGGCATCAACGGAACGGCACACCTAGCGCTCGCCGTCGCGCTCGTCGCCACTCTTGCCGTGTCCAGTCTCGCCGTGATCAGCCGCGGCTGGGCTTGGCCCGTCCTGTCTGGGGCTGCTGGGGCCGCCGGGTCTCTGATCCCGCTTTCTCGCGCTCACGATCTGGCCGCCACAATCCCTGTTCGTGCCGACTACGAGTTCAATTGGCACACCTCAGTTCTCAGCCTCGACAATGCGGTCTTGGTCGTCTTCGCCATCACACTGTTCTTCGGAATCGCGCTCGGGGCAGTCATGGCCCTGCCTGCCGTCCGGAGATAGGTCGAGCCGTGGTCCCACTCCTTCACCCCGCCGCCTTCGGCAATCGCGCCCGTGCGTACGTCATGCCTACGGCTGCAGTCGCACCATCGGCCTCGGTGGAGAGCCCTTGGGGCTCGCGGCCAGGATGAAATCTGCGCGTGGGGAGCCCGTCGCTCGGACCGACCTCGCGGGCTAGAGTGGTTGTCGGATCACGCTCTGCGTCGGTTTCTCCCGAGTTGTCATCGCCCAGAACTTCTTGCCCTTCGCCTTCGCTTCGTGCTCGGCGGAGTGGCGTTCCGGCTCCTTCGCGAAGCCCTTGAGCGTCGGAGACGCCAGCACGCCAATCCGAATTGCGAACCACCAGGGCGAGCGGGCAGTTGGGCACGGGGCCTTGCAGGGTACGAGAAGACCCAGACTCACCCGGACCATGAAACGAAGCCCCCTGCGAGGCGACGCTGGTCGGGGAGGGCGCCCCGCAGGAACCGGCGACGACCCGGAGAATGTGTGACACCTCCGGCTTCCATCTCGTAAACACCCCTGAGCCCTTGACGGCACGTGGGGACCTTGAGATGCCTTCAACGACGACCTGAGATGGACTCGGACCGACCCGTGGACGTGCAGAAGACCATCCCCTCGCCTTCCCGCTCTCTTCGTCGCCCTCTCCGGAGTCTGTCGTACCTCGTCGGGCTCGCCCTTCCTCTGTACGGGTATCAGTGCGTCGCTTCTGGCCCCAGTTCAGGAGACGCACCGGTACTCGCGCCGGGCTCTGCCCCTTCGGTCGCGCCACCGGCCGCAGCAAGTGGAGGCGACGGGGCTCCTGCCGAAGAGAGCCCGAGCGAGTCACCCTCGCTCGAGGTCGTCGGTCGCTATCGGTACCCGGCTGGCGACTCGCAGGTGCTCGACGCGCGCTGGGCGAGCGAGACTTCTGCCTACATCCTGCGCGCGGTCGACGGCGTCCAGGAGGTCGAGCTGCGCGCGAACGCCGCCAAGCCTCGTCTCGTGATTCCCGGGAGGTCCCAGGTTCACGAGCTGCCGCCGGTCTTGCAGTTTCTCGCGGCCTCCGCTGGCCGTGTCGTCGCCGGTGGCGGCGGCGGGCTCGTCTTTCGTGAGTCCGCCCAGGAACAGGGGGACTTCCAGCTCTCGGTGAGCAGGGGGAACGCGAGCGGGGGTGCCGCGGACCTCGATCTCGACGGGGACCGACTCGCGATTCTCGGGGTTCCCAGTCGAGAACTGTGGGAGAAGAACCGCGACTCGGTGATCGCCTGGACAGGTCTGCTGGGCTCGGGTTCCGCCGGCTTCAAGCCGTTGCTTACGGATGAGCGAGCGGCGGGATCGAAGACGCTACGCCGGAAGGTCAGCCAGGCGCGGCTTGCCCGGTCCGGGGCGATCCGCTTCTCCCGAGCGGGCGACGTCTTCGTCTTTCCCGGCTACGAGCCCGTGGTGAAACTCGTCTCCACCTCCGGCAAGGTCAAACAAAGCTGGGACCTGGCAGAGCTCGGCGTCTTCGGCGACATGAATGGTCCCGACCTGCCGGAGACGGGAAGCAACAGTCGGGTCGAAGGTCAAGCATGGCTCGAGCGCGCAAGCCGCGTCGTGGAGGACATCGTGCCGCTCGGGAAGAAGTCCTTCGGTTTGGTCGTGCGAACGATGGTCGACGGCCAGATCCAGCGCGAGCTTGTTCGCGTCGACGACGATCAAGTGGATCGCTTCCTCATCCCGCTCGTCTCGGACCACCGCCTCGACCGGGTTCGAGCAGACATCGACGAGGAGAACCGGCTGCTCTTCGTCGTGACGGACTATGGCTTCCGAGCCCGCGAGAAGGCCGCATCCGGAGAGATCCTCGTGGCGGCTTTGCCGTAGGCGGCGGGTCGGTCGGCCGCAAACAGAGGGGAGCGCTGCGTGCCGCTCGCCTGCCCGACGACGATGCAAGCTGGCCTAGCCCTTCGCGGCTCTTCCGAGCCCCATTCCATCGAAGACAGCGACACGGGCGGATCGCCTGTAGGACTTCCTCCGACACAGAACCTGCTCCTTCTCCGATTCTTCCTCCCGAGCCCTCCACCTACTGTTTTCTCGGACCCAGGGCGATGAGCCCGCCGAGACCCGGAGGATCGGAAAAATGAACACCCAGAACCAGCCGCCCACAACCCAGAGCCTCAAGGCCGCCACGATTCTTGGAGCCCTTCTGCTCAGTCCCTTCGCTGCTGCCACAGCAGACCAGCAGCAGTTCCTCGGCATGCTCGGTGGCAGTGGCCATGACATGGTCGATGCCGTTCTCACCGATGCCAGCGGATTCCTCTATGTCGTCGGCTCGACGACCTCCAGCGATTTTCCGGTCGCGAATGCGCAGCAGGCGACGCTTGCCGGCGCCAGCGACGTGTTCGTGACCAAGCTCGATCCCAGCGGGACGAGCCTGATCTTCTCCACCTACCTCGGCGGCAGCGGAATCGACACCGCTTCGGCTCTGGCGCTCGACGCTCGCGGCAATCTCTGGATCGCGGGTACGACCTCGTCGCCAAGCTTCCCGGTGACCGCGTCAACCTACGACGCCACATGCGGTACGGATGGCAACTGCAACAACGGGGCGAGCGATGCTTTCCTGGCGGCCTTCAACCCCGCAGGACAGCTGATCGTCTCTACCTTCTTCGGCGGCAGCGCGGCCGATCAGGCCAACGGTGTGGTCATCGACGCGGCCGGGATGGTCACCTTGGTCGGCTCGACGAGCTCGCCTGACCTGCCGCTCTTTGCTCCCACCCAGCGCAGCTTGCGCGGTCCCTCGGACGCCATGGTGGCCCGCTTCGCTGTTGAAACGGGAAAGAACGCCCTTGGGCTCACCTTCGCGACCTATCACGGTGGTCGAGGGGAGGAGAGCGTCGCTGGCGCCGCCCTCACCTCCTCGGGCGTCCTGGCGATGGTGGGGACCACCAGGTCGCCTGACTTCCCCGGAGTGCTCCCCCTCGTCAAGTCGGGACTTCGTGGCACCGACGACGCGTTCGTCGCCGCTTGGGCTCTCTCGGACCGCCGGGTGGTCTTCTCGAGCTACCTGGGCGGCGATCGCGTCGACTACGCCCAGTCTGTCGCGGCAGCCGGCACGGACATCGTCGTCGCGGGACAGACGTGGTCGACGGACTTCCCCTTGGCGGCTCCCCTCCAGGCCACCCGTCGCGGCCCGAGTGATGCCTTCCTCGTGCGGCTCAACCTGACCCAGCCCGCCCTCGTCTTCTCGTCCCTCTTCGGAGGCAACGGCGCAGAGACCGGACAGAGCGTCGCCATCGACGCATCGGGCGACGTCCTTCTTGCCGGCAGCACTTCCTCGAGCGATCTCCCCGTCAGCCCGAATGCTGGGCAATCAGGCTTCGGCGGTGGCAGTTCTGACTCCTACGTCCTGCGCACCTCAGCCAATGGCCAGGCGCTGCTCTACGCCAGCTACCTCGGCGGCTCCCAGACCGACTTGGCCACCGCGAGCGCCTCGAACCTCGCCGGTGGATGGGTGATCGCCGGCGAGATCGAGCTCGAACCCGCCCCGGAATCTCTGGGCTTGTGCGATGGCTACCTCGCGCTGATCGGCCCGTCGACCAACCTCCGCCGCTGAGCTCACCTGATCGAATCCGGGCGAATTGTCGCCCTTCGACGGACCGCGAAGAACCTCCGGCTCGCGGTCCGTCATTCTTTCGTTCGAAGCCAACGGCGCTTTCATTCCCCGGGTGGTTGCCATGATTCTGCCAGCGATGGCGTGACGAGCTCCCTCGCTGGCGCAACTCAACGAGACGTCGCCACCGGCTCGGCTCCTCCCCTGCCGTTGTCCCTGGCTGCTTGGCCCCCCGCGACGGCCTGGCCGACCTCACCGCATCCCGCTCCTGCCCTTCGCCTTCGCTTCGCGCCCGGCGAGCACCGGTTCGGAAGCGACCGGGAGCCTTGCCTTCTCAGCCTCGAGCTCGCCTGCCTCGAGGAACCGGATTGCCGAGTGCTGACAACCCACGGTGACCGATCGCCAGATTCGAGCCCTGCCATCTCCGGGGACGTACAATATTGGTCACAATCCACACGCGATCCGCGCCGGAGAACCAACCTTCGTGCGTCGGATGCTCGAGCCGTCGGATCTTGGGCTTCTGGTTACCCACCAGGTTCCGCCGGCCCGGGGGGAGGGGGGATGGCCGACCGTCAGGAACGACTGCAGGGAAGATCGGGGGCAAGCGGGGCACGGGACCTGGGGGATGCCACGACCGAAACCAACGCTCCAGAACGCCTGCGCTCGATCGTCGCAGCGCTGGATGAAGGGGTGCTGGTTCAGGAGGCGGACGGCACGATCTCTCTGGTGAACTCCGCCGCTGAACGAATTCTCGGCCGGTCGGCAGCCGAGTTGCTTGCTCAGCCCCCGGAGGACCTCTTTCGGGCAGCCGACCCCCTTCGGGACGACGACTGCCCCTTCGGCGCCGACGAGCACCCCGTGGCGGTGACGCTGCGCACCGGGCGCGCGCAGCGAAATGTCGAGTTGGGCTTGCGACGCCCTGACGGCAGCCGCGTCTGGATCTCCTCCAACTCCGAAGCGGTCAGGTCATCCACCACTGGCCAGATCGTCGCCGTCGTTGCGACGCTTCGCGACATCACGGAGCAGCGTCGCCTCGACCGCGAAGCGCGGGAATCCGAGGAGAAGTTCGCCACGACCTTTCGTGTCTCGCCGCTTCTGATGGCCCTCACCCGCCTCTCGGACGGCCGGATTCTCGAAGTCAACGAGAGCTATGAGCGACTTCTTGGCTACACCCGCGCGGAGTCCGTCGGCAAGCGTACCGGCGAGTTGTCGATCTGGGCACAACCAGAGGACCGGGCGGTCTTCGTCGACGAGTTGAGCAGGAGCGGCGAGGTTCGCGCGTTCGAGACCACCCTGCGCCGCAAGGACGGGACCCTCGTACCGGTTCTCGACGCCGCCAGGAGGGTCGACATCGACGGCGAGCCGTGTCTCATCTCGGCAGCGCTCGACATCACTCACAGCAAACAGGCCCAAGCGGATCTGGCGCGAGTCAACCGGGCGCTGCGGCTCGTCAACGCCGCCAATCAGGCTCTTCTCCACCAGACCGATGAGACCGCTCTGCTGGCGGAGATCTGCCGGGTGGCTGTCGAGATCGGCGAATACCGCATGGCCTGGGCCGGCCTTCCCGAGCAGGGTCCAGGCCAGGCTCTCCGGCCGATCGCCCACGCCGGATTCGACTCCGGCTTTCTCGCGGCGGCTCGCGGGACCTGGGCAGACGACGAGCGCGGTCGGGGCCCTACCGGCACCGCTGTGCGCACGCAGCGGCCCTGCATCCTCCACGACCTAAGCAACGATCCAGGATTCGCCCCATGGCGCGAAGCGGCGCTCGAGCGTGGCTATCAGTCGATCATCGCCTTGCCGCTGGTTGCCGGCGGCGAGGTCCTCGGCACGCTCAGCATCTACTCCGCCACGGCGGGTGCATTTGACTCGTCCGAGGTGGGGGTCCTGGAGGAGCTGGCGGCTGACTTGGCTTTCGGGATCGCGGCCCTGCGCACCCGCCAGCAGAAAGAGCAAGCCGAGGCCGCCCTGCGCCGACACGAGGCGCAGCTCAACGAATCTCAGAGGCTCGCGCGGATCGGTAGCTGGGACTGGAACGCCATGACGGACACGATCTGGTGGTCTCCCGAGTACTACCGCATCTACGGGCTCGACCCCGATCTTCCAACTCCCAGTTACCTCGAGCACCTCCAGGCCTACACCCCGGCGAGCGCCGCGCTGCTCGACGAGCTCGTCCGGCGCGCCATGGAACGCGGCGAACCCTACACGGTGGATCTCGAGCTCGCCCATCCAACTCCAGAAACGAAGTGGATCGTGGCTCGCGGCGAAGCCAAGCGCGATGAGACCGGCCAGATCGTCGGCTTGCGTGGAACCTCCCAAGACATCACCGAGCGACGCGACCTCCAAGACGAGTTGCGACGGATCAATGCCGAGCTCGAGAACCGCGTCGAGCAGCGCACGGCGGAGCTCGCCGAGGCCGTGCGCGAGCTCGAGGCCTTCTCCTACTCTGTCTCTCATGACCTTCGCGCTCCGTTACGGGCGATTCACGGCTACGCCTCGCTGCTCGAAGAGCTGAGCGGCACGCCGGTCGAAGACGAACGCACCCAGCTGCTGCGTTCGCTGCGCACCAATGCCACGCGAATGGGTCAGCTGATCGACGACCTCCTCACCTTGTCCCGTTCGAGTCGCGCCCAGCTCTCCAGGGCCCGGCTCGACATGAACGCCCTTGCCCGCGACGTCCTGGCCGAGCTCATCCCTACGGGCGAGCGCTCCAGAATCGAGCTCCAGGTCGCCCCGCTCCCGGATGCATTCGGCGACCCCGCACTGATCCGCGTGGTCCTCCAAAACCTCCTCTCGAACGCGCTCAAGTACAGCGCGCCCAGGGCCATTCCCCACATCGAGGTCGGTGCTTGCCCTGGTGCCGGCGGGAACGAGTACTACGTCAAGGACAATGGCGTCGGCTTCGACCCGCGGTACCTGAACAAGCTCTTTGGCGTCTTCGAACGCCTCCATTCCGCTGCCGAGTTCGAAGGCACGGGAATCGGCCTCGCTCTCGTGAAGCGCATCGTGACCCGGCACGGCGGGACCGTGCGCGCCGAGGGAGCGATCGACCGCGGCGCGACGTTCTCCTTCACCCTGGCAGCTCCGCCCGAGGGCACCCCCTGAACTGGAGCTGGCGCGTGAGCGGTGCACCCGCGGGGGTGGCGCTGGACGCCCGAACCGGTAGCGCCAGCCCCACCGAGCTCGAATCCTGGCCGAGCCCAGAGTAGCGGCCCTCGCACCGAGTGTCACCCGCGGTGCCTGACGGCGGGAGTTGCTTCGAGGGGTCCGTTCGAGCGCCTCTGGGCCGCCAGACTCGAGAGCGGCCTCCTCACTCGATCTTGCAACAAGGACTCGTGGCCCAGGCGCACCCCACCAACCGCCTTGGGTCTTCCAGCATCTGGGGGTCGAGGATCTACCGACCGGCCGACGACAAGACGGTTCGCACCCTTCCCGACCATCTCGTGGCCTTCTCCACGGCGATCTGGCTCGAGGGGCCGAGCCCGAATGCGCGGGTCACCCGCCAGGCCAACGGCCGGCCGCACCGCATCGGCCAGACGCTCCCCGTGCGGCTGCTCTATCCCTACTACGCCGAGACCCTGCAGAAGACCGAGCTCGACTTGGTCGCCCACAAGGTCACCGCCTCGCAGCAGGTCGACGGGATCTCCCTCACCGGTGCGCTCGAGGCCGCTGGCGCCCTCTCCGAGGACGATCGGCGGCACGCTGATGCGGCGTTGCCCTTCGGGCAGGCGCTCTATCGGGCGGCGGTGGCGGGGCGATGAGAAGGCACCGCCGGACGCGTCATCGAACGGACCAGGCGCGAGCCGAACCGTGCCCGGGATCCCTCTGCAGCCGCCGACGGCGATGCTAGGCTTGCGTTGCGCCCAGCTATACAGAGATCCGCAAGCACGTCATCGCCGCGGGCACGACTTGTCCGATTGCCAAGCGACAGACCTGCCAACCGAGGAGGAGCTCATGGGGATCCCAGCCGGGGCAATCCAAGTTCCGCTCGCGGTCGGCTCCTATCTCAGACACAACGACTTAAGCCGCCGAATTCGTTGCTCGAGAGGAAGATGAGCCTTGAGTCAATTACATCGAATCTCCGGCTGCGGCAACACCTCGCGCAAGGCCGACGTAGTCTTCATCCACGGTCTCGGAGGGGACCCCTTCACCACCTGGCGCCATGGCGACGACGACTCGACCTCGTGGCCTCACTGGCTGGGGAGTGAGTTTCCCGAAGTCGGGGTTTGGTCGCTCGGCTACGCCGCCAGTCCCAGTCGATGGGCACGGCTGGTGCGTCTGTTCGGCCTGGGCTCACGCGACTCGGGCCACACCATGTCCCTTCCGGATCGCGCGGCCCAGGTCCTGGACCTCATGAAACTGAAAGGCCTCGGCGATCGGCCACTCCTCTTCATCTGCCACAGCTTGGGGGGCCTAGTCGCCAAGCAGGTCCTGCGCAAGGCGAGTGACGCCCCTGATGAGCGGAAGCAACAAGTCGTCCGCCAGACGCGCGCCGTTCTATTCCTGGCTACCCCGCACGCGGGAGCCGAGCTGGCCACGCTCGCGCATGCCTTTCGGGCCGTCTTCGGCGCCACGGTCAGCATGGAAGATCTCCGAGCTCATGACTCCCACCTGCTCGACCTGTACGACTGGTACCGAAATCAGAGCCCGCCTCGTGGCATTCAGACCGTCACCTACTACGAGAGGAGGGGCCTCGGAGGAGTCCTCCCGATCGTCAATCCGACGTCCTCGCATCCTGGTGTCGGCGCCGATCCGGTCGCCCTCGACGAAGACCACCTTTCGATCGTCAAACCGCGCGAGCCCGATGCCCAAGTCTGCTGTGCGGCGCGAGACCTCCTGCGTCGCGTGGTTCTGGCCTCCCCTCCGGCGGTGTCTTCCCCGCCCTCGGCGCCAGACAATGCGCCCCGAGATATTGTCCTCAAGCTCGCTCCGGGGTTGATTCCCACCCACGACGCCCCGCGCCTTCCTCGGGAGCTACCTCCGGCCGCACACCAGTTCTTCGGCCGCGACGCTGAGCGGCAGCAACTCGTCGAGCGGCTCCAGGCCGGGTTGAGCACCGCCGTCGTCGGGCCGGCCGGAATGGGAAAGACAGCCCTGGCGGCGGAGGCCCTCGAGGAGGTCGCGGGTGCGGACGCATGCAACCTGGCGACCACTCCCTTTCCGGACGGCATCCTCTACCTTGATCTCTACACATACCAAGGTCAGGCCGAACCGGCTTGGAACGGGCTCGCCAACCGACTGCGCGGCCCAGAGTTTCTGGAGACAAGACCCGCACGCGACCGGGCCATCGAAGCCTGCCGGGCTCGACGGATCCTCGTCATCGTCGAAGGCGGCGAAGAGGCAGACGGCGATCCAGGTCGCACGACGATCCCTGAGCTGTTCAGCGTTCTCTCTCCGGAGAACCGCTGGCTTCTGCTCACGCGAGTGAGCACCCAGGCGGCGGCAGCAGAGACGGTTCGCATCCAGGACGCGCTGAGCTCGGCCGAGGCCGCGGCGCTGTTGGACTGGCTAACTCGCCGCCAGCCGCTTCGTGGCGAGGTCCGTGCCGCGGTACTGGAACTTCTTGAAGGCCATCCACTGGCCATCAACTGGGCTGGCAGCCTCCTCGCCCTCGACGAGGAGGAGCCCGCGAGCCTCGTCTGCGACTGGAGATCTCGGGGCCTCCCTACTCTCAGTGATCCCAGGCAGGCCGAGCACACGCTGCAATGGCTCTTCGCGCGAAGCGTCCGTGGGCTTGAGGAAGTGGCTCGCCAGGCCCTCGCGGCGGCGGGGTTGTTGGCGCGGGCGCCGTTCCCGCTCAAGGCGATCGTTGCAGCGTTGGGACGCGAGGACGACGACTCGGCTCGCGAGGAGGCCCGCAGGCTCCTGCGACTCCTCGTCCAGCGTGGGTTGTTGCGCACTGCTGGCACCGACTCCTGGCAATTCACTCATGTGCTGGGCTACCGCTTCGCACGAAACGAGGACGGCGCGGACCCGACCATGCTGGAGCGGTTGGGCCTCTGGCTTCACTCGCAGTTGGTGGGAGCGTTGCAACGCGGGGTCGACACCGAGGCGCTCGCCAACCTTGGCCGCCCCATGCAGCACGTCGCGGCCGTCCTGCGCGCCGATTCTGACCAGCGGCTCTGGGAGCCTCTGGCCCATGCGCTCCTCTATGACGTCTCGGATCGCTTGGAGGATCTTGGCCGACTGGATCTGGTCACTCGCGGCTTGAGAGCCGTGGCGGATTGGATGGACCGGCTCCCCGCTGAAGTGGCTCAACAACCGAGATGGCTTGGAGAGCGTTGCGTCCTCGTAGTTGATCAAGGCGACGTCCTCCGTGATCAGGGCGACCTCGACGGGGCCCTCGCCGCGTTCCACGAAGCACTCGCGACCAGGCAGCGCCTCGCCAGGGTCGACCCGCTAAACACAACGTGGCAGAGGAATCTCGGCGTCAGTTTTCAGCGGGTCGGCGACGTTTTGCGCGAGCAGGGCGACCTCGACGGAGCCCTCGACGCCTTCCAAGAGGCACGCGCGTGGTTCCAGCGCCTGGTCAAAGCCGATCCGTCGGATGTTGCGTCGCAGCGGAGTCTAGGCATCTGCCACGCAAAGGTGGGCGATGTCCTCCGCGATCAGGGCGACCCGGATGGTGCTCTCATCGCAGTCCGCGAGGCGGTCGCGGGGGTTCACTCCCTGGTCGAGGCCGATTCATCGAATGAAACGCTCCTGCGAGATCTCGGATTGGGTCAAGAGAGGATTGGCGGAATCCTGTTTGCTCAGGGCGACCTCTCTGGGGCGCTCGTTGCTTCTCGCGAGGCGCTAGCGATCAGGCAGCGCCTTGCCAAGGCCGATCCCTCGAATGCAACCTGGCAGCGGGATCTCAGCGTCAGCCACAACAAGGTGGGCGAAGTCCTCCGTGCCCAGGGTGACCTCGACGGAGCCCTCGCTGCCTTCCGCGAGTCGCTCGCGATTAGTCAGCGCCTCGCCAAGGCCGATCCCTCGAATGCAATCTGGCAGCGGGATCTCAGCGTCAGCCACGACAAGGTGGGCGAAGGGCTCCGTGCTCAGGGCGACCTCGACGGGGCCCTCGACGCCTTCCGCCATGCGCTTGTGATCAGTCGGCGCCTCGCCCAAGCCCATCCCTCGATTGCAGCCTGGCAACGGGACTTCTCGTATTGCCTCAGGCAACTCGCCGAGTTTCATGAGCAACGAGGCCAACCTTCGGTCGCACTGCCGTTCGCTGAAGAGAGTCTCTCGATCGACGAACGCCTGTCCGAGCTCGATCGGAGCAATGCGACCTGGCAGCGTGATGTGGCCGTGAGTCAAGCGTTGGTGGCCCGCTTACGCGGTCACTGACGAGCTTCGGCTCTCGTGCATGCTGGCGCCCCACGAGGGCGACGATCGCGCCGACGGCGCGGTTCCGACCGTCGGGAGGGAGCACCATCGGGCGACTGCATCGAGATGCTGCCCCCGGCCCCTCGCGGCAACTGCTCCCTCAGCGCTTCTTGCCCTTCCCTTTCCCTTTCGCCGCGCGCTCGGCGAGGTGACGCTCGAGCTCCACGACGAAGCTCTTGAAGACCGGCGGTGTGCACCACTCGCGCTTCGACACCTCGAAGACGAGGTCGAGGAGCTGGTCGCTCGTCTCGTAGCGCGACATCTCGAAGAGGGCGGGCTTGCGGTCCTCCTTGCGGTTCGGGCGGTAGACGGCGATGGCCTTGGCGTCGGCCACGATCTCGGCTTCCGCTCCCGTGCCGCTCGCCACGCCGAGCTTCGTGCGAATCCACTCCGAGACCGACCAGTACCCCTCGCGCTCCGCCGCGGCCGTCCACTGCGCGACCTGCTCCTCGCTCGCGCGGATCATCCGCGTCTCGGACAACGCCTGCTTTCGCATTTCTCGCTCCTTGGCTCGACGATGGACACGCGGACGCTCGTCCCCCCGAGCCCGCCACGTGCGCCAACGGTACACCCCGCGACGCCTCGGCGGACTTCCGCTCGTGATCGGGCAGGGAACCCGGACCGTTCCCTCGTATCAGTTACACGTCATGCGCGCCGTTCGTCGGCCGGCGTGTGGGGGGGATTGACAGACGTCGCGGCCCGAGGCGAGACTACCTACCGGTCGGTAACTTAACCCGCCGGCCGCCCTCTTCGTAGTCAGGAACGATGTCCTTGCCACCCCCCGACGATCGCAGCGCTCGCGAACGCCTCCTCCAGGCGGCGGTCGAGCTCTTCACGGTGCGCGGCTATTCGGCGACGACCGTGCGCGAGATCGTCGAGGCCGCGCAGGTGACCAAGCCGGTCCTCTACTACCACTTCGGCTCGAAGGAGGGGATCTACCTCGAGATCCTCGAGGAGATCCGCCGCCGCATGCAGGCTCTCCTCCAAGGCCTCCTGTCCGGCGGCGGCAGCGCCCGGCAACGCCTCGAACGGCTCTTCCTCGGCATCTACGACGAGTTCGAGCAGCAGGCGCCGGTAGTGCGCTTTCTCAACGGCATCTTGTGGGGCCCGCCCCAAGGCGCCCCGCCCTTCGACGTCGAGAGCATGCACCGCCCGCTGCACGAGGCGGTCCAGGGAATCGTCGCCCAGGGGATCGCCGACGGCGAGCTTCGTCCGGCCGACGCCGACTCGGTTGCCGTCACGCTGATCGCCCTGCTCTCCTTCTCGATGGACCTGCAACTCTGCCATCCCGACTGGGGCCTCGGCCGGTCCGGTCTGGCCCAGCTTCTAGAAATCGCCTTCACCGGCATCGCCCTGCCGGTTTCCGCCTCTCAGGAGATCTCCCGATGACTCGCCGAATCGCGCTTCGCGCTCTCCCACTCCTCCTTCTGGCCGCGATCGCGGCGGGCTGCTCCGGACCGGCAGGCAGCGAAGCCGAAGCCGGCAAGGAGGCCGGTCGACCCACCGTGGCGGTGGATACCGCGCGGGCGACCAGCACCGACCTCGAGGAGTCCGTCGAGGTGGTGGGCGCCCTCACCCCCCGCACCGAAGCCGAGGTGAAGAGCGAGTTCTCCGGCGTCGTCTCTGCGATCTACGTCTCGCAGTGGGTGCAGGTCAAGCGCGGGACGCCGCTCGCCAAGCTCGACTCGCGCGAGACCGAGGCCGCGCTCGAAGCGGCCCGTGCCGCCGTGTCGCAGGCCGAGGTCGCCACGGCGCGTGCCGCCCGGGAGCTGGCGCGCACGGTGCAGCTCAAGGACACGGGGCTCGCCACGCAGCAGGCGCTCGACGAGGCGCGCACCGGCGACGAGGCGGCGCGAGCCCAGCTCGCCGCGGCGAAGGCGCAGCTCGACATGGCCCAGACGCGTCTGGCCAAGCTGATCTTCCGGGCGCCGATCGACGGTGTCGTCGCGGCGCGCAACGTCAACGTCGGCGACTACGTGGAGAACATGGGCAATCCGCGCCCGATGTTCCGCCTCGTCGACAACCGGGTGCTCGAGCTCACCGTCACCGTGCCGACCGCGCGCCTGGCCGGTCTGCGCGAAGGACAGCCGCTCTTCTTCTCGGTCGACGCGATCCCGGGTCGGGAGTTCGAGGGCAAGGTCTCCTTCATCAACCCGGTGGCCGACGAAGCCAGCCGGACGGTGAAGGTCAAGGCCGAGATCGCCAACGACCCGGAGGTGCTCAAGTCGGGGCTCTTCGCCAAGGGACGGATCCGCACCGGCGTCCGCTCGGGCGTGCTCACCGTGCCGCGCAGTGCGCTGCAGTCCTGGGACACCGCCACCGGCAAGGGGGCGGTCTTCGTCGTCGAAGGCGGAGTCGCACGCCGCACGGCGGTCGAAACCGGCGCCACGCGCGAGGACCGGGTGGAGATCGTCGGCGGGATCGCCGCCGGCGCCGAAGTCGTCGTGCGCGGCGGCTTCAACCTGCGCGACGGCGACAAGGTGCGTGGAGCGGGGGCCTGAGCGATGTTTCTCTCCGACCTTTCGATCAAGCGGCCCGTCTTCGCGACGGTGCTGATGCTCGCCCTGGTCACCCTGGGCATCTTCTCCTACCGCCGTCTGGCGATCGACATGTTCCCGGACGTCGAGATCCCGGTGCTGTCGATCATCACGCAGTTCCCCGGCGCCTCGCCCGAGACGGTGGAGCGCGAGGTGACGAAGAAGCTCGAGCAGGCGGTCAACCCGATCACCGGCGTCAAGCACATCATGTCGACCTCGCGTGAAGGACTGTCGACGGTCATCGTCGAGTTCAACCTCGAGGTCAAGCTCAACGACGCGGCGCAGGACGCCCGCTCGAAGATCTCGGCGATCCGCAACGAGCTGCCGCAGGCCATTCAGGAGCCGGTCATCCAGAAGCTCGACATCGGCGGCATGGCGATCGTCTCGGTCGCCGTGCGCTCGAACGAGATGACCGCCCGGGAGCTGACCACCCTCGCCGATCGCAAGATCAAGCGGCGCCTCGAGAACCTCTCGGGCGTCGGCAAGGTCGAGCTCGTCGGCGACACGCAGCGCGAGGTCAACGTCGACCTCGACCCGACGCGGCTCGACTCGCTCGGCATGGGCGTCGACGAGGTAATCGCCGGCCTCTCGGGCGAGAACGTCAACACGCCCCTCGGCCGCCTGACCCGTGCCGGACAGGAGCTCCCGGTCCGCGTCTCCGGCAAGCCGCGCGAGGTGAGCGGCTTCTCGTCGATGGTGATCGGCGCGCGCGGCACCGTCCCGGTGACGCTCGGCGAGGTCTCCGACATCGTCGACGGCGTCGAGGAGCAACGCTCGATCGCGCTCATCAACGGCACGCCGGCAGTGGCGATCGACGTCTTCAAGCAGTCCAAGGCCAACACCGTCGGCGTGGTCGACGCGGTGACCCGGGAGATCGCCCGGTTGCGCACCGAGCTCCCGCCGACGGTCGAGATCCAACTCGTCCGCGACGGCTCGGTGATGATCAAGGACTCGGTCGAGGACGTGACCAACACCCTGCTGCTCGGTGGGCTGCTCACCGTCCTGATCGTCTTCTGCTTCCTCAACTCCTGGCGCTCGACGGTGATCACCGGCCTGACCCTGCCGATCTCGGTCATCTCCTCGTTCATCGCCATGAACTTCCTCGGCATGACGCTCAACGTCATGACCCTGATGGCCCTCTCGCTCGCCATCGGCCTGCTGATCGACGACGCCATCGTGGTGCGCGAGAACATCGTCCGCCACCTCGAGCACGGCGAGGACCACATGACCGCCGCCCGCAAGGGGACGGCGGAGATCGGTCTCGCGGTGCTCGCCACGAGCCTGTCGATCATCGCCGTCTTCGTCCCGGTGGCCTTCATGAAGGGGATCATCGGCCGCTTCTTCTTCCAGTTCGGCATGACGGTCGCCTTCGCGGTCATGGTGTCGCTGTTCGTCTCCTTCACCCTCGACCCGATGCTCTCCTCGCGCTGGGTCGATCCGGACGTCGAGCGGAAGGGCAAACGCCATGCCGTCGCCCGCGCCCTCGATCGCTTCAACGGGTGGTTCGACCGCACGGCGGATCTCTACCGCGGCGTGGTCGGCTGGGCGATCGACCACCGCAAGACGGTCGTCGTCGCGGCGATGATCGCCTTCGTCGCCGGCCTGGGGATCTTCGGCTCGCTGCAGACCGAGTTCATGGTCAACGCCGACCAGGGCGAGTTCCAGATCAAGTTCAAGACCGCGCCGGACGCCTCCTTCGAGGAGACGCGCGGGCGGATGGCCGAGGTGCTCAAGGCGCTCGAGGCGATGCCGGAGATCGAGCACACCTACGCCTCGATCGGCGCCGGCGACACCGGCACGGTGCGCGACGCCCGCGTCTACGTGAAACTCAAGGAGCGCGCCCAGCGCAGCAAGCACGCTTCGGTGCTGGCGAGCGACGCCCGCAAGCTGATCGCGTCGATCCCGGGGATCATCCCCTCGGTCGAGATGCAGACCGACGAGTTCGCCGAGAAGCCGCTGATGATCTCGATCCGCGGCGAGGAGATTCCGCTGCTCAAGCAGTACGCCGCCGCGCTCAAGGACGCGGTCTACCAGGTTCCAGGGATCGTCGATGTCGAAGTCACCCTCGAGCTCGACCTGCCCGAGTACCGGCTGATCGTCGAGCGCGAGCGCGCGGCCGACGCCGGCGTCGCCACCCCGGCGATCGCCCGCACCGTCGGCGCGCTGGTCGGCGGTCAGGCCGTGACGACCTTCGAGGACGAGGAGGGCGAGGCGGTCGACGTGCGCGTCCGCCTGCCGCTCGCCATGCGGCAGGACGTGACCCAGATCGGCGACCTGCGCCTCTCGGTGCCGCGGCGTGACGGCTCGGTGGCGCTGGTGCCGCTGTCGGAGCTGGTGACGGCGGAGCGCTCGACGACGCCTTCGGAGATCAGCCGACGGGATCTTTCCCGCGAGGTGATGCTGACCGCCAACCTCGACGGCGTGCCGCTCGGCACGGCCGTGGCGAAGGCGCGGGAGGCGGCGGCGAAGGTCAAGATGGCGCCGGGCTACCAGGTGGTCTATCCCGGCGAGGCCGAGCGGATGGAGGAGAGCTTCCAGTACATGGCCGAGGCGCTGCTGCTGGCGATCATCTTCGTCTACCTGATCCTCGCCGCGCAGTTCGAGTCGTTCATCGATCCTCTGTCGATCATGCTCTCGCTGCCGCTCTCGCTCGTCGGAATGGCCGGGATGCTGCGCCTGACCGGCGACACGGTCAACATCATGTCGCTCATCGGCCTGATCCTGCTGATGGGCCTGGTGACCAAGAACGCGATTCTGCTGATCGACTACACCAAGGTGCTGCGCCGTCAGGGGATGGAGCGACGGCAGGCGTTGATCGTGGCGGGGCGCACGCGCCTGCGCCCGATCATGATGACCACCCTGGCGATGATCTTCGGCATGGTGCCGCTCGCCCTGGCGATCGGCCAGGGAGCCGAGATGCGCGCCCCGATGGCGCGTGCGGTCATCGGCGGCCTCGTCACTTCGACCCTGCTGACCCTCATCGTCGTGCCGGTCGTCTACACCCTGTTCGACGACGTCGCCGCCTGGCTCCACCGGCGCTGGGCGAAGGCGAACGCGCTCGAGGCCGACGCCCACGGCGGAGTCGCCGGGACGACGGCGAGCGTCGTCGTCCTCCTCTCCCTGCTGTTCGCTCCGGCCCTCTCGGCCCAGGCGCCGGTGGCCCCCGCGCCGACGCCCGCAACGCGCACCCTGACGCTCGAGGAGGCGGTGAGCCTCGCGGTGGAGAAGAACCGCGACGTGGCCAAGGCGCGCGAGTACCAGAAGTGGGTGAAGGGTCGCTACGTCGAGGAGCGGGCGGCGGCCTTCCCCCGCCTTTCGCTCGACGCCGGGGCGACCCGCAACCTCGACGGCAGCATGCAGGCGATCTTCGGCGATCTGTTCCCCTCGCGGCAGACGCAAAAGACGGCGGACCTCTCGCTGAACCAGACGCTCTTTGCCTGGGGGAAGGTGGGGGCGGCGATGCGCGCCGCCGAGGTCGGCATCGCGATGTCGGACGACCGGCTCGAGCGCATCCGGCAGGGGGCCGTCAACGAGGTGACCGCCGCCTTCTACGACGTGCTCCTGGCGCGGCAGCTCGAGCAGATCGCCGTCGACACGCTCGCCCAGCGCGAGCGCCAGCTCGGCGAGGCGGAGAAGCGGCACACCTTCGGCACGGCGACCGACTACGACGTGCTGGCGGCCCGGGTGGCGCGCGACAACGCGCGGCCCGAGACGCTCCGCGCGGCGAGCACCGTGCGGGTGGCGCTCGATCGCCTCCGTCTGGTCCTGGCGGAGGAGTCGACGTCGCTCGACGTCGACGGCACGCTGGTCACCGAGGTCGCCGACCCGGCGCCGTTCGACGAAGCGCTCGCCGTGGCCCTCGAGCATCGCCCGGACCTGCAGGCGCTCGCTCACACCCGCGACGCCTATCGCGAGGTGGTCCGCATCCGCGCGGCCGACGACAAGCCGCGCCTCGAGCTGCGGGCCTCGACCGGGTGGAAGTGGCTCGACGCCGGGTCGATCTCGGTCGACGGCAAGACCTGGGCGGCCGGGCTCTACTACTCGTTTCCGTTCTTCGACGGCCTGGCGGCACGCGGACGGGTGGCCCAGGCGCAGAGCGACCTGACGACCGCCGAGCTCGATCTGGCCCAGGCGCGGGAAGGGGTGGCGCTCGAGGTCCGCTCGGCGAGCGACGAGGTGCGGGTGGCGGCCGAGATCGTGCGGGCGCTCTCCGGCACGGTCGACCAGGCGCGGCGCCTCCTCGAGATGGCGGAGCGCGGCCTCGACCTCGGCGTCAAGACCCGTCTCGACGTCGACGACGCCCTGCTCAACCTGCGCCAGGCCGAAGGCGGACTGGCACGGGCCCAACGCGACTACCTGGTGGCGACGACCCGTCTCCGCTTCGTCCAAGGGGTCTTGTAGCCAGGAGGGCTCCTTCCTCCCCGAGCGCACGAGCTGGGTTGGCAGACGTCCCGCGACGTCCGCCGGGCTGGTCGCTCGGGGAGATCGGGGCTAGGCTGCCCGGGAGATGATCGAGGCCACGCAAGCCGGGAGCCCCGCCGACCGCGCCTGGAGCCGCGCCGATCTCCACCTCCACACGGTCTACTCCGACGGCATGTGCTCGCCGGAGATGCTGATCAACCTGGTGGCGGCGGAGGACCGGCTGCGGGTCATCGCCATCACCGACCACGACACGATGGCGGGTTCCTTCGTGGCGCGTGATTACCTCGAGCGCTTCCCGGAGCTTGCCGAGCAACTGGAGATCGTCCCCGGCGTCGAGATCTCGTCGCGCGACGGTCACATCCTCGGCCTCTGGATGGAGCGTGACGTGCCGCGTGGCTTGAGCGCCGCGGACACCGTGGCGGCGATCCACGAGCAGGGCGCCGTCGCCGTCGCCGCTCACCCGTTCACCTTCGCGCTGCGCCTGCTGGGGCTCAAGGGGGTCGGGACGACGATCCGCACCGTCCCCTTCGACGCCGTCGAGGTGCGCAACTCCAACCCGACCGAGATCGGCGGGAACAGCTTCACCCGCCTCTTCAATCGCCGATTCGGGCAGCGCCTCCCCGAGGTCGGCGGCTCGGACGGTCACTTCCTCTCCGTCGTCGGACGGACCGGGACGCTCTTCCCGGGCAACACCGCAGCCGATCTGCGCCATGCCATCGTCACGGGCCGGACCCGACCGTACGGCACCGCCTGGACCTGGCACCTGGCGGGCTATCTGCGCGACCGCCGGCGTCTCGCGCGGGTCTTGCGCGAGCGCGGGATCACGCTGCACTTCCTCTGAGGGATCAGGCCGCCGGCCGCGGCAGTCCCGGCAGGTCGACGAGCGCGCACGAGAGCTCGTAGAACCGTCCGGCGACGCGCGGGTCGGCGGCGAGGAGACTTGCCGCGGCGGGGCGGCCGGACAGGAAGTAGCGTCCGGTCGTCGGGGCGAGGTCCGGGGCGAGCGCCAGACGAACCGCGACGGCGGCGCCGTCCTCGATCCGGTCGGGTCCCTGGATGCCGAACCCCTGCCGCAGGAGCTTGGTCGAGATCACTCCGGGGTGCAGGCAGTTGACCGCCACCCGATGGCCGAGGCGCCGCGCCAGCTCGACGGTGAAGAGCACGTTGCCGAGCTTGGAGAGCGCATAGGCGCCATAGGCCGAGAACTCGTGCTCGCCCTGCAGGTTGTCCCAGTCGAGCCGCGCGTTCTGGTGGGCCACCGAGGCGACGTTGACGACACGACCGTCGGTGCTCTCCTCGAGGAGCGGCAGCAGGAGATGGGTGAGGAGGAACGGGGCGAGGTGGTTGACCGCAAAGGTGCGCTCGAATCCGTCGCCGGTGAGCTCGCGGCTCCGCATGTAGACGCCGGCGTTGTTGATCAACGCGTCGAGCCGGCCGAAGCGCTCGAAGACCTGGTCGGCGAGCCGGCGCACGGCGGCGAGCGAGGCGAGGTCGCCGACCAGCTCGTGGACCTCCCCTCCGGCGCCGGCGGTGCGCACCGCCGTCGCGGCCGCGGCCACCCGGTTCGTCTCGCGGCCGTGGACGATGACCTCGGCGCCCGTGGCTCGGAGCTGGTGAGCCGTCTCGCGCCCGATGCCGTCGCTGGCACCGGTGACCAGGACGAGGGGAGCGCGGCGGAATTCGTGCGCGGTCATGGTTCGTGGCGCCGAGGTTCCCGTGGCCGGCAGCGAGCGGGTCGGTCGAAGGGCTCGGACGCGGTCCGATTATCGCCGAGGCGACGCGGGGGGGCAGTGGCACGCCGCGGCGTGGGGTAGGGTCCCGCCATGGAGCCCGCGCCCGATTTCTCCCCACCCCGTTCCGTCGTCGGCCTCTGGGGCCTCGATCCCGCCGTCGCCTACCTCAACCACGGCTCGTTCGGCGCCTGTCCGCGGCCGATCCTGGCGTTGCAGCAGAGCCTGCGCGAGGAGCTCGAGCGCGAGCCGATGGACTTTCTCTGGCGCCAGCTTCCGGATCGGCTCGCCGAGGTGCGCACGGCCCTCGGCGCCTTTCTCGGCTGCCCGGCCGACGAGCTCGCGTTCGTCCCGAACGCCACGGCCGGCGTGGCGACGGTCGTCGGCTCCCTCGACCTGGCCGGCGGTGACGAGCTGCTCACCACCGATCATGCCTACGGCGCCTGCCGTAAGGTCCTCGAACGGGCGGCGCGGCGCGCCGGCGCCCGGGTCGTCGTCGCAGCGATTCCGTTTCCGCTCGCCGATCCCGAGCAGGTCGTGGCGGCCGTCGAGGCGGCCATCACCCCGCGCACGCGCCTGGCACTGTTGGATCACCTGACGAGCGCCACCGGGGTCGTTCTTCCCGTGGAGCGGCTGGTCGGGCGTCTGGAAGCGCGCGGCATCGCAGTGATGGTCGACGGAGCGCACGCTCCCGGGAGCCTCGCGATCTCCCTGTCGGCGCTCGGGGCCTCCTACTACACCGGCAACGCCCACAAGTGGCTCTGCGCCCCGAAGGGCGCCGCCTTCCTCCATGTCCGTGCCGATCGGCGTCCGGGGCTCCACCCGTTGGTGGTCAGCCACGGCTACGAGCCGGACGCGGCGGAGCCGCGCTTCCGTGAGGAGTTCGACTGGACCGGGACGCTCGACCCGACGCCGGCGCTCTGCATCCCGGCGTGCCTGCGCCTCCTCGGCTCGCTCCTCCCCGGCGGGTGGGACGAGCTGACGCGTCGCAATCGCTCGCTGGCCCTGGCGGCCCGCGACCGTTTGGCCGAGCGGCTTGGCGTCGAGCTGCCGGCGCCGGCGTCGATGATCGCCACCCTGGCGACGGTTCCCCTTCCGGCCGCGCGACCCGGCGCTCCCGGTGAGCCGCTCGACGGTCCGGGGCTGATGGGCTGGCTCCGTGCGAGAGGGATCGAGAGCTTCGTCGCGCCGGCTCCCGGATCCGGACGTCTGCTCGTCCGAGTGTCGGCCCAGCTCTACAACGACCTTCCCCAGTTCGAGCGTCTCGGGGAGCGCCTGACCGAAGCGCTGGGGCGCTGAGCCCCCTGCGTGGCCTCGTGGAGCGCGCTGTCGCGTGTCTTGAGATAGAGGACCTGTCCTCGTGGACTCTTCCCGTTCCGGTGGGCTGGGCTACCATGGGTGGCAGTCGACTCGTTTCTCGAAACCTGAGGAGGTTCTCATGAACCGAAGAGGCTTCTCGTCTCTCCTTCGAGGTCGCGGACTGGGGATCCTGTTCGCGGTGCTCGCCCTGTCCACCCTGTTCGCTGCGCAGGCGAACGCCCAGCCGTTCGGCATGTGGAACGTCTACAACCGCGCGACGGTGGGCTATATCGAAATCCCGCACAACGCAGCCCTGAACCCGACCTCGGGGATCACCATCGAGGGCTGGGTCAACGTGACCGATCCGGGCGGTTGCAGCAACATCATCGGCAAGGGCTACACCACCGCCTGGTGGGTCGGGATCTGTGGCACGACGCTGCGTTCCTATCTGCGCGGATCCGGTTCGTTCCATGACGGCGGCTCGCTCGCGGGTGGCTGGAACCACTTCGCGGTGACGTGGAACGGCTCGGTACGGCGTCACTACATCAACGGCGAGCAGGTGGGCGAGTGGCCCGAGGCTTCGCCGCCGACGACGAACACGCAGCCGGTGCGGATCGGCAGCGACGTGAACTACGCGAACAACTACCCGAACGGGTCGATCAACGAGATCCGGCTCTGGAACGTCGCCCGGACGGTCGACCAGATTCGCGCCAACATCAACGTGCCGATCACGACGGCCCAGACCGGGCTGGTCGCCGTCTGGGCGGCGGGCGGGCCGGCCGATGTCGTCGGCCCCTACGACGGCGCCCGCGTCGGTTCACTCCCGGCGATGACCTTCCCGGTGGCCGCGAACTGCGGGAGCGGGTCGGCGACCTCGCTCTGTCTCAATGACCGGCACGCCGTTTCCGTCCGCTGGCGCACCGACCCGCCAGGCGGGACGCTCGGCACCGGCCAGGTGGCGCCTCTCACGACCGAGGAGTCCGGCCTCTTCTGGTTCTTCGGTCCGAACAACTGGGAGGTCATGGTCAAGGTCCTCAACGGCTGCGGGCTCAACGACCGTTGGTGGGTCTTCACCGCCGCCACGACCAACGTCTACTACCGCCTCGAGGTCTTCGACATCCGGGCGGGGGTCAACAAGGTGTACTTCAACTACCCGGGGCCGCCGGCGCCCGCGGTGACCGACGTCAGCGCGTTGGCGACCTGTCCTTGAGGCCTCCTCCGCTGTCTTGGCGGACGTGAGTGCGGTGTGCAGTCCTGGGCCCGGCGTCGCTCCGGGCCCTTTCCTTACCCGCAGATTCCCTCTTCGGGCGCGGCAATACTGGATAGTCACAGTCCGAGATTCGTCGCCGATTGACGAACGCCGGCGAGGCTGCTAGGTTGCGCCGCAATTCGAGAACCATAGTTTTCGCCCCCTCCCCGGAGGGTGGGGGCGTGCAAATCGGGGGGGCCGATGTCATGAGATCTACTTCCGCCGCACGCGTCGCGCTTGCGCTCGCTCTGGTCGTTTCCACGCAGCCCGTGGCCCTCTGGGGCGCTGCCCCCGACAAGAATGCGGCTTACAGCGAGATGCTGGCTCTCGCCGCGCAGATGAAGGCGATCAAGCCGGACGTCGCATCGAACGCGACGGCGGCGGCGCAGTACGCGACGGCCGATAGCCGCTACCGCGAGCTCAGCCGGTCGCTGGGTGGTGACGATCCGGGTCACCTCGGCGTCGTCGGCGGTGGCCAGGCGACGGCGCCGCAGGCCGTGAACACCGCACCGCCTGCACCGACGTTCTGCAATGCCGCGACGACCAATTTCGCCAACACGACGCCGACGGCGATTCCGACCGGGCCGGCCGTGGTCACCTCGACGATCGTCGTCAGCGGCGTCGGCACCTTCCTTTCCGACATCGATCTCACGACCAACATCACGCACACCTTCGCGGCCGACCTCGACGTGACCATCCAGTCGCCGGCCGGCACGATCGTGACGCTCACGACCGACAACGGCGCCGGCAACGACAACGTCTTCAACGGCACGCTGTGGGACGACGACGCCAATCCTTCCGGCCAGGTTCCGTACACCACCAACAATGGCGTGGTCACCGACCACGCCTACGTGAATCTCACGTTGGCCTCGCCGCTCTCGCCCGAAGAGCCGCTCGCCGCCTTCGTCGGCGAAGACCCGAACGGGACCTGGACGATCACCGTGTCCGACGACCTCGCCGGCGACGGCGGCAGCCTCGACTCCTGGGCGCTCGCCGTGACGACGCTCGATCAGACGCCGGCCACGGCGACGACGAGCGCCTCGAACAGCACGCCGACGGCGATTCCGACGGGTCCCGCGGTGATCACTTCGACGATCAACGTGAGCGGCGCCGGGACCTACTTGCTCGACGCGAACGTCACGACCTTCATCACCCATACGTTCGCGGCGGATCTGGACGTCACGATCCAGTCGCCGGCGGGGACGATCGTCACCCTCACCACCGACAACGGCGCTGGCAACGACAACGTCTTCAACGGCACGGTGTGGGACGACGATGCCAATCCGGGAGGCCAGGTTCCCTACACCACCAACAACGGGATGGTCACCGACCACGCCTACGTGAATCTCACGCTGGCTTCGCCGCTCGCGCCCGAAGAGCCGCTCGGTGCGTTCATCGGTGAAGATCCGAACGGAACCTGGACGATCACCGTGTCCGACGACCTGGCCGGCGACGGCGGCAGCCTCGATTCGTGGTCGCTCGCCCTGACCACTGCCACCTGCACGCCGCCGAATGCCGATCTCGGGCTCACCAAGACCTCCGATGCCGCCGGCAACCTGAACGTGGGCGATCCCGTGACCTTCACGCTCACCGCGACGAACCTCGGCCCGGGTCCGGCCACCGGCGTGACGGTCACCGACACGCTGCCCGCCGGTCTTGCCTACGTGAGCAACGACTGCGGTGCGAGCTTCGCTTCGCCGACGCTCACCTGGAACATCGGGAATCTGGCCTTCCCCGGCTCGGCCACCTGCCACGTGGCGACGACCACCGCCGGCGCCGGCGTCCTGATCAACACCGCGACGGTGACGGCGAACCAGTCCGATCCGGTCTCGACGAACAACGCCGGGCAGGCAACAATCACCGTCCAGCAGAGCGTCCTCGAGATCCCGACGCTCGACGCGGCCGGGCTTGCAGCGCTGGCGCTCCTGCTCGCCGGCGCAGCGTTCTTCAGCCTGCGCCGTCGCCGCGCCTGACGACGAGTCGAACGCTGTTCCCCGGGCCCCTTCTCTGCGGAGAGGGGGCCCGTTGCTTTTCGCCGAGAGGGCCAGGCAGGTGCCCGCGGCGCAGTCTGCTAGCGTTTCTCTCCGGACGCCCTGATGCCTCACCTTTCCGGCAACGAGCTCGCCCTGCTCGCCATCCTCACCGGCGCCGTCCTCGCGCTGCTGGCGAGCCGCGTCCGTGCCGACCTCGTGGCGCTCTCGGTGCTCGCGGCGATGGCGCTGGCGCGCATCGTGCCGCTGCCGCAGATCCTCGCCGGCTTCAGCAATCCGGCGGTGGTGACGATCGCGGCGCTCTTCGTCATCACCGGAGCGCTCGAACGGACCGGCGTCGTCGAGCGTCTCGCCCGTTCGCTCGAGCGCCTGAGCGGTGGCAACGAACGGCGGATGGCGCTGGTCTTCTTCGCCGCCTCGGCCCTCCTCTCGCTGGGGATGAACAACATTGCGGTGGTCGCCGTCTTGCTGCCGGCGGCGGTCGGGGCGGCGCGCGGTGCCGGCGTGCGGGAGTCGCGCGTCCTCATGCCGCTCGCCTTCGGCACGCTGCTCGGCGGCATGGCGACGCTGCTCACCACGGCCAACCTGATCGTCAACGGCAGCCTCATCGCCCAGGGGCAGCGGCCGCTCTCGCTACTCGACTTCCTGCCGCTCGGCGCGTTGCTGACGCTCGCCGGCGGGCTCTACCTGCTCACCCTGGGGATGCGCCTGCTGCCGAACCGGCGGTCGCTCGCCGGGTCGGCGCTCGCCCGGGCCGATCTCATGGCGACCTACCAGCTCGCCGAGCGTCTGTGGGAGGTGCGCCTGCTGCCGACCTCACCGCTGGTCGGCCGGCCACTCGCCGACTCGGGGATCGGCACGCGGCTGGGAGTCACCGTGCTGGCGATCGTCCGCGACCGCGAAGCGCGCCTGACGCCGGAGCCTGCCGAGCGGCTCGAAGGCGGCGACATCCTGCTCGTCCTCGGGCGCGAAGAGCGAGTGCGACAGCTCGAGCTCGACGGAGCGGTAATCGGCCGCGAGGGCGACCCGCGGGGGCTCTCGGCGCGCGGCTTGCCGGTGCGCCTGACCGAAGCGCTGGTCGCGCCGCGCTCCGGTGCCCTCGGTCGGACGCTCAAGGAGCTCTCGTTCCGCAGCAAGTTCGGTCTCACGGCGCTTGCCCTCTGGCGCGAGGGGCGCAGCTTCCGCACCGACGTCGGCGACTTTCCGCTGCGTCCGGGCGATGCCTTGCTGATGGTCGGCACCGAGGAGCAGGCGCGCCTTCTCGCCGGCGACGCCGACTTCATCGTCCTCCAGGCCCCCCCACGCCGCGACGAGAGTCGCCGGCGGACCCGCTGGCTCGCGGCCCTGCTGACTGTCGCGCTGCTCGCCCTGTCGGCGTTCGGCGTTCTCGCGGCGAGCGAGGCGATGCTCGCCGGAGCGGCGGCGATGGTGCTGCTCGGCTGCCTCGGCATGGACGACGTCTACCGCGCGGTCGAGTGGAAGACCTTGCTCATCATCGCCGGACTCGTGCCGCTCGGCACGGCGCTGGTCGCCACCGGCCTCGCCCGCGATCTCGGGGCGGTGCTCTCGGGAGGCCTCGCGGGCAGCGGCCCGCTTCCGCTCGTCGCCGCCCTCTTCCTGGCGACGACCGCGTTGACCCAGATCGTCGGTGGGCAGGTCGCGGCCCTGGTCGCGGCGCCGATCGCCATCAGTACGGCCGCGGCGCTCGGCGTCGACCCGCGGGCCGTGGCGCTCGTCGTGGCGATCGCCTGCTCGACGGCCTTCCTCACGCCGGTTGCCCATCCGGTCAACGTCCTGGTGATGGGGCCGGGTGGCTACACGCCGCGCGACTTCCTGCGCGTCGGTCTCGGGCTCACCCTGGTCTGCCTGGTCGTCGTGCTCCTCGCCCTGCCCCTTCTCTGGAAGCTCTAGCTCGTCCGGACTCGGAGAAGCCCGTGACCCCTGACTTCTCCTCCATCGCCCCGGGCAGCAACTACGCCAACCTGATCCACGCCGACCCGCCGATCGTCCTCGGCTGGACCGGGCGCCTCTTTCGCTTCGGCAGCGCTTCGGTGCTCGCTCCGCTCTTCCGCCGCCGCCGGCTCGTCTTCCTGCTGATCGCCAAGGGGAGTGTCGCCGACGAGGCCGACGCCCGCGAGCTTGCCGACGACGCCCTGCCGTTCGTCGCCGCCCATCCCCAGCACCGCTTCGAATGGATCTGCAACATCGACGAGGAGACCGCGACGCTCCGGGCGCTCGGCCTCTCCGCCCACACCCACAACCAGAACCTTTTCCTGCGTGAAGAGATCTACCGCCCGCTCGCCGCGCCGCGGGAGTTCGACGCCGTCTACAACGGACGGCTCTCACCGGAGAAGCGCAACGAGCTCGCGGCGAGCGTGGGGCGGGTCGCCTTCATCGCCTATCGCGATCCCGGCGAACAGAGCGTCGAGGCGTTCCACGCGGCGTGGCAAGCGCTCGTCCGGTTGGCCCCGCAGGCGCGCCTCCTCAACCGGCTCACCGAGCAGGGCTGCCAGCGGCTGACCCCGGCGGAGGTCAACCAGGCCTACGCGCGCTCGGCGGTCGGCCTCTGCCTCTCGCCGCGCGAAGGGGCGATGCGCGTCGCCATGGAGTACCAGCTCGCCGGCCTGCCGATCGTCGCCACTCCGTGTCGTGGAGGGCGCGACCACCACTTCGATGAGGCGAGCTGGCGACTCGTGCCGCCGGAAGCGGAGGCGGTGCGCGACGGCGTCGCGGCGATGCAGCGACTCGGGCTGCCGCGCGAGTGGGTGCGGGCCCGGGCCCTGGCGCGCCTGGCGCGCGATCGACGGCGGTTCGTCGACTTCGTGCAGTCGCTCGTCGACCAGGAGGGCGGGTCGGGCCGCTTCGAGTCCGCCTTCGACCACCTCCGGCGCAACGACCTCTTCGAACGATGGCTGCCGATGCGTGAGTTTGCCGCCGAGACCTGGGCGAAGCTCGGGGGCGACTGACCGCGAGGGCGCCCGTCGAGAGCCGTTTGCTTCGCTCGATCTCCCTCCGGTACGGCGGTCGCGGGGGCGAGCGCGGAGTCGGGTAGGCTTCTCCCATGAGCTCCGACATCGCGACCCACCGTTTCGACGCGGTCGCTTTCGCCGACGATTTCGCCTTGCGCGACATCGCCAGGCTCTTCCCGGCCGCCTGCAGCGCGGTCGAGGGCCTGCGCCTCGATCTCGACGGCGGCGGCACGGCCTTCTTCTACCCGTTCGGCGCGGTCGCCTTCGCCGACGCCAGCCGCGACACGCGCGACGCGGTGCTGGCGCGACTGCCGGTGGCACGGCGCGGGCGCGGCAGCGACGTGGTGCGCGAGGACTTCGCCGTCCGTGTCTCGCCGGAGGCGCGCATCGCCGTGGCCGCCGGGGCGCTCGAGCTCGACACGCTGAGCGTCGAGCGCGCCGGCGTCGTCGCGCTGATCGTCGCCCAGAGCGCGGCGATGGAGTACTACGAGCGGATCGTCGACCAGCTCTTCGCCCGCACCGGCGAGCTCGTCGCCGGGCTCGAACGGGACGGCCGCGTGCCGCTGCGCATGCGGCCGTTGCACCGCTTCATCGGCGAGGCGGTCGGCACGCGGAGCGAGGTGCTCACCGTGCTCCACCTGCTCGACAAGCCCGACGCCGTCTGGGACGACCCGGCGATGGACCGCATCTACGCCGACCTGCGCGACGAGTTCGACCTCGGCGACCGTTTCGACGCGCTGGAGATCAAGTTGCGCGCCGTGCAGGAATCCCTCGAGCTGCTGCTCGACGCGACCCGTGATCGCCGGCTCGAGCTGCTCGAGGTGGCGATCGTCCTGCTCATCGTGCTCGAGATCGTCCTCGGGCTGATGCGCCTGATGTAGCGGTCGCTCGCTCTCGACGTCCACGACCTCGCCCTGGAGATCGACGATGAATGTCCCGGATCCGCGTTATCCCATCGGCCGCTTCGCTCCGCCGGAACCGATCGACGCCGCCACCCGCGGCGCGGCGATCGACGCCCTCGCGGCACACCCCGCGGAGATCCGCGCTGCGGTCGACGGGCTCTCCTCCGCGCAGCTCGACACGCCCTACCGCGACGGCGGTTGGACGGTGCGGCAGGTCGTGCACCACCTCGCCGACAGCCACCTGAACGCCTACTGTCGCACCCGACTGGCGCTCACCGAAGAGGAGCCGACGATCCGGGTCTACGACGAGAAGCTCTGGGCCGAGCTCGCGGACGCGCGGTCGGCCCCGGTGGAGCCCTCGCTCGTGCTCCTCGCGGCCCTTCACGAGCGTTGGGTGGCCTGCCTCCGCGCGCAACCGGAAGGTGCCTTCGCGCGCTCGCTGCGCCATCCCGAGCGCGGGCCGATGTCCCTCGATCGGCTGATCGCCCTCTACGCCTGGCACGGGCGCCACCACGTGGCGCACGTCACCGAGCTTGCCGGCCGGCTCGGCTGGCGCTGAACCGCAAGATCACTCGAAGGTGGCAGCGAGCGCGGCGGCGATCGTCTCGGCGCCGTCGGCCAGCGTGGGCTGACCGGCGCCTCGGGCGAGTAGGTCGGCGAGCGGAGCCGCCCAGCTCCCGTCGGCCAGGGCGGTCGGGGGGAGCTCCACGGTCGGCAGCCGCGCCGAGAGCCAGGCCGCGAGCACCGGCGATTCGCGAAAGCGCGGACGCGGCAGGTAGGCGAAGCGTGTCCCGGCGCGTGCGGCCTCCGCCACCGTCGAATAGCCCAGCTTGCCGACCAGGGCGTCCGCGGCGGCGACCAGGTCGGGATGATGGATCGGCGAGTGGTGGGGGAGGAGCAACAGGTCGCCGTCGCGACGCTCCACGTCGGCACCACCGGGAACGACGAAGAGCGGGGAAGCTCCTGGCGCCGTCGTGCGGGCGGCAGCGAGCGAGTCGGCCGCGAAGCTCCACGGGATGCCGCCCATGCTGACGAGCACCATCGGCCGATCGGGTGCGACGCCGAGCCGCGCCCGGACCGCCTCCCGCGTGGCGCGCGCCTGGCGGGCGACGGGTGGAACGGCTACCCCCGCCCCTTCGCCGCAGGAGGGCTCGACGCGGAATCGCCAAGCCGCGGTCGCCAGCTCGGCGTCGAAGGCGGCGCTGAACCCCGCGAGACGCGGCTCCTCGTCGCGGTAGCCGTGGTAGATGAAGCTCCAGGTGAAATTCTCGACCAGGGCTGCCGGCAACCCGGCGTGACGTGCCGCCGCCACGCCGAGCGCCGCCATGTCGCAGAGCACGAGCCGCGTGCTGCGGCGCCGCAGCTGGGTCGCCAGCTCCGCGAGGAGCGCGGGTGCCGGTGGCCAGAGCCGCTCGAGTGCCGAGGCCGTCGCCCCGGGATCCTCGTCGAGGGCGCTGCGCTGCGCGAGCCCGACGTCGCAGGCCAGCGGGAAGCGCGCGAACGGCACGGAGATCGACTCGGTGAAGAACCACTCGGGGACGGTGGTGTAGAGGTCCACTTCGAGCGACGGCTGTCGTCGCGCCAGTGCCTCGATGACGGCGCAGGTGCGGGCCGCGTGTCCGAAGCCGTGCGGCGAGACGAAGGCGGCGAGGCGAGCGGTGCTCACGCGGCGGCCTCCTCCGGAAGGGAGGAGGAGCGGGCGGCGCGGCAGTGAGGTCGGGGAGGCACGAGCGATCTCCGGTCCAGACTATCGCGGCGCCCGCGGCGGGGCGCCGGATCCGCGCGGATGCGACGGTCGCGCGGGTCGTGAGAACATCGTTCGTCTGCCCTGGGGGCGGGTCGGGGGAAACGGGAGCTGGTGACGTGGCGTTGACCGAGATCGGCAAGTACCGCGTGCTGGGCGAGCTCGGCCGAGGAGCGATGGGGGCGGTCTATCTCGCCGAGGACCCGTACATCGCGCGCCGCGTGGCGATCAAGGTGATGCGTCCGCAGGTCGACGAGGGGCCCGAGCGCTTCCTGCAGGAGGCGCGCACGATCGGCGCGCTCTCCCATCCCAACATCGTCCTGTTGCACGATTTCGGATTCGTCGGCGAGCTTCCCTATCTGGTCATGGAGTTGGTCGAGGGCGAGCAGCTCGACCACTGGCTCCTCGCCTCTGCCGGGGATCGTCCTCCGGGAGCCCGCCGCCGCGTCATCGCCGGCCTCTGTCGGGCCGTGGCCTATGGGCACGAACGCGGGGTCCTCCACCGCGACCTCAAGCCCTCGAACGTTCTGGTGCGCCCGGACGGCGAGGCCAAGCTCCTCGATTTCGGCATCGCGCGGAGCGGTGACACGCGGCACACCGCGACCGGGATCGTGCTGGGGACGCCCGAATACCTCGCCCCGGAGCTGCTCGCCGGCGAGAGCTTCTCGGTTCGCTCGGATCTCTACTCGCTCGGCCTGGTCGCCTACGAGATCTTCGGCGGGCGCAATCCGTTTCGTGCCGACACGGTCGCCGCGTGCCTGCGCCGCGTCGTCGAGGTCGAGCCGCCTCCTCTGGCCGCCGATTGCGGCGCGAGCCCCGAGGTTGCCGCGGCGATCATGGCGTGCCTCGCCAAGGAGCCGGCGGCGCGTCCGGCCGGCGTCGAGCCGCTGCTCGCCGCCCTGGAGGCCCCGGCCGATTCGGCGGCGCTCCCTCGGCCGGTGGCGACCCACGCGGCACCGACGCGGCGCCTCGAGGCGACGCCTCCGCCGAGTCGGCCGCCGACCTGGCGGATCGGTCTTGCCGGCACGGCCGTGGCGGTGCTCGCCCTCGTTGTGTGGCTGGGGTGGCCGGATCGGCCGGGTGGGAGCGGACCGGTCGCACCACGGATCGATCCAGCGACGGTCCCGGCGGTCGAGTCGAGCGGTGCTTCGTCACCGAGGCTCGAACCGGCGACCCGGGCGCAGCCGACGGCGACCCCGCTGCCCGCCGAGGCGCAGCGACCGAGGACGACGGAGCACGCCGCGCCGCGCCTCGAGGAGCCGGAGTCCGGGGGAGCGGGCCACCCGTCTCGGACCTCGGGCCGGGACGAGCCGGGAACCACGGTCGTCGCACCGCCGGCCCCTGGGGCGAGCGCTGTCACCCAGGAGCGGCCGGCCGAGAGCGCCCCGTTCCCGCTCCTCCCGGCGCCGGCGCCGTCCGCGGTCGTCGCCACCGAACCGACGCCGACCGCCATCCCGTTGGTGCCCGAGGTCCGGATCGTACCCCGTCTGCTCGCCATCACGCCGAGCACATTGCGACGCGGCGACGCGGCGACGATGCGGGTCCGTGGCGAGGGCCTGGGATCCTCGTGGGTGCCGAGCTTTCGGCACGGCGGTCGCGCCGTGTCGCAGATCCGCCTGCTGCGGACGTCACCGGCCTCCTCCTCCGAGCTCGTGCTCTCGCTGCTCGTCGAGGAGGACGCGCCGATCGGAACCTACTCGTTCCTGCTGATCGACGCGTCCGGTGCCACCAGCAATCAGCTCTCCTTCGAGGTGGACCTATGAGAACGCTGTCCTGTCTCCTTCTGGCCGGCCTCCTGCTGGCGACGACGGCCGTCGCGGCCGTGGCGCCGGCGAAGCCCGATCCGGAGAAGGATGCCCTGGCCGCCGAGGTGCAGGCCTTGCGTCGCGACCTCGCGGCGCTCGCGGCCGAGCTCGCCGCCATCCGGGCGGCGGGGTCGGCGGCTCTCGAGGCGCGGCTCGCCGCCGCGGAGGCGAATCTCGGCCGGCTGGGAAGCGTCCTGGCGAACGTCGAGTCCCGGCTCGGCGCCGTCGCCGAGGCGCAGGCCGGTGACGCCGAGACGCTCGAGGCGCTTCAGCAGTCCGAAGGGCGGGCGATCCACCTGACGACCTATGGGGCTTTCGTTGCCGAGGACACGACCCGTGCCGATTCGACCTTCGACGCTGAGTCGTTCGAGCTCGTGCTGTCCTCCCAACCGCATCCCCGTCTGAGCCTGTTCGCCGAGGTCGAGTTCGAGCGAGCGGCGGCCGTCGGCGGGGAGCGGGGAGGCGAGGTCCTGCTCGAACAGGCCTGGGCGAGCTATCGCCTGGCGAGCTGGGCGAGCCTGCGCGCCGGCGCGCTGCTCGTGCCCTTCGGCAACGTCAACGTCGATCACTATGCGCCGAGCCGCGACGTCATCTCGAAGCCGCTCGTCTCCTACGCGGTGGCGCCTTCGGACTGGACGGACAACGGGCTCGGCCTGTCGGGCTCGGTGCTCCTGGGTGGCGAATGGTCGATGCGCTACGACACCGTGGTCGTCGCGGGTCTCGATGCCGACGTGACGGCGCTCGGCACGCGCGCGGCGCGCCAGCCGTTCGGCGCCGACAACAACAACGACAAGGCGCTCGCCGGCCGCGTCGCCTGGAAGCGGGGCGCCGGGTTCGAGCTGGGACTGAGCGGCTATCGCGGTCGCTACGACGACGCGGGACGGCTGCCGCTCTCGGGCTGGGCGGTGGATGCGCAGGTCGCCAGCGGTCCGTTGCGTCTCACGGGCGAGTACGACCGCTTCGCGGCGCGCCAGCCCGGGGGTCGAACGGCGGACCTCGCCGGCTGGTACGTGCGGGCGTCCGTGGATGTGGGCAACCAGCTCGTGCGCCGCGGCGCTCACGGCAAGCTCTTCCCGGAAGCCCGGCTCTCGCTCGTCGGGCAGTACGATCGGATCGACCTGACGGGACCGTTGGCGGAGCGCTGGGAGACGAATCGCGAGAGCCGCTGGACGCTCGGCCTGAACTATCGACCGGCCCATGCGTGGGTGCTGAAGGTCGATCGCGAGTGGCGGCGCGCGCCGGCGCGCGCGCTCGTCTACGGCGAGGAGGATGCCCTCCTGGTGTCGATCGGTTTCATCTTCTGAACCCTGCCGGCGAGTCGACCGCGCCGGAGGCGAGTCGAAACCCGGGCCCCGCCTCCGGCGCGCAGCGCCGTCTTCCTCAGGCCGGCTTGTCGTCCTTCCCCTTGACCCGGTCGAGGACCTCTTTGGCTCCGTCGGCGACGACGTCCTTCATCTTGCCGGCGGTCTCGCCGACCGCGCTGGCGACCTCGCCGGCCTTGGCCTTGGCCGCGGCGAGCGTCTCGGCGGCATCGCCCTTGAGCTCGGCGGTCTTGCCGGCGACAGCGCCGCCCACTTCGCTCGCCTTGGCGACCGCGGCGTCCTTGAGGTCCTCGGCCGTGTCCTTCGCCTTGTCGGCGGCCTCGGCGAGCGTGTCGCCGACACCCGATGCCGTCTCCTTCACCCCTTCCCAGATCTTGCCCAGGCCTTCCTTCACGCTCATCTGTCGTGCCCCCTTGCGCCGTAGGTGAAACGATGTCCCGGCCGCGGGCTTCGGCGCGCGAACGAAACCCCGGACGGCTCCGGACCATCGCAGACTCGAACCGACGTCGCGCCGAACCCTAACCCGATTTCCCCGGAGACGCAGCCATGTGGACCGAGAAGACGCGGATGATCGCCCCGGAGCGCGCGTTGCCCGGGCGCTCCCAACGCATGCCGTTGCCAGCGGCGCATGCGGTCACCGGGGCGCCGCTCGCCCCGCCGTTTCCCGACGGGCTGGCGACCGCCCGCTTCGCTCTCGGCTGCTTCTGGGGTGCGGAGAGGAAGTTCTGGCAGACCCCGGGAGTGGTGTCGACCGCCGTCGGCTACGCCGGCGGCTACACTCCCAACCCGACCTACGACGAGGTCTGTTCGGGATCGACGGGCCACGCCGAGACGGTGCTGGTGGTCTTCGATCCGGCGCGAGTGAGCTACGAAGAGCTGCTGCGCGTCTTCTGGGAATCCCACGATCCGACCCAGGGGATGCGGCAGGGCAACGACGTCGGCACGCAGTACCGCTCGGCGATCTACGTCCTCGACGAGGAGCAGCGCCGGCTCGCGGAGGCGTCTCGCGACGCCTATCAACAGGCCCTGACGCGCGCACGCCAGGGCCGCATCACCACCGAGATCGCCACGGCCGGCGAGCTCTACTACGCCGAGGCCGAACACCAGCAGTATCTGGCCAAGCACCCCGGTGGCTACTGCGGTCTCGGCGGCACCGGCGTGGCCTGTCCGACCGGGCTCGCCTCGGCTCGCTGAGCCGGCGGCGCCGGGCGATCAGCTGCCCGGGCCGTCGAGTCTCACCGGGTGATCCAGGTCGTCGGCCGTGGCAGGTTCGCTGTCGGGCCCCGACGAGAAGACGAGCGCCTCGTTCGCCGACTCGTGGATGTAGCCGTACCCCGTGCCGTCGAACGGGTCGGAGGGAAACGGGGTGCCCGCGCGTCGCCGCGCCCAGAGCGCAGCGAGCTCGTCGCCGTCGGTCGGCAGCCGATGCGACGCGGCCCACTCTTCGCGCAGCAACGATTCCAGCGCCGAGAAGTCGCGGGCGGTCTGGGCGAACCCGGCGGTACGCTCCGCAGCGGTGAGCTCGCGGCGGGGCGAGGTCGCGTCGTTGCCGCTGGGGTCGTCGTGCCCGAGCGACGCCGCGCCCGAACCGAACCCCGTCGGGCCGAGGAGCGTTCGCATCTTCTGCGAGAAGAGGTAGACGCCGATGCCGGCGGCGGTGGCCGGGAGCAGCGCGGCGAGCAGGAGGATCGCCGCGGCGCGTAGCGGGCCGCGCGACGAGGGCGCGAGACCGTGGCCGAGCTCCGGCCGGATCGCCTCGACGCGGGCCGAGAGCGGCGGATAGCTGCCGAGCCAGCTCCCGAGCGTCATCCAGCCGGTGTCGAGGTCGCGCCGCTGCGCGACGAACGCCTGGAGGTTCATCTGCGGACCGAGCTTGCCTCCGGCGGCGAGGATGGCGAGGCCGCGCGCCGCGCCGGCGGGGTCGCCGCAGAGCGCCGCGCCGTAGCGATCGCAGGTCAGCTCGCGAGCGCGCGAGTAGGCGGCGCCGAGGAACGGCACGAACATGCCGGGAAGCAGGAGCCAGACGAAGTCGAGGTGCCTCGCCTTGAGATGGCCGAGCTCGTGTCCGATCACCATGTCGCGCGCGGCGTGGTCGTCGCCGCAGGCGTCGATCAGGTCGGTGTAGAGCGCGATCATCCGCCGTCGCAGGAAGCGCGTCGCGAAGGCGTTCAGACTGCCGCCCTGCTGCAGCAGGTAGGCCTCCGGCACGTCGGCGAGGCCGGCGCGTCGTGCGAGCTCGGCGACCCGTTCCCAGAGCTCCGGGAACTGGTCGGGGCCGAGCCGCACCGCACTGCCGCGCAGGAAGGTGACGAGTGCGATCTGGAGAAAGAAGAAGAACAGCGCCAGAAAGGCGGCGTAGACCAGGCCGAGAATCGACACGGCGAGGAGGATCCAGAGGCCGAGCGACGCGAAGGCGACGAGGATGGCTAGCGGCACCTCGGAGGGCCAGCGCTCGACGATGAGCGGCGGGGCCGAGTCGTGGGCCGAGGGGTTGGGAAGGGGAAGGGTCATCGGGAGTCCTCGAGAGGAATCGAGCGCTATCCCGTGAAGCGCAAGGGGGCGGCCGGAGGGGTCAGCGTTTCCGCGGTGGACGGCCGCTGGGCCGCGGATCGGGCGCCGGGCGAGCGAGCAGGGGAAGGCCGCCCTTGTCGGCGCGTTCGAAGATGAGGTGCGTCTCGAGCTGCGCCACCTCCGGGCGGGTGGTGAAGGCGTCGAGCGCCAGGTCGCGCAGGTGGTCGGCATCGCGCACCGCGACATGCACGAGGAAGTCGAACTGGCCGGTGACGTGGAAGAGCTCCACCGACTCGGCGAGCGCGAGCACGTGCTGGCGGAACCGGTCGACGATCGGCCGGGAGTGGCGGCGCAGGCGGACGAAGACGAGCGCCTGCAGACCGATGCCGAGCGCGCGCGGTTCGATGTCGGCGTGGGCGCCGCGCAGGACGCCCTCGGTCACCAGGCGGCGGACGCGTGCCAGGCAGGAGGACGGCGCGAGCTGGACCCGGGCGGCGAGCTCCTTGTTCGTGAGGCGCGCATCATTCTGCAATGCCACAAGAATTCCGAAGTCGATTCGGTCGAGCGCCCTTGCGGAGGCTCGATTGCGCAGTGAATTCGATTGACCGCGAATCATCGTCCCGGCATCCTAGTCTCCATGCTCGCCACCGACAATCTCAGCCTGATGCTCGCCTCGATCGACACCCGCGCCGTGCACGCCGGCCGCGGCGATTTCGCCGACCTCGGCGTCCACGCGCCGCCGCTCGACCTGTCGTCCACCTATCCGGTGCACGACCTCGCGGCCGGCACGGCGAGCCTCGACGCGCTTGCCGCCGGCAGGGCTCCGGGCGGCGGCAACCCGATCTACGCGCGCCTCCACAACCCGACCGTGGCGCGCTTCGAAACGGCGCTCGCCGAGCTCGAGGGCGCCGAGGCTGCCGTTGCCTTCGGCTCGGGGATGGCGGCGCTCACCGCTGCGCTCCTCGCCACCCGGCTCGCCGAGGGCGGGGTGCTGCGCCGTCACCTCGTGGCGGTGCGTCCGCTCTACGGCGGCAGCGACCACCTGCTCGACAGCGGCCTGCTCGGTTTCGAGACGACCTTCGCCCCGGCCGATGGCATCGCCGCGGCGCTGCGGCCGGAGACGGCGCTCGTACTGGTCGAGACGCCGGCGAACCCGACCCTGGAGCTCGTCGACCTCGAGGCGGTGGTGCGGCAGGCCGGCGACGTGCCCCTGCTCGTCGATTCGACCTTCGCCACGCCGGTTCTGCAGCGGCCACTGCGCCATGGTGCGGCCATGGTCCTGCACAGCGCGACGAAGTTCCTCGGCGGCCACGGCGACGTCGTCGCCGGAGCCGTGGCGACGAGCGAGCTCTGGGCCGCCCGACTGCGTCAGGTGCGCATCCTCACCGGGGCGATCCTCCATCCGCTGGCGGGATACCTGCTGCACCGCGGCCTGCCGACGCTGCCGCTGCGAGTCCGGGCGGCGCAGGAGAGCGCCACCTTCCTCGCCGAACGCCTGGCCGCTCACCCGGCGGTGCGCCGGGTGTTGCACCCGAGCCGTCCGGGAGGCGACCCGCGCGGTCTGCTCGGTCGACAGCTTGCCGGCCCCGGCGCGGTGCTCTCGTTCGAGGTGGCGGGAGGGCACGAGTCCGCGGCTCAGGTCCTCTCGGGCGTCCGCCTGATGACGCCGGCGGTCTCCCTCGGATCGGTCGACACCCTGATCCAGCATCCGGCCGGCCTGACCCATCGGCTGGTGGCCGACGCGGAGCGGGAGCGGCACGGCGTGACGGCGGGGCTGCTGCGCGTCTCGGTGGGGTTGGAGGAACCGCGCGACCTCTGGGCTGATCTCGCGTCGGCGCTCGACCGAATCCCGCCGCGGGGCTGAGCCCCGGCCGGCCCGCCGCCGAGCGACGACGGAAGGTCGCCCCGGACCTGTCTTGACAGGCGCCGCGGCCGCTGATAACGTTTTCATGTAAACGCTTACATTCCTTATGCCCGGGTCGCTCATGCCTGCCTCTCGTTGGTGCCGCCGGATTCTCGAGCCGAGGTTCTGGCGATGAGCGCCACCCTGCGCGATGTCGCCCGTGAGGTCGGGATGTCGGTGGCGACCGTGTCGCGGGTGGTCAACGCCAAGACGGTGGTCAGCGACGAGACGCGCGAACGGGTGCTTGCCGCCATCGAGCGGCTCGCCTACGTGCCGCACAGCGCCGCGCGGTCCTTGATCACGTCGCGGACCTCGACGATCGGCGTGCTGCTCCCGGACGTCCACGGCGAGTTCTTCTCCGAGCTCATCCGCGGTATCGACATCGCCGCGCGCCGTGCCGGGTTTCACGTCCTGGTCTCCGGCTCGCACAGCGACCTCACCGAAACAGAGGCAGTCTTGCGCGCCCTGCATGGTCGCGTCGACGGGTTGCTGCTGATGACGCCCGGCATCGGCGCCGACAGCCTGCGTCGCAACCTGCCGCGCCGGGTGCCGGTGGTGCTGATCAACAGCGTCGGCTCGGTGTTCGACTCGATCCGGGTCGACAATCGCGGTGGCGCACGCGCGCTCGTCGAGCACCTGTACGGGCTCGGTCACCGGCGCATCGCCTTCGTCCGCGGTCCGGCGAGCAACGAGGAGGCGGCCGAGCGCCTGCTCGGCTACCGCGAGGCCCTCGCCGCGCACCGCCTGCCGCTCGACCCGGCACTCGAGCTCGCCGGCGACTTCGACGAGGACTCCGGCTATCTCGCCGGCGTACGGCTCGCCACCTTCGCTCCTCGCCCCGACGCCATCTTCGCCGCCAACGACTCGATGGCCATCGGCTGCCTCTCGGCGCTGCGTGAGCGCGGGCTGCGCGTGCCGGAGGACGTGGCGCTGGCCGGTTTCGACGACATTCCCATCGCTCGCTACCTCACGCCGGCGCTCACCTCCGTGCGGGTATCGATCGCCGAGCTCGGCGGGCGGGCGATGGAACGACTTCTCAACGCCATCGAGCGCGGTGCCGAGGGCCCGCGCCGACACGAAGTGATGGCCACGCAGCTGGTGGTCCGCGCCTCCTGCGGAGCCGCCAGCGCCACCCGACGGGTTGGCGTCGGCCAGGATCCTCAAGACCCAGGGAGGGAGAAACCATGAAGAGAGGGCAGTACGGATTCGTGCTGGCCAACGTGGCGCTGCTGCTGGTCCTGGCGCTGACGTTCGCCGGAGCCGCCGGGGCGCAGAAGACGAACGCCTCGATCCGCGGCGTGATCAAGGACTCGACCGGGCCGATCCCGGCCGCCAAGGTGACCGCGGTGGATGCCCAGAGCGGCTTCCAGCACGCCGTAACGACCGGGCCCGACGGCAGCTTCATGCTCGCCGGACTGAAGCCGGGGACCTACGCCATCAAGGTCTCCTCCGAGGCCTACAACGAGCAGAGCCGCACGGTGACCCTGCTGCTCGGTCAGGACGTGCAAGCCGACTTCGTCCTCTCCCCGACCGAGGTCTACGTCGAGGGCGTCACGGTGGTCGGTGACGCGTCGCCGACGCTGCTCGAGACGCGCAGCTCGGAGATCTCGACGAACATCACGACGCAGCAGATCGAGAACCTGCCGCAGAACAACCGCAACTTCCTCGCCTTCGCCGGACTTGCACCGGGCGTGCAGTTCACCAGCGACACCGAGGCGACGGGGCAGACGTTCCGCAGCGGCGGGTCGAATCCGAAGCAGGTCAACGTCTTCATCGACGGCCTGTCGTACAAGAACGACATCATCCAGGGCGGCGCCTTCATGCAGGACTCCAGCCGCGGCAATCCGTTCCCGCAGAATGCCGTGCAGGAGTACAAGGTCCTCACCCAGAACTACAAGGCCGAGTACGAGAAGGCCGCTGCGGCGGTGATCAGCGCGGTGACCAAGTCGGGCGGCAACGAGCTCTCCGGCGACGCCTTCTACCTGTTCCAGGACAAGAGCATGGTCACGCAGGACGACTTCGCCAAGGAGCGTGGCGAGGCGAAGGCGCCCTACGAGCGCAACCAATACGGGCTGTCGATCGGCGGACCGATCATCCAGGACAAGCTGCAGTATTTCGTCTCGACGGAGCAGAACGAACGCGACGTCATCTCGTCGGTCTTCCGCGGCACGTCGTGGGACTCGGCGCCGGCCAACATCAAGTCGGCGCTCAGCGGGTACTCGACCGGCACGATTTCGGCGCCGCTCGACGAGGCGCTCTACTTCGCCAAGCTCTCCTGGCAGCCGGCCTCGGCGCAGACCGTCGACTTCAGCTATCACCGGCGTGACGAGGAAGAGATCCGCGGGTTCGGCGGCCAGCGCACCAAGGACGGCGCGTCGGACTTCCAGGTGATCACCGACGCGGCGGTGCTCCGTCACCAGATGGTGATCGGCAACGCCCTCAACGAGATGAGCCTGACGATGCAGAACCTGCAGTGGAAGGACAGCGCGGTGAACCCGGGCGTCCCCCACTTCAACTACATCGGCCTGCTCGACGTCGGCAGCAAGGACTACCAGCAGGATCTCGGCCAGGACAAGATCGGTCTGCGCGACGACTACTCGTTCATGGCCGACTGGCTGGGTGGCCACACCCTGAAGACCGGGCTCTCGGTCAACTGGATGAAGTACAAGTTCAGCAAGGCATCGTTCGAGACGCCCTACTACGAGTTCCGCAGCACGGAGCAGTGGCAGACGCCGTATCTCGCGCGCTACGGCTTCGGCAACCCGAACCTCGACTTCAAGAACACCCAGTACGGCATCTACTTCCAGGACGACTGGACGGTCGCGAAGAACCTGACGCTCAATCTCGGCGTGCGTTGGGACTACGAGACCAACATGCTGAACAACAACTGGAAGACGCCGGCCGCGGTGGTCGCCGGCCTCAACACCTCGTGCCGGAACTACGACACGGCGGTGGGCGGGCAGAACACCTGGTGCATCCGCGACCTGTTCAACGTCAACAACTACATTTCGACCGGCAGCAACCGCAAGTCCTACAAGGGCATGGTCCAGCCGCGCCTCGGCTTCACCTGGGACCCGAAGGGCAACGGCGAGACGGTGGTGTTCGGCGGCTGGGGTCTCTACTACGACCGCGTCACGCTGAACGACATCTACGACGAGCAGTTCCGCCACTCTTACAAGCAGTACACCTTCTGCTTCACCACCGACGGGACCCAGCCGGCCGGATGCAGCGTGCCGGCGATCCAGTGGAACCCCTCGTACTTGACGGCCGCCGGTCTCGACGGCCTGATCGCGCGCGGCGAGACGCCGGGGCCGGAGATCTTCCTGCTCGGCAACGACACGCGGCCGCCGAAGTCGACGCAGTGGACCTTCGGCCTGCGCCAGAAGCTCGGCTCCTGGCTGGCGGCTCTTTCCTATGCCAACTCGCGCGGCTCGAACGGCCTCGCGTGGAGCTTCGGCACGCTGCCGCCGGGAACGGCGTTCAACGACCGCTGGGGCAACTGGGTGTCGATCCCCGGCTACGGCTTCATCATGCGCGGCTATGACCTGCGCAAGACCGAGTACGACGGCTACTTCCTGACCCTCGACAAGCCGTACACGGCGAGCTCGGGCTGGGGCGCGTCGTTCGCCTACACCTACGGCAAGGGCTACCAGAATGCCTCGCTCGACGAGGGCGCCGCGTTCGCCTTCGACTTCCTGCCGGGCGAGTGGCCGATGTTCCCGGCCAACCAGGACGAGCGGCACCGCGTCGTGATGAGCGGCACCGTCGGTCTGCCGTTCAACTTCACCCTCTCGTCGGTCATCTCCCTCGGCTCGGGCACGCCCTACGGCATCCCGGACGCCTCGGCGGGCTGGGACAAGTTCGTGATGCGCTTCAACGCGGCGCGGCCCGAGAAGTACGACTTCATCATTCCGAACGCGTGGGCCTATCGCAGCGTCGACCTCCGCCTCGAGTGGGAGGCGCCGCCGATCGCCGATCGCTTCCGCATCGGCGTGACCGCCGAAGCGTTCAACGTGTTCGACTTCGACAACTACACCTACTCCGACTGGACCTCGGGCTTCAAGCCGCCGGCGGGCGAGACGAACGCCAACTTCGGCAAGCCCACGGGTGAGTACAACACGCGCCGCTTCCAGGTCGGCGCGCGGCTGAGCTTCTGACGTCATGGCCGGCGACGGTCAGAACCTTCGTCCGTCGCCGGCCGGGCGCGCCCGCCGGAGGAGCAACCTCCTCCTGCTCTTCCGGCGGGCGTGCGGTTTCTTCCTACTCGCGTTTCTCCTCCAGGGCCTCGGCTGCGGCACGGCGCGGCAGTCCGAGCCCCCGGCTGCCCGGCCGCCGGCGGTTGCCCCGGCGGTGCCGATGGCGCCGGCGGCCGTCGCGTCGCTGCTCGACGACCTCGAGCGGCGGACCTTCGACTTCTTCTGGGAGACGGCGAACCCGGAGACCCTGCTGGTGCCGGATCGCTGGCCGACCCGCTCCTTCTCGAGCGTCGCGGCGATCGGCTACGCCTTCAACGCCTACGGTATCGGTGCCGAACGCGGCTACGTGTCGCGGGAGGCGGCAGCCGAGCGCACGCGACGCACCCTGCGCTTCCTCGTCGAGCTGCCCCAGGGGCCCGAGCCGCGTGGCAATGCCGGCTATCGCGGCTTCTTCTACCACTTCCTCGACCCGGAGACCGGTCAGCGCTTCGAGAGGGTCGAGCTCTCCACCGTCGACACCTCGCTGCTCGTCGCCGGAGCGCTCTTCAGCCGGGGCTATTTCGACCGCGACAACCCAGTCGAGCGTGAGATCCGCGACCTAGCCGAACGGCTCTACCGGCGTGTCGAATGGGAGTGGGCGCGACCGAATCCTCCGGCGATCTCGCACGGCTGGCACCCGGAGACCGGCTTCATCCGTTCCGACTGGCGCGGCTACAACGAGGCGATGATCGTCTATCTGCTCGCCCTCGGCTCGCCGACCCATCCGATCGACCCCGATGCCTGGGAGGAGTGGACGCGACCGTACCGGCTCGTCCGTTTCCACGGCCAGGAGTACCTCGACTTCGCGCCGCTCTTCGGTCACCAGTTCAGCCACGTCTGGGTCGACTTCCGCGGCATCCGCGACGCGGTCGGTCGTCGCCTCGGCTTCGACTACTTCGAGAACTCGCGACGGGCCGCGCTGGCGCAGCGCGCCTGGGCCATCGCCAATCCGCGTGGATGGAAGGGACTCGGCGCCGAGAGCTGGGGCGTGTCGGCCTGCGACGGCCCTGCCGACGTCGAGCTCACCGTCAACGGCGAGACGCGTCGCTTCTGGACCTATGCGGGTCGCGGCGTCGGTCCCGACTTCGCGATCGACGACGGCACGCTGACGCCGATGGCCGTCGCCGGCTCGGTCGCTTTCGCCCCGGAGGTCGTGCTTCCGACCCTCGCGGCCCTGAGACAACAGCACGGAGAGGCGCTCTACGGCCGCTACGGCTTCCTCGACGCCTTCAACCCGACGTTCGATTTCGTGGACGTTCCGGTCCATCATGGGCGGGTGGTTCCCGGCCACGGCTGGTACGACACCGACTACCTCGGCCTCGACCAGGGGCCGATCCTCGCGATGGTGGAGAACTACCGCTCCGACCTCGTCTGGCGCGTGATGCGCCGCAACCCGCACTTGCGGCGCGGCCTCGAGCGCGCCGGCTTCACCGGCGGATGGCTCGACGCGCCCCAGCGCTAGGCCTCGCCCTCGCCGCCCTTCTCGGCAGCGTCCTGGTCCTCGGATGCGGCCAGGCGGCGGGTGACGCTCGCACGGTCGTCCGCTTCTGGGCCTTCGGGCGCGAGGGCGAGGTGGTGCGCGAGCTCGTCCCCGCCTTCGAGCGGCGCCATCCGCAGTGGCGTGTCGAGGTGCAGCAGGTGCCGTGGACGGCAGCGCACGAGAAGCTGCTCACCGCCTTCGTCGGCGGAACGATGCCGGACGCTGCGCAGCTCGGCAACAGCTGGATCCCCGAGTTCGTCGCCCTCGGCGCCCTCGCACCGCTCGACGCGCGACTCCCCGGGACGATCCCGGTCGACGACTTCTTCGCCGGCATCTGGGAGACGAACGTGCTCGACGGCCAGACCTGGGGAGTCCCCTGGTACGTCGACACGCGACTCCTTTTCTATCGTCGCGACCTCCTGGCCCAGGCCGGTTATCCCGAGCCGCCCCGCACCTGGGCGGAATGGCGTGCGGCGATGGTCGCGGTCAAAGCGCTGGGTCCGGACCGTTACGCGATCCTGCTGCCGATCGACGAGTGGGCCCAGCCGGTCATCCTGGCGATGCAGGCCGGATCCGAGCTGCTGCGGGAGGAGGGCACGCGCGGCGCCTTCGCCGATCCGCGCTTCCGCCGTGCGATGGCGTTCTATCTCGATCTGTACGCCTCCGGGCTGGCGCCGCCGCTGACGCTCTCGGGGCTGTCGAATCTCTATCAGCAGTTCGCCGAGGGCTACTTCGCGATGGTCATCACCGGGCCGTGGAACCTCGGCGAGTTCCGCCGTCGCCTGCCGGAGGCGATGCAGGATCGCTGGGCGACCGCGCCGCTGCCAGCACCCGACGAGGCGAGCGGCGGGCCCGGGGTCTCGTTGGCCGGCGGCTCGAGCCTGGTGCTCTTCCGCTCGGCGCGCGCCAGCGAGGCGGCCTGGAGCTGGCTCGCCTACCTCGCCGAGCCGGAGCAGCAGGCGCGCTTCCACGAGCTGACGGGGAACCTGCCGGCCCGCCGCTCCGTCTGGGAGGCGACCGGCCTCGCCAGCGAGCCGCGCACCGCCGCCTTCGCCGCGCAGCTCGCCGTCGTGCGGGCGACACCGAAGGTGCCGGAGTGGGAGCAGATCGCCACCAAGATCGCCGATCACGCCGAGGCGGTGATGCGCGGTGCACGGACCCTCGACGAGGGCCTGGCGGCGCTCGACCACGACGTCGACCGCATCCTCGAGAAGCGGCGGTGGCTGCGCGAGCGCGCCGCGACCGGCCGGCGGCGCGACTGACCATGGCCAAGGACGGTCGCACCCTCGGCAACGGCACGCCCTACGAAGCGCGGGCCGCCTGGATCCTCCTCGCACCGGCGCTCGCGGCGATCGCCCTCTTCTTCGCCCTGCCGGTGCTCGGCGGACTGGCCCTCTCGCTCACCGACTTCGATCTCTACGCGGTCGCCGACCCGACCAACGCGCGTTTCGTCGGCCTGGGCAACTACACCCGCCTGCTCGGCGACCCCGTCTTCTGGAAGGCGCTCGGCAACACGCTCCTCTTCGTCGGGCTCGGGGCGCCGCTGACCCTCCTCGCCTCGCTCGGCGGCGCGCTGCTCGTCCACTCGCGACTGGCGCGGCTGCGGGGGATCTGGCGCACCGTCTTCTTCGCCCCGGTGGTGACGACGCTCGTCGCCGCGGCGGTGGTCTTCCGCTACCTCTACCACCCGCGCTACGGGTTGCTCAATCGCGGGCTCGACCTGCTCGGACTGCCCGCCGTCGACTGGCTCGGCGATCCGCGCTGGGCGCTGCTGGCGATCGTCCTGATGTCGCTCTGGCGGAGCTTCGGCTACGGCCTGGTGATCCTCGTCGCCGGTCTGGCGGCGATCCCGGATTCGCTCTACGAGGCGGCGCGAATCGACGGCGCCGGCTGGTGGCGACAGCTCACCTCGATCACCCTGCCGATGCTCTCGCCGACGCTCCTCTTCGTCACCGTGCTGACGACGGTCGGCCTCTTCCAGGTCTTCGCCGAGCCGTATGTGATGACGCGTGGCGGTCCGCTCAACGGGACCCTGTCGGTGGCGCTCTTCATGTACCAGCAGGGCTTCCGCTGGTGGAACCTCGGGCAGGCGGCGGCGATCGCGTTCGTGCTCTTCGCTCTCATCCTCGCGGCGAGCGCGGTGCCGGCGGCGCTCGGGCGGCGGAGGAGCGGATGAGGCGGCCACTCGCCACCCTGGCGGTCAACGGCGCCCTGCTGGTGCTCGGCCTCGTGACCCTGGCGCCGCTCCTCTGGATGGTCTCGGCATCGCTGATGCCGACCGGCGAAGCCGCGTCCCTGCCGCCGCGCCTGCTGCCGAGCACGGCGACCCTCGAGCACTATCGCGACCTCTTCGGGCGCCTGGCGCTGGGGCGGAGCTTCCGCAACTCGCTGATCCTCGCCAGCGCGATCACCGCTGTCTCGCTGATCTGCAACTCGATGGCCGGCTACGCCTTCGCCAAGCTGCGCTTCCGCGGGCGGGGTCGTCTCTTCGCCATTCTGCTCGCGACGCTGGTGGTGCCGCCGCAGGTGGGGATGCTGCCGCTCTTCCTCGAGCTGCGCCTGCTCGGCCTGGTCAACTCGATGGGCGGTGTCCTGGTGGCCGGCATCGCGTCGGTCTTCGGCATCTTCCTGGTGCGTCAATTCGCCCTCGGCATTCCCGACGAGCTGCTCGACGCCGCGCGGGTCGACGGTGCCTCGGAGCTGCGCATCTTCTGGACGATCGTCCTGCCGGCGCTGCGACCGATCCTCGTCACCCTGGCGGTCTTCACCTTCCTCTCGGCGTGGAACGACTTCATGTGGCCGCTCGTCGTCCTGACCGAGGAGAGTCGCCAGACCCTCCCGGTGGCGCTGGCCAACCTGTCGGGCGAACACGTCCAGGACACCGAGCTGATGATGGCCGGTGCGGTGATCACCGTGGCGCCGGTGATCCTGCTCTTCCTGGCCGTGCAACGGCAATATCTCGAAGGGATCCTCATGGGAAGCGTCAAGGAATGAGCGCCCGGGGCGCGTGGCTCGCCATCCTCTCGCTCGGTGTCCTGGCAGCCGCCCCGGCGGCGGCGACGGGTGAGCGTCGCACCCTCGACGACTTCGCTCAGCCGTCGCGCTGGCTCGCCGTGCCGGCGCAGGGCGTGGACCTCACCCTCGCGGGCGACCGTGGTCCCGCGACGACGCCGACCGCCGCTCACGCCCTCCGTCTCGACTTCGATTTCCACGGGCGCGGCGGTTGGGCCGCGGCGCGCCGGCCGCTGCCGCTCGAGCTGCCGGAGAACTGGGAGCTGCGGCTGAAGCTGCGGGCCGAGGCGCCGGTCAACCACCTCGAAGTGAAGCTGGTCGATCCCTCGGGTGAGAACGTCTGGTGGTCGGTGCGGCGCGACTACGCCTTTCCGCGCGACTGGAGCGACCTGCGCATCAAGAAGCGGCAGGTGAGCTTCGCCTGGGGTCCCGCCGGGGGAGGGGAGGCCCGTCTCCTCGGGGCGATCGAGCTCGCCGTGACCGCGGGAAACGGTGGGCGAGGCACCGTGTGGATCGCCGATCTCGAACTGGTGCCCCTGCCGCCGTCCCATCCCTACGCGGGCACGCCGACGGCGACGGCGAGCGCGGCGCTCGACGGGTACCCGGCCGCGGCGGCGCTCGATGCCGACCCGGCGACTGCCTGGCGTGCCGCGCCGGGCGAGGCGACGCTCGCCGTGGACTTCGGCGAGCCGCGCGAGCTCGGCGGGCTGACGCTGCGATGGAACGCGGGCCGCTCGCCGCGCCGCTTCGCGCTCGATCTCTCGGACGACGGAGCGCAGTGGAGCGAGGTACGCCGGGTCGACCATGGGGGCGCCGGCCGAACCGACCTTCTCCTGCCGGAGACGGAGACCCGTTTTCTGCGACTGCGCATTCTCGAATCGGAAGCGGGCACCGGCCTCGCGACAATCCAAGTGCGTCCGCTCGACGTCGGCTCGACACGAAACGCCTTCGTCTCGACGATCGCCGCGGAGTCGCCGCGTGGCACCTACCCGCGCGCCTTCGGCGGCGAGCAGGTCTACTGGACGGTGGTCGGCGTCGACGGCGACGTCGAAGAATCGTTGATGCTCGAGGACGGAGCGATCGAGCTCGGCGACGGTCGTCCGAGCCTCGAGCCGTTCCTCTGGTCGGCCGGCAAGCTTCTGACCTGGGCCGACGTCAGGGCGAGCCAGCGGCTCGCCGACGGCGACCTGCCGATCCCGACCGTCGAGTGGGTCGCCGACGACCTGCGCCTCGAAGTCACCGCGCTCGCCACCGGCGAGGCGGGGAGCTCGGCGCTCGTCGTGCGCTATCGACTGACCAACCTTGCCGCCGCGCGCCGCGAGGCCCGGCTGCTGCTGGCGCTGCGACCGTTCCAGGCGAATCCGCCGCAGCAGTTCCTCGGCCGCGCCGGCGGTGTCGTCCCGATCGCCTCGCTCGCCTGCGACGCGGCCGGGGTGACGATCGACGGCCGTCCGTCGTTCACCACCGTGCCGCCGCCGGTGCGCTGCGGGGTCGGCGCCTTCGACGAAGGTCCGCTCGTCGTGCGGCTCGCCGGCGGCGAGGTCCCCGCGCTGCGCGCCGCGACCGACGAGACCGGTCTGCCCTCGGCGGCGCTCCTCTGGCCGTTCGTGCTCGCTCCCCGGGAGAGCCGGGACGTTCTCGTCGAGGTGCCCTACCATCCGTCCTCCACCCCGGTCGCCGATTCGTTCGACGAGCGCTTCGTGCGCGAGCGGGCGCGCTGGCGCGAGAAGCTCGACCGGGTGCGCCTCGACCTGCCGGCCGAGGCCGGGCCGCTCGCCGCGACGATGCGCTCGAGTCTCGGCTTCGTCCTCGTCCACCGGGACGGTCCGGCGATCCAGCCCGGCTCGCGGGCCTATGCGCGATCGTGGATCCGCGATGGCGCGCTCACCGGCGACGCCCTGCTGCGCCTCGGCCACGCCGCCGAGGTGCGCGAGTTCGCCGAGTGGTTCGCCGGCTTCCAGTACCCGGACGGCCGCGTGCCCTGCTGTGTCGATCGGCGGGGCGCCGACCCGGTGCCGGAGAACGACTCGCACGGCGAGCTCGTTCACCTGATCGCCGAGGTCTATCGCTACACCGGCGACCGGGCGTTCGCCGAACGGATGCTGCCCGCGGTCGAGCGCGCGGTGGCGGCGATCGACCGCCTGCGCGGCGAGCGGCGAACCGAGGCCTACCGCTCCCCGGAGAAGCTCCCCTTCTTCGGCCTGCTCCCCGAGTCGATCAGTCACGAGGGCTACTCGGCCAAGCCGATGCACTCGTACTGGGACGATGCCTTCGCCTACCGTGGCCTCGCCGACGCCGCCGCGCTCGCCGCGGCGCTCGGACGGCCGGAGCTCGCCGCCCGCTTCGCGGCGAGTCGCGACGAGATGCGCGCCGACCTGGTCGCCTCGCTTGCCCAGACGATGGAGCGGCACGGCCTCGCGACGCTCCCCGGTTGCGTGGAGCTCGGCGACTTCGACGCGACCTCGTCGACCTCGCTGCTCGAGCCCGGCGGTCTCGGCGAGGCGTTGCCGCGAGCCGCCGTCGAGGCGACCTTCGCGCGCTACGCCGACGAGTTCGCCGCGCGCCGCGACGGGCGGCGCGCCTGGGAGGTCTACACCCCCTACGAGCTCCGTTCGGTGGGCGCCTTCGCGCGGCTCGGCTGGCGCGAGCGCGCCGGAGAGCTGCTCGACTGGTTCCTGCGCGATCGCCGTCCCACTGGGTGGAACGCCTGGGCCGAGGTCGTCGCACGGGAGCCGCGGGCGGCGCGCTTCGTCGGGGATCTGCCGCACGGTTGGGTGGCGACCGACTTCGTCCGCTCGCTGCTCGATCTCTTCGCCTTCGAACGCCGCGACGAGGACGTGCTGGTCCTCGGGGCGGGGATTCCGGCGCGGTGGCTGGAGCGCCGGGACGGGGTCGCCATCCACCGTCTGCGGACGCCGTGGGGAAGTCTCGGCTACCGACTGACCCGACAGGGCGGGGGCGTCCGCTACGAGCTCGACGCCGATTCGGCGCTTCCGCCCGGCGGGCTGCGCCTGACCTGGCCGCTCGCCGGCCGGGCGGGGAGCGCGACGGTCGACGGTCGCGCCGCACCGCTCGGACCGGACGGCGAGCTCTCGCTGCGTCGTCTGCCGGCGGTCGTCGACCTAATGCCTTGATGTCTTTCGAGGGAGAGTCACGTGATGTTCCCCCATGCCCTTCAGGCCTCACCTGCCGCGCCGCGTGACGGCGAGAGCCTCGCCAACGCCTACGGCCGCTTCGACCCGGAGCGGCGTGAGTACGTGATCGTCGATCCGCGGACGCCTCGGCCCTGGATCAACCTCATCGCCAATCCGCGCGTCGGGCTCGCCGTGTCGCAGAACGGCTGCGGCTTCTCGTGGATCGACAACTCGCAGCTCGGTGCGATCGTTCGCTGGCAGCAGGAGCTCGCCGACGACCGGTCGGGGCGCTTCCTCTACCTGCGCGACGCCGACAGCGGAGAGGTCTGGTCGCTCGCTCCGGCGCCGTGCGGCGCCCGCTACGACCGCTTCGCCTGCCGCCACGGTCTCGGCTACACCACCTTCGAGAGCGAGCGTCACGGCGTCGTCGCGGAGTGGACCCTCTTCGTCGACGCCGAAGCCGCCGTCGAGCTCTGGCGGGTGCGCCTCTCCGACCGCTCCGGGCGGGCGCGTCGACTCGAGCTGGTGCCGTTCCTCGAGTGGAACTGCGGCACCTCGCCGGCACCGCGCCGCGAGTTCCAGAAGCTCTTTCTCGAGACGGGCTATCACGTGGTGCGGCGAGCGATCGTCGCCGGCAGTCACATGTGGGACGTCGGTTCCAAGCGGTGGGGGCACTGGAACACCAGCTTCCCCTACTGGAGCGCCTTCGCTGCCGCGCAACCGGTGGCTGCCGCGACCGGCGACAAGGCGGCCTTCCTCGGCCGTGCCGGCGACTGGGTGCGGCCGGCGGCGCTCACCGGCGTGTCGTGGGGGCAGCGCTTCGGGCGGCACCACGATCCGGTCGCCGCGTTCGCCTGCGAGCTCGCTCTCGCGCCGCACGGCAGCGTCGATGGCGGCTTCGTGCTTGCCACCGCCGGCGAACGCGAGGAGGCGCTGGCGCTCGCCGCCTCGTGGGCCGACCCGGCAGCGATGGACCGCTCTCTGGCGACGGTCCGGAGCGGGTGGAGCGATCGACTCGCCGCGCATCGCCTCGAGACGCCGGAGCCGACGCTCGACCTGCTCGCCAACGACTGGCTGCGCTACCAGGCGATCGGGGCGCGGCTCTGGGGGCGCGCCGGCTACTACCAGCAAAGCGGCGCCTACGGCTTCCGCGACCAGCTCCAGGATTCGCAGATCTGGCTCACCGTCGAGCCGGAGCGCTGTCGCGAGCAGATCCGTCTGCACGCGGCACACCAGTTCGGCGACGGCTCGGTCGTCCACTGGTGGCATCCGCTCACCGAGCAGGGGCACGTCACACGGATGACCGACGACCTGCTCTGGCTCGGCTTCGTGGTGGCCAACTACGTGAAGGAGACCGGCGACCTCTCGGTGCTCGACGACGTCGCGCCGTTCCTCGACGAAGGTCCGGCGCCGATCGTCGAACACGTTCGCCGAGCCTTCGCGCGGGTCTTCACGCGCACCTCGCCGCGCGGCATCCCGTACATCGGTGCCGGCGACTGGAACGACGGGCTCTCGGCGATGGGCCTCGAGGAGAAGGGCGAATCGATCTGGCTGGCGATCTTCCTCGCCGGCCTCTGCGCCGACTGGGCCGAGCTCTACCGCCGCCGCGGCGAGGGCGAGCGCGCCGCCGAGCTCGAGAGCCGGCGCGCCGCGCTCGCCACGGCGGTCAACGACCATGGTTGGGACGGCGGTTGGTATCGCCGTGGCACCTGCGACGACGGCGAATGGGTGGGCAGCGCGGAGAATCGCGTCGGCCGCATCTTCCTCAATCCGCAGATCTGGGCGATCCTCAACGATCTCGCCCCGGCCGAGCGTGCCACCGCGAGTCTCGCGGCGGTCAAACGCCATCTCGTGTCGCGCGCCGGCGCGCTGCTGCTCGCCCCGGCCTACGACACGCCCGACGAACGGATCGGTTACATCACGCGGTACGCCCCGGGATTGCGCGAGAACGGCGGCGTCTACACGCATGCGGCGACCTGGGCGATCGCCGCGGCGGCGAAGGCGAAGGACGCCGCGTTGGTCGACGCGCTGCTCGTCGCCATCAACCCGGCGCTCAAGGACCCGGAGAGCTACTGGGCCGAGCCGTACGTGCTGCCGGGCAACGTCGACGGCCCCGATTCGCCGTATCACGGCCGCGCCGGCTGGACCTGGTACACCGGGTCCGCCGCCTGGTTGCCGCGCATCGTCTCAGAGTGGGTGCTCGGCGTGCGACCGACCTGGGAGGGGCTGCGCTTCGATCCCTGCCTGCCACCGTCGTGGAGCCGGGCGCGGATGCGTCGTCCCTATCGCGGCGCGACGCTCGAGATCGAAATCGAGCGCCGTGCCGACCTCGCCCCGGGGGCGGTCGTCGCGACGATGGACGGCCGGCGGCTTCCCGAGGCGCTGCTCACCGCGGTCGAGCCGGGAGCCACCTATCGGATCGCCGTCGGTTTCGCCTGAAGGGTGACGCGAGCGCCGGTCGACAGGGGGGATCCGGTCCTTGCGGCGCCCCCCCGCCCAGGTCCCTTCTGTTGGTCGGGACGACGAGGAGTAGACGAACGGGTCGTTGGTCGGGACGACGAGGGGTGGAGGCGTGCCCCTCCTCGTCGCTCCGAGCGAGAGCGAGGGGCCCGGGTGGGTGGGCGGCACGGCAGGGGTTCTTCCCTTTCCTCGACGTCGCGCCGCGAGCCGTCGCTCGCGAGCGGCTAAGCTCAGTCCATCGTGCTCTGGACCTGGATCGCCGTCGTCGAGGCCGCCTGGGTGATCGCGCTCTCGGCGTGGATCGTCTCCGAGCGGCGGCCGCCGGCGTCGACCCTGGCCTGGATCTTCGGCCTCGCGCTGCTCCCGGCAGTGGGGGTGGCCGTCTACTTCTTTCTCGGTCCGCGGCGACTCGAGCGCAAACGCATGCGCTACCGCGGCGGTGCGGCGCGGCTCGAAGCATCATTGGCGGCGACCGCGCGTCTCGGCGACCTCCCGCCCGACGTCTCGCGGCAGGTGCGCCTGGCGCTGCGGCTCTCGGCGGCGCCGCTCGCCTCGGCGAGCTCGCTGGCGCTCTACCACGACGGCGTGAGCGCCTTCGCGGCGATGGAGCGGTCGATCGCCGACGCTGTCGGGCACGTTCACCTCGAGAGCTACATCTTCGAGCCCGACGAGACCGGAACGCGCATCCGCGACCTGCTGGCGGAGAAGGCGCGCCAGGGCGTCGCGGTGCGGCTGCTTCTCGACGCCGTGGGCGCGCCGCGTGCGCGGCGGCGGTTCCTCGCGCCGATCCTCGACGCCGGCGGCGAGGTGGCGCGATTCAACCCGATGGGGCTCGGGCTGGTGCGCTCACGCCTGGTGAACTTCCGCACGCATCGCAAGATCCTGGTCTGCGACGGCGCGGTCGGATTCACCGGCGGGATGAACGTGGCCGACTGCCACACCGTCGGCGAACGGCGCGGGGCGGCCGTCGCGCCGCCATGGCGCGACACGCAGATCCGCCTCGCCGGCCGGGCTGTCGCCGGCTTGCAGCGGACGTTCCTCGAAGACTGGCACTTCGCCACCGGCCTCGTGCCGGAGACCGACGCCTGCTTCCCCGACCTGCCCGACGAGGGGTCGTTTCGTGTCCAGGTGCTGCGCTCCGGTCCCGATCGCGACGTCTACCCGATCCACGAGTTTCTCTTCTCGGCGATCGCGAGCGCCGACGAACGCGTCTGGCTCGCCACGCCGTACCTCGTGCCCGACGAGTCGATCCTCACCGCGCTCCGCTCGGCCGCACACCGTGGCGTCGACGTCCGCGTCCTCGTGCCCCGTCGCGGCGACAGCCGTCTCGTGCAGGCGGCGATGCGCTCGTTCTACGCCGAGCTTCTGGCTGCGGGGGTGACGGTGCAGGAGTTCCGTCCGTCGATGCTGCACGCCAAGCTCCTGGTGGTCGATCGCGAGCTCACCGTCGTCGGCTCGGCCAACCTCGACAACCGCAGCTTCCGGTTGAACTTCGAAGCGGTGGTCGCCGTCTACGGTGCGTCGATCGCCGACGAGGTGGCCAACCAGTTGCTCCTCGACGCCCACCACGCCACCCGGGTCACCTCGCGCCGGCTCCGGGCCCTCTCCTTGCCGTCCCGCTTCGCCCAGAGCACCGCCCGCCTCTTCGCGGCCGTTCTCTGAGGGAGGGCGGCGGGCGCCCGCCGGGTCCCTGGGATCGACTCCGATTTTGCCGCACCGCGGCTTGCTGCGCTCCAAGAGTGGCCGCAAGATACCGAGCGAGCGTTCGGTTTGCTTTTGTCCGGAGGGGGCGGTGGCGCGGCGAAGTCAGCAGGAACGGTCCGATGCTTCGGTGGCGGCGATCCTCGCGGCCGGGCTCGAGCTGTTCTCGACCCAGGGGTTCCGCGCCACCTCGCTGCGTGAGATCGCCGAGCGGGCCGGGCTCTCCGTCGGCAACATCTACCACCACTTCTCGAGCAAGGACGAGATCTACCAGCGGCTGATCGACCGCTACTGGGAGCGCCTGGTCGATCCCGAGCTGAGGCTCAACAAGATCTTCCAGGCGGCGCGCTTCCCGGACGACCTCGAGCAGATGGCCGAGGCGATCGAAGAGCTGGTCGCCGACAACGCGGCGCACATCCTGCTGATCTACGTCGACGTCATCGAGTTCCGCGGCCAGCACATCCGCACCTTCTACGAAGGGATGGCCGACCGGTTCGCCCGCAGCTACGGGCCCGGCTTCGAACGCCGGGTCGCCGCCGGCGAGTTCGGCGACGTCGACCCGATGACCGCCGTGATGGTCGCCACCCGATGGTTCTTCTACTACTTCACCGTCGAGCGCTGTTTCGGTGTCGGGATGCATCTCGGGATGACGCCGCGCCAGGCGACCGAGGAGTTCATCCGCCTGCTGCGCAACGGCCTGCTTCCCCGCGGCGAGCTCGGCGGGGCACCGATCGGTTCGACGAAAGCCCTTGAGAGCGCGGCCGAAGCCGCGCTCGTTGCAACACCTTCGCCTGAGAGAGGAGAAGAGGCATGAGACACCCCGCCCCGATGCCGCCCGTCGGCACCCCCCGCAACCGCCGTGAGGCCTGGCCGATCTGGGTCGCCCTGCTGACCCTCGGCCTGGTCGTCCCGGTCTGGGCCCAGGACGCCGCCCCGGCGGCGACCCCTGCCGCCCAGCAAGAGGAGAAGAAGGACCAGAACGCCGACGAGAAGAAGCTCTCCGAGTACACCGAGGAGATCGTCGTCACCGCCCGCAAACGCGAAGAGAACGTCCAGGAGGTCCCGGTGGCGATCTCCGTGCTGCCGGTCGAAAAGCTCGAGGACGCCGCGGCGTCGGACATCTCGGAGATCCAGAGCTCGGTGCCGAACCTCTCGCTCTACTCCGGCCGCAACCAGTCGACGACGCTCACCGCCTTCCTGCGCGGTGTCGGCCAGGCCGACCCGCTCTGGGGCGTCGACCCCGGCGTCGGCCTCTACCTCGACGACGTCTACATCGCCCGCCCGCAGGGCGCCCTGCTCGACGTCTACGACGTCGGCCGCATCGAGGTGCTGCGTGGCCCGCAGGGGACGCTGTACGGCAAGAACACGATCGGCGGCGCGATCAAGTACGTGAGCAGCGACATCGGCGTCAGCCCGGCCGGGCAGATCTCTTTCACCGGGGGCAGCTTCGGCAACCAGGACATCAAGGCGATGTTCGGCAGCGGTTTTGCCGACGGCAAGCTGCGCGCCAAGTTCGCCTTCGCCTCGCTTCAGCACGACGGCTACGGCAAGAACCTCTACACCGGCAAGGAAGTCTCGGACAAGGACACGCAGGCGTACCGCTTCGGCCTCGACTGGCTGCCGAACGACAACGTCAAGCTGCGGCTGAGCTACGACCATACCAAGGACACCTCGGGTCCGAAGGGCCTCACCCGCCTGCAGGCCAACCCGTACTGCGTCCTCTTCCTCGGCGCGGCCTGCCCGCCGGAGAAGAACCACTTCGACACGCGCAGCGGTCTCGAGCCGCTCAACGGCACGACGAGCAGCGGCTACTCGGCGAACCTCTCGTGGAAGATCAACGACGGTTGGACCTTCAAGTCGATCACCGCCTACCGCGAGTCCGACTCGAAGAACAACATCGACTTCGACACCACGCCGGCCAAGATCGCCGACGCCGTGTCGACCTACTTCGACGAGCAGACCTCCGAAGAGCTGCAGATGGTCTACGACGGCGGCAACAAGTTCTCCGGCGTCTTCGGGGCCTACTACTTCCACGGCAAGGCCGGCGGTCTGGTGCGGACGATCTTCGTCAACTCGATCCTCTCGGTCACCGACGGCGACACGATCACCGACTCGATGGCGCTCTTCGGCGACGGCTCCTACAAGCTCACCGACCGCCTGACCTTCGACTTCGGGCTGCGTGCGACCCAGGAGAAGAAGCACACCAACGCCTTCAACACGGTCAACAACGCCGTCTACGCCGACTTCGACAAGAGCAAGACCTTCGACTCCGTGGCGCCGAAGTTCGGTCTCAACTACGCCTTCTCGAAGGACATGATGGGTTACGCCAGCGTGTCGCGCGGCTTCAAGAGCGGCGGCTACAACGTGCGCGCCCAGTCGAACCTCTTCCCGAAGTCGGGCGAGCCGTTCGACGACGAGATCCTCGACATGGGCGAGGTGGGCATGAAGTCGACCTTCGCCGACGGCAAGCTGGTGCTCAACACCGCCGTCTTCTACGGCAAGTACAAGGACGTCCAGGTCAGCACCTTCACCTCCTACGACTCGAACGGTGACGGCGTCAACGACGCCTTCTTCGGCAACTTCCTCAACGCCGGCAACGCGACCCTCAAGGGCGCCGAGCTCGAGTTCACCGTCAACACCGATTCCTGGTTCGGCATGGGCGGCAACCTCAGCTACCTCGATGCCAAGCCGGACAGCTTCCTCGACGAGAACCACGACGGCTTCGTCGACACGCAGGTGATCACCAACGCTCCGAAGGTCACCGGCGCGGTTCACCTCGACGGCCGCTTCCCGCTCTTCGGCGGGCTGCTCTCCGGCAGCGTCGCCTACGCCTATCGCGACGACTCGACGCTGACCAACGAGGGCGGGCAGTACCCGGGCCGTCCGGGCACGCCGCTGCTGCCGTTGATGCAGGAGGCGTACGGCACGGTCGAGGCGTGGATCGGCTGGCTCTCGCCCAACGGCAAGTGGCGCTTCGGCGTCGCGGGCAAGAACCTCACCGACGAGGAGTACCTGACCAACGGCTACAACCTGCCGAACTTCGGGATCGTCCAGGGCTCTTACGGCGCGCCGCGCACCGTGCTCGCCACGGTCGAGTACCGCTTCTTCTAAGACCATGATCGACACCGGACTCGCAGGGAAGATCGTCGTCGTCACCGGAGCGGCGGCCGGCATCGGCCGCGCCGTCGCCCGACGTTTCGCGAAGGAGGGTTGCCGGGTCTCGGCGTGGGACGTCAGTCCGGCGCCGGATCTCGCCGAGGAGCTCGAAGGCCTCGGCGGCCAGGCCGACGTGCGGCAGGTCGACGTCGCCCGGCGCGAGAGCGTCGAGGCGGCGACGGCGGCGGTCATCGACCGTTGGGGGCGCGTCGACGTGCTGGTCAACAACGCCGGCATCGTGCGGGACGCCCAGCTGGTGAAGTGGAAGGACGGCGAGGTGGCGTCGATGATGGAGGACGCCGCCTTCGACGCGGTCATCGCCGTGAACTTCAAGGGCGTCTTCCTCTGCGCCCGCACGGTGGTGCCGCACATGATCCGCGGCGGCGGCGGCGTGATCCTCAACGCCTCGTCGGTGGTCGGCCTGTACGGCAACTTCGGGCAGACGAACTACGCGGCCACCAAGAGCGCGGTCATCACGATGACGAAGACCTGGGCGCGCGAGCTCGGCAAGTTCGGCATCCGGGTCAACGCCGTCGCGCCGGGCTTCGTCGCCACCGAGATCCTGGCGGCGATGCCGCAGAAGGTCCTCGACGGGATGATCGCCCACACGCCGATCGGGCGGATCGGCAAGCCCGAGGAGCTCGCCGAGAGCTACCTCTGGCTCGCTTCCGACGCCGCCTCGTTCGTGCACGGTGCGGTGCTGTCGGTCGACGGCGGGCTCGTCACCGGCACCTGAGGGGTCGGCGGGAAGAACGGGGCGCGGTCCTCCTCCCGGGCCGCGCCCCCCGTTTCAAGGAGAGCCCATGAACCGTGTTGCGCAGATCGTCTCGACCGGGCGCTACCTGCCCGAGATCGAGGTCTCGAACGACGAGCTCCGCCGGCGCTTCGCCCATCTCGGAGACTTCGTCGACAAGATGGAGGCGTCGACCGGGATCCGGCGGCGCTGGCATGCACCGTCCGACTGGGCGGCTTCGGACCTCGCCGTCCGGGCCGGGCGCCACGCGCTCGAGCGCGCCGGGCGCAAGGCCGAGGAAATCGACCTGCTGCTGGTCGGCACGGATTCGCCCGACTACCTGACGCCGGCGACCTCGGTGGTGGTGCAGGAGAAGCTCGGCGCGAAGAACGCCGGCACCTTCGACATCGGCTGCGCCTGCGCCTCGTTTCCGACGGGGCTCGCCACCGCCGCGGGCTGGATCGCGATCAACCCCTCGATCCGCACGGTGATGGTGATCGGCGTCTATTCGATGCACAAGCTCGCCGATCCGAACGACCCGATGATCTTCTTCTACGGCGACGGGGCGGGCGCGGCGATTCTCGCGCCGGCCGCCGAGCCCGGCTTCGTCTCGGCGGCCACCCAGGCCGACGGCGCCTACGCCAAGCACTGGGGGATCTTCGCCGGCGGATCCGCCGAACCGGCCACCGAAGAGGCGGTCCGCGCGGGTCGCACCCAGGTCAAGATGCTGGAGCGCTATCCCCCCGAGATCAATCACGAGGGCTGGCCGCGTCTGGTTCGCAAGGTGGCGGCCAACGGCGGCTTCGCGCTCGACGAGATCGACCAGGTCATCTTCACCCAGGTGCGCAAGCCGTCGATCGACCTCGTGATGGGCGACCTCGGCCTGCCGATCGAGCGCGCCCACACGGTGATGGAGGAGTGGGGCTACACCGGCTCCGCCTGCATCGGCATGGCGTTCGACGATGCGGTCGAGCGCGGCAAGATCGCCCCCGGCAACCTCGTCGTCTTCGTCGGCTCCGGCGTCGGCTACAACCAGGCGGCGGCGGCCTTCCGCGTCGGAGAGCTGCCGCGGTGAGTCGCCGCGCCCGCTGGCTGCTCGGTGCGGGAGCGCTCGTCGTCGTCGGGCTCGTCGCGGCGGTCGTCAGCTTCACCCGTCATCCCCTGGCGAGCCTCGCGGCGTGGCAGCGGCGCGCCCTCGGCAAGAGTGGCTTCACCCGGCAAGAGCTGGGCAGCGGTGCCGAGCGCCTGGTGCTCTTCCGTGCCGGAAACGGCCCGGCGCTTCTCTTCCTGCATGGGCTCGGTGACCAGGCCGGGAGTTGGGGAAAGGTGGCCGCGGGCCTGACCGGTCGCTACCGCGTCGTTCTCGCCGACCTGCCGGGGCACGGCGAGAGCGAGCCGAAGGCGGGTCCGCTGACGATGGCGACGATCGTCGCCGGCGCCGAGCGGGTCTTCGCCGAGGTGGCGCGCGACGGTCCGGTGATCGTCGTCGGCAACTCGTTGGGCGCCTGGGTGGCGACGATCCTCGCCGAGCGCCATCCGCAGCAGGCGGCGCGGCTAGTGCTGGTCAACGGTGGCGCCTTGCGCGGCCAGGAAGAGGGGCTGTCGCTCCAGCCGCGCGATCGGCGCGAGGCCGGAGCGCTGGTCTCGCGGCTGCGCGATCCCTCGTCGCCCCCGGTTCCCGGGTTCGTTCTCGACGACATCGTCCGCCAGGCGGCGAGCGGTCCGATCGCCCGGCTCGCCGGCGACCTGCCGGGGCTCGAGGCGCACCTGCTCGACGATCGCCTCGCGGCGCTCACCCTGCCGGTCGACCTGCTCTGGGGCGCCTCGGATCGCGTCGTGCCGCTCGCCTACGCCGAGCGGCTGCAGAGTGCCCTTCCGGCGGCCCGTCTCACCCTGCTCGAACACTGCGGGCACGTGCCGCAGGTCGAGTGCCCCGAGCGGTTCGGCGAGAAGCTCGCGGCGCTCCTCGCCGAACCGCCGCCCGCGACGCTGTCACCGGTGACGCCGGAGAGCCCGCGGTGATCGCGGCCGACGTCCTCGGCGAACGTGCGCGGCTGACGCCCGACGCGCTGGCACTGGTGGTCGTCGAGCCGGCGCTGCGCCTGACCTATCGCGAGCTCGACCGTCGGGCGGTGCGCTGCGCCCTCGCCTGGCGGGCGCTCGGCCTCGCGGCGGGCGATCGCGTGGCGATCCTGGCGAGCAATCGGGTCGAGTACCTCGAGGCGTTTTTCGCTGCCGGCAAGTCGGGAACGATCCTCGTGCCGATCGGCACGCGGCTGACCGCCCACGAGATCGCGCCGATCCTCGCCGACTCGGGGGCGCGAGCGGTGCTCTACGGCGGGGACTTCGCGGCGATCGTCGAGAGCCTCCGGCCGCTCGCACCGCTCGTCGAGCGCTGGGTGGCGCTCGACGAGCCGCTCGCTGCCGCCGACGCGAGCTATCCGGCGCTCGTGGCGGCGAGCGACCCGGACGACTTCGTGCGCGCTCGCTGCGCCCCCGAGGACCTCTACTGCCTGCTCTACACCTCGGGCACCACCGGTCGTCCGAAGGGCGTGATGATCCCGCACCGCCAGATCGCCTGGAACGGCTACAACACCGTCTGCGGCTGGCAGCTGCGGGCCGACGACGTGTCGCCGATCTTCACGCCGCTCTACCACGCCGGCGGGCTGATGGCCTTCCTCGGGCCGATCTTCACCGTCGGCGGGACGATCGTCCTGCACCGCGGCTTCGACGCCGGCGAGATCTGGCGCACCGTCGCGGCCGAACGCGCGACGGTCATCCTCGGCGTGCCGACCATCTGGAAGCTCCTCATGGAGGCGCCGGAGTTCGCCACCACCGACCTGTCGTCGATCCGCGCGCTCTACAGCGGCGGCGCACCGCTGCCGACCTGGATCGCCGAGGCGTACCAGGCGCGCGGCGTCGTCTTCAAGCAGGGCTTCGGCATGACCGAGGTGGGCGTGAACTGCTTCGCCATGACGATCGAGGACTCGGTGCGCAAGCGCGGCTCGATCGGCACGCCGATGATGCACACCGAGGTGCGCCTGGTCGACGGCGAGGGGCGGGACGTGCCGGTCGGCGAGGTCGGTGAGCTCTGGTTCCGCGGCCCGCACGTCTCTCAGGGCTACTGGAACCGGCCGCAGGAGACCGCCGAGTCCTACGTCGACGGCGGCTGGTTCCGCTCGGGCGACCTGGCGCGGCGCGACGACGACGGCTACTTCTACATCGCCGGCCGCAAGAAGGAGATGTTCATCAGCGGCGGGGTGAACGTCTACCCGGCGGAGATCGAGGCCGTCCTCCTGCAGCACCCCGGAGTGCGCGACGCGACGGTCGTCGGCATCGAGCACCCGACCTGGGGCGAAGTGGGTGTGGCGTTCGTCGTGCCGCTCGCGCCCGGCAGCGCCAGCGCCGCGTCGGTTCTCGAGTTCCTCGGCGCGCGCCTGGCGCGCTACAAGCTGCCGCGCGAGCTCGTCGAGGTCGCCGAGTTGCCGCGCACCGCCTACGGCAAGGTGGTCAAGGGCGAGCTCGCCGCGCGCTACCTCGCGGAGCGCCGGTGAGCGAGCAGCGGCCGCTCGCCCGCCGTCTCGCCGGGCGCGGCGCGCCAGTCGCCTTCGCCAACGGCGGGATGATGACCTTCTCGTCGTGGGAGCCGGTGGCGGCGCCGCTGCGCGACGAGTTCGCCACCCTCCTCTTCGACTTCCGCGGTCAGATGCTCTCGCCCGGTGCGCCGCCGGAGTCGACGTCCGACCTCTTCGCCTGGCACGCCGACCAGCTCGCCTCCCTGCTCGACGAGGTCGGCTGGGAGTCGGCGCACCTCGTCGCCACCTCCTTCGGCGCCATGGTGGCGACGACGCTCGCGTCGCGTCATCCGAGGCGCGTCCGCTCGCTCCTCCTCGCGACGGTGATGGACCGGGCGACCGAAGCGCTCGACCGCCAGACGGCGGGCTCGCGCGAGCTCGTGGCCGGCATCCTCGCCGGCGGCGAGCGCACGCGCTTCTGGGACCTGCTCGTCGAGGGTGTCTACTCGCCGGCACACCGGGTGGCGCGGGCGGCAGAGTTCGCCGCCCGCCGTGCCCAGCTCGACCTGCTGCCGCTTTCCTGGTTCTCCGGCCTCGACCAGCTGCTTGCTGCCGTCGAGGGCTTCGATCTCACTGCCGCGCTGCCGGCGGTGCGCTGCCCGGTCTGTGTGGTGATCGCCGCTGGCGATCGCGTGATGGACGTCGAGCGGTCGCATGCGCTGGCGAGCGCGCTCCGGGCCGAGACGGTGGTCCACCCGACCGCCGGTCACGCCCTGGTGGCCGAGGACCCCGCGTGGCTCGCCGAGGTCTGCCGGGATTTCCTGACGCGAGCCGAGGAGCACTCCCGATGAGCTCGACCCAGCCGCTCTATCTCGCCGCCTTCCACCAGTCCCCGTTCGGCAAGCTCGGGACGCTCGGCGTCCCGGAGATCCTCTCGCGCGCGGTCGCCGGTGTCTGCGCTGAAGTCGGCGCCGACGCCGCGGCGATCGACGTCGCCTCGGTCGGCGCCGCTTGCAATCTGACGCTCAACCAGCAGGGGCTGCTCTCCGGCCTCCTCGCCGCGGTCCCGGGGCTCGCCGGCAAGCCGATCGAATCGGTGGAGAACGCCTGCGCCTCGGGCGGCCAGGCGGTGCTCGCGGTGGCGCACAAGCTCCTCGCCGGCCTCGGCGACGTGGGCCTCGCGGTGGGCTACGAGAAGATGAGGAGCGACGACGGCAAGGTCGACGGCGTGAAGGTGGGGGAGGTGCTCGGCTACTTCTCGCACCCCGAGGACCGGCCCGGCAAGGTCTACGTCTTCCCGCACCTCTTCGCCGAGGTGATGGCCGAGTACCTGGCGACCTGGGGCGCCACCGAAGAGGACCTCGCCCGGATCGCGGTGGCGGAGTACGCCAACGCGCGCCTCAACCCGGACGCGCAGATGCGCAACGTCGAGGTGACGCTCGAGAAGGCGCTCAAGATCGAGGGGGCGAATCGCTATCTCGTCGACGGGCTGCCGCTCAAGACCTACGACTGCTCGCAGATCACCGACGGCTACGCGGCGCTGCTCGTCGCCACGCGCGACGGGCTCGACCGGCTCGGCGTCAAGCCGGAGAGCGCGGTCCGTCTCGCCGGGTTCGCCCAGGCGACCGACCCGCTGGCGCGCCACGGGCGCGATGTGCTGCGCCCCGCGGCGGCTTATGCCGCGATGCGCCGCGCCTACGCGATGGCCGGCGTGGCGCCGCGGGACGTCGACGTCGCCGAAGTGCATGACTGCTTCTCGGTGATGGGGGCGATCGGCGTCGAGGTGCTCGGGCTCGCCGCGCCGGGCGAGGGGGCCCGCTTCTGGACCGACGGGCGCGCCGCGCTCGACGGCGACTGCGGCGTCAACCTCTCCGGCGGGTTGATCGCCAAGGGGCATCCGATCGGTGCGACCGGGGTGGCGATGCTCGGCTGGGGGTTCCGCCAGTTGCTCGGCCAGGCTCCGGCCGGGCTGCAGCGTCGCGATGCGAAGGTCGCCGCCACCTTCAACATCGGCGGGCCGATCTGCGCCACGGTCGCGACGGTGCTGACGCGGGAGTGAGGAGAGAGCCATGGCCGAGCGCATTCCGTTGAAGAGCGGGTTCCTGGCCGCCGGCGAGCACCAGATCTGGTGGGAGCTGCACGGCGAAGGCGGACGCGACGTCGTCTGCCTGCTCAACGGCCTGGCGATGCACACCAAGGCCTGGTTTCCGTTCCTCGACGATCTCGCCGGGTACGACGTCCTGCTCTACGACTATCTCGGCCAGGGCGCCTCGTCGGCGCCCGACGAGCCGCTCACCATTCCGCAGCTCGCCGGGTACCTGATCGAGATCCTCGACGGGCTCGGGCTCGAGCGGGTCCACGTCATGGGCGTCTCCTACGGCGGTTTCGTCGCCCTCGACTTCGCGCGCCTGGCGAGTCACCGCCTGCACACGCTCACACTCTCGGGGATCCTGGTCTCACGCGAGCGGACCTTCGACCTCTATCAGGCGATGTCGCTGCGCTTCTACGCCGGCGGTCCGGCGCTCTTCCCGCTCTACACGCACTACCTCTACGAGAAGATCTTCGGCGAGCGCTTCTTGCTCGCCACGCCGCCCGAGACGTTCGAGATGATGCGCGCCCGCTTCGAGGAGCGCTACATCGACCGCATTCACAGCCTGGTACGGCTCACCGAAGCGCAGAACCCGTTCTTCGACGGTCTCGACGAACGCCTTCCCGAATACCGCGCAGTGGCCACGCCGACCCTCATCCTCGCCGGCGAGCAGGACCGCGCCATTCCGCTCTGGGCGCAGGCCAAGCTCGCCGACGTCTTCCCCCACGCACGCTTCGAGCTGGTGCCGGAGTCCGGCCACGTCGTCTACCTCGAACGGCGCGATCTCTTCTTCCCGCGCCTGCGACGCTTCATGGAGAGCCGCGACCCGGACGCCTGAGGGGAGGGAACGATGGCCGTCGGGCTCCACCTGGTCGTCCTCGCCGCGCTCCTCGCCCTGCTGGGCGCGGCGACCGCCCAGGTCTTCAACGACTATCCGGTGGCCGACGGCCGGACGCCGAGCCTCGTCTACGAAGAGGCGCGCACCATCGCCGGCGACGAAGGGCTGCCGGAGACGCTGAGCTTCCTCGCCTTCACCAACCGCAGCGTCTACGGCGTCGCGCCGGAGGAGACCGGGTTCGTCAACGACCTCTCCACCTTCCGTTGGGATCCGCAGTCGATCCCCGACATGCCGGGCCGCGACGAAGTGCAGCTCGTCGGCAACAGCACCGCCGACGTCACGCCGGGCCCGCGGGCCTCAGCGCGTGAGCACCGCCCCGTTCGACGCGATGACGTCGGCGTAGAAGCGGGCACTCGACTTCGGCGTGCGCTGTTGCGTCGTGTAGTCGACGTGGAGGAGGCCGAAGCGCTTGGCGTAGCCGTGGGACCACTCGAAGTTGTCGAGCAGCGACCAGGCGCAGTAGGCGCGGACGTCGGCGCCTTCGCGGATCGCCTGGGCGACGGCGCGCAGGTGGTCGCGCAGGTAGGCGACGCGCAGCGGGTCGTCGACGCGACCGCCGACGGGTGAGGGCGGGTCGGCGAGCGCCGCGCCGTTCTCGGTGACGGCAAGCGGGATGCCGCCGTAGCGGCGGTGCGCCCAGACGAGGGTCTCGCGCAGGCCGTCGGGCCAGACCTCCCAGTCGGTCTCGGTGTAGAGGTGCGGCTCCTGCCGCACGCGGCCGGCGCCGTCGGGCTCGACGGACGGCTCGTGTCGCACGACGGCGCGCGTGTAGTAGTTGATCCCCAGCCAGTCGAGCGGCGCGCGGATCGTCTCGAGGTCGCCCGGGCGGACCTCCGCCCAGGTCGGCTGCCAGTCCGGAGCGTAGACCTCGGCGAGCTCCTCCGGGTAGACGCCGAGCAGTGCCGGGTCGGCGAACTGGCGGTTCATGTAGGCGTCGGCGCGCCGTGCGGTGGCGAGATCCTCCGGGCGCTCGCTCGCCGGGTGCTTCGGCTCGATGTTGACCACCAGGCCGAGCTCGCGCACGCCTTCGGCGCGCCCGGCGGCGATCGCCGTGCCGTGGGCGAGCAGCAGGTGGTGAGCGGCGCGCGCGGCCTCCTGGAGGCTTCGCCGCCCCGGGGCGAGGACCCCGGCGCGGTAGCCGCCGTCGGACACCACCCACGGCTCGTTGATCGTCGCCCACGAGCGCACACCCCCGCCGAGGGCGCGGTAGCAGACCGTCGCGTAGTCGGCGAACCAGCCGGCGACGTCGCGGTTGAGCCAGCCACCCCGGTCGTCGAGCGCCGCCGGGAGGTCCCAGTGGTAGAGCGTGGCGAAGGGCGCGATCCCCGCCTCGAGCAGCGCGTCGACCAGGCGGCGGTAGAAGTCGAGCCCGCGCTCGTTGACGCGGCCGGTGCCGTCGGGCAGCACGCGTCCCCAGGCGATCGAGAAGCGGTAGGCGGTGAGGCCGAGGTGGCGCATCGCCGCGACGTCGTCGCGGAAGCGCCGGTAGTGGTCGCAGGCGACGTCGGGCGTGTCGCCGCCGGCGATGGCGCCGGGCACGCGGGCGAAGCGGTGCCAGATGCTCGCTCCCGCGCCGTCGGCGAGCGGGGAGCCTTCGATCTGGGCCGCGGAGGTGGCCGCCCCCCAGAGGAACCCCTCCGGGAAGGCGGCGGTGCGGGATGGATCGAGCGTCTCGTTCAAGCGGTTCAACTGCCGCGCACGGTGAGCGCCGGACAGGGCGCCCGCTGGACCACCCGCTCGGCGGTCGAGCCGAGCAGCAGGTGCTCGAGCCCGGTGCGCCCGCGCGTGCCCATGGCGACCAGGTCGACGGCGAGGCGGGCTGCCTCGCCCAGAATGACCTCGGGAGGATAGCCCTCGCGCGCCAGCGTGTCGATGGCGAGCCCCGGCCGGGCGAGCGCCGCGGCGAGCGCTGCGAGACGCGTCTCGGCGGCGCCCGCGACGTCGTCGAGGTAGCGCGGCGAGGTCGGAATAGTGCCGTAGGCGGTGTACTCGATCGGCAGGTAGTAGGCGTGGAGCAGCGTCAGCCGCAGCGGCTCGCCGGGGTGCGGGCCGAGAGCCAGGGCGGCGGCGAGCGCGCGCTCGGCGTCGTGCGAGAAGTCGGTCGGCACCAGCAGGTGGCGCAGCCCGGTCGCCGGCGGCGTCTGGTCCGGGTGGACGGTCAGCACCGGGCACGGAGCGCGCTCGAGCACTCGCTCGGCGGTCGAGCCGAGCAGGAGATGCTCGAGCCCGGTGGCGCCGCGGGTGCCGACGACGAGCAGGTCGGCCCCGAGCTCCTGCGCCGCTTCGACGAGGGCGTGGTGCGGGTCGCCCATGCGAAAGGCCGGCGAGGCGGCGGTGCCGAGGCCCCGCTCGCCTTCGACCGTCTCGTCGAGTCGGGCGATGGCGCGGGCCTGGAGCTCCTCGGTGTAGTCGGGCGGCGAGACGAGGAAGTCGGTCGGCGGCCCGTAGACGCGCAGCGCGTGGACGAGGTGGAGCGTTGCGCCGTGGGCGCGGGCGAGGGCGCCGGCCCACGCTACGGCGGCGGCGGAGGCCGGCGAGAAATCGGTGCCGGCGACGATCGTGCGGATCGGCGGCGCGGGGGAGAGCGGTGTCGTGTGCGGAGTCTCGTTCATGGCGGCCTCCGGCGGTTGGTCACGCGGCGCGGGCCGGCTCGTCGCGGGCTGCGGCTCGTCGCGCTTTCAGTATAGACCCGCGATCGCGCGATGACGGGGTGGCGAGCGCCGGCAAAGCGTCGTCGCACCAGCCGTCGAGCGCGGGCCGTTCGACGAGATCGCCGTGCAGCCGATAGGATGAACGGATCATGGCCAGCGACCCAACCGCCCTGCCGGTGCGCGTCCGCTTCGCGCCCTCCCCGACGGGCTACCTGCACATCGGCGGCGTGCGCACCGCACTCTTCAACTGGCTCTTCGCGCGTCGCCACGGCGGGCGATTCATCCTGCGCGTCGACGACACCGACGCGCAGCGCAACGTCGCCGAGGCGCTGGCGCCGATCCTCGACGGTTTCCGCTGGCTCGGACTCGACTGGGACGAAGGGCCCGACGTCGGCGGCGACTTCGGCCCGTACTACCAGTCCGAGCGGCTGCCGATCTATCAGGAGGCGGTGCGCACCCTTGTCGCGCGCGGCTACGCCTACTACGACTACGCCCTTCCCGAGGAGCTCCAGGCCGAGCGCGCCGAGGCCGAGGCGGATCGGATGCACTACGTGCCGAGCCGGCGCTGGGCGGCGTTCGACGAAGTTGGGCGCGAAGCGTTCGCCAAGGAGGGACGGAGCGCCGTCGTGCGGCTCAAGATGCCGCGTACCGGCACCTGCCACATCCACGATCTGGTGCGCGGCGAGGTCGTCACCGAATGGTCGGCCGAGGCCGATCACGTCGTGCAACGCGCCGACGGCACCTGCCTCTACCACCTGGCGAGCGTCGTCGACGACGTGGCGATGCAGGTGAGCCACGTCATCCGCGCCGAGGAGCACCTCTCGAACACGTCGCGGCAGATCTTCATCTTCGAGGGGCTCGGCGCGAAGCTGCCGGAGTTCGCCCACCTGCCGGTGGTCGCCGAACCGGGGAGCCGCGTCAAGCTCTCCAAGCGCAAGCTCGAGAAGTACCTGAAGAACCCCGAGTTCGCCGAGCTCTACGAACGGGGGAGGAAGATCGCCGCGCGCCTCGGCCATGCCGTCTCGGCGGAGACCTTCAACCCGGTGATCGTCGACTTCTACCGCGAGTCCGGCTTCCTCCCGGAGGCGATCCTCAACTACCTGCTGCTGCTCGGCTGGTCGCTCGACGATCGCACCGAGATCCTCGATGCCGGTGAGCGCGTCGCGCACTTCACCCTCGAGCGGGTCAACAAGTCGGCGGCGAGCTTCGACCCGAAGAAGCTCCTCTCCTTCCAGGAGCGCTACATGCAGGCGCTTCCGGTCGACGAGCGCGTCGCGCTCGCCCTGCCGTTTCTCGAGCGCGCCGGCTGGATCGTCGCGCCGGCGGACACGGCGGCGCGCGACAAGACGAGGGCGATCGTCCTCGCCGCGGGCGAGCGGCTCAAGGTGGCCGGCGACGTGCTCGACTACGACGAGCTCTTCGTCGCCGACGAGGCGCTCGTCTACGACGAGAAGGCGTTCGACAAGCGGATCCGCCACGCGCACGAAGCGCCGCGTCTGCTCGCCGAGCTGCGCGCCGATCTGGCTGCGGCTCTCCCGGAGTCTCGGTTCGATGCCGCGTCGCTCGAGGAGCGCTGCAAGGCGTTCGTCGAGTCGCGCGGCCTCGGCCTCGGCGCGATCGTTCACGCCGTGCGCGTCGCCGTCTCGGGCAAGGCGGTCGGCTTCGGCCTCTTCGATCTCCTCGCCATCCTCGGCCGCGAGCGGGTGCTCGCGCGCCTGGACCGCGCACTGGAGCGCCTCGGTCCGACCCACTCCCTGAGCTGAGGCCGTGCGACCGGCGCTCTTCGGGGGCAGGATTCGCGGGTGCGCCGGCTCCGCGGAGCGACGGGCCCCGCGGAGCCGGCGCAGCCGCGAATCCGGGCGGGGGGCTGTTTCCTTCTCACGCGGGAAGGGCAGCGGCCGCAGAGTTTCGTTCTGAGAGGGTACGAGTCATCATGGGCAAGCACTTCATCGCCGACATCATCGACGCCGATCTCGCCAGCGGCAAGCACGCCAGCATCCAGACGCGCTTCCCGCCGGAGCCGAACGGCTACCTCCACATCGGCCACGCCAAGTCGATCTGCCTGAACTTCGGCCTCGCCAAGGAGTACGGCGGTCGCTGCAACCTGCGCTTCGACGACACCAATCCGACCAAGGAAGAGGACGAGTACGTCCAGTCGATCAAGCAGGACGTGCGCTGGCTCGGCTTCGACTGGGACGACCGCGAGTTCTACGCCTCGGACTATTTCGAGCAGCTCTATCTCTGGGCCGAGCAGCTCATCCTCGCCGGCAAGGCCTACGTCGACGACTCGACCCCCGAGGCGATCCGCGAGCTTCGCGGCTCGCTCGGCGTTCCCGGCACGGAGAGCCCGTTCCGCCATCGCTCGGTCGAAGAGAACCTCGACCTCTTCCGCCGCATGCGCGCCGGCGAGTTCCCCGACGGCGCCCGCGTGCTGCGTGCCAAGATCGACATGGGCTCGGGCAACATGAACCTGCGCGATCCCGTGATGTACCGGATCCTCCACGCCAGCCATCACCGCACCGGCGACGCCTGGTGCCTCTACCCGATGTACGACTGGGCGCACGGCCAGTCGGACTCGCTCGAACGGATCACCCACTCGATCTGCACCCTCGAGTTCGAAGACCACCGCCCGCTCTACGACTGGTTCGTCGCCGAGCTCGGCATCTTCCCTCCCCGCCAGATCGAGTTCGCGCGCCTGAACCTGACGAACACGGTGATGTCGAAGCGCAAGCTGCTGCGCCTCGTCGAGGAGGGCGTCGTCGCCGGCTGGGACGACCCACGCCTGCCGACGATCGCCGGCATCCGCCGCCGCGGCTATCCGCCGGCGGCGATCCGCGACTTCGCCGAGCGGATCGGCGTCACCAAGCAGGAGTCGGTCGTCGAGTTCGCCCTCCTCGAGCACTGCGTGCGCGAGGAGCTCAACCGGTCGTCGCTCCGCCGGATGGCAGTGCTCCGTCCGATCAAGGTGACGCTGGTCGACTGGCCGGAGGGGAAGCTCGAGCCGCTCGAGGCGGTCAACAACCCGGAAGACCCGGCCGCCGGCACGCGCGAGGTGCTCTTCGGCCGTGAGCTCTGGATCGACCGCGACGACTTCATGGAAGATCCGCCGAAGAAGTTCTTCCGCCTCGCGCCGGGACGCGAGGTACGGCTGCGCTGGGGCTACATCGTCAAGTGCGTCGAGGTGGTCAAGGACGCCGCCGGCGAGATCGTCGAGCTGCGCTGTACCCACGACCCGGCGACCCGCGGCGGCGGCACGCCGGACGGCCGCAAGGTGCAGGGGACGATCCACTGGGTCTCGGCGGCGCACGCGGTCGACGCCGAGGTGCGCCTCTACGACCACCTCTTCACCCAGGAGAACCCGAACGACGTGCCCGACGGAGTCGACTGGATCTCGATGGTCAGCCCGACCTCCCTCGAAGTCGTCGCCCACGCCAAGGTCGAGCCGGCGCTCGCCGCCGCCGCCCCGGGCGAGCGCGTGCAGTTCGAGCGCGTCGGCTACTTCTGCGCCGACGAGAAGGACCACACCGCCGACCGCCCGGTCTTCAACCGCACCGCCACCCTGCGCGACACCTGGGCGAAGATCCAGAAGCAGGGGGGGTAGGCGAGCGGCGGCACCGGGACCTCATGAGCGATCCGACGCCATCCCTGGCGATCCCCGCCGACGAGATCGCCTTCGAGTTCTACCGCTCTTCCGGGCCGGGCGGGCAGAACGTGAACAAGGTGGAGACCGCCGTGCGGTTGCGCTTCGCGCTGGCGGCGAGCCGGGTGCTCGACGAGGAGCAGAAGGCGCGGTTGGCGCGGCTCGCCGGGCGCCGGGTGACGGCCGACGGTGAGCTGATCATCGAGGCGAGCCGCCATCGCACGCGCGAGAAGAACCGCGAGGACGCTCTCGAGCGGCTCGCCCACTGGGTCGAGCGTGCCCTCGCGCCGCCGCGCCCGCGCAAGAAGACCAAGCCCTCCCGCGCTGCCGGTCGCCGTCGTCTCGAGGCCAAGCGTCGCACCGGCGAGCGCAAGCGCTCCCGCCGGGCGGGCGACGACGAGTAGAATCCGTCGCCATGTTCTGTCCCGAATGTGGCGGCGAGTACCGCCCCGGCTTCACCGTCTGCGCCGATTGTCACGTTCCGCTCGTCGACTCGCTCGACGAGGCCCCGCCGTCCGCCGAGAGCGGGCATCCGCTCGAGCCGTTGCACGCCACGCGCGATCCCGAGGAGCTCGGGACGCTCGTCGAGATGCTCGAAGAGGCGCGGATTCCCTACATCCTGCAGGCCGGCACGGCGATGTCACTGGTCGCCGGCGAGGACCTGCAGGGGGGTGAGCCCGACTTCTGGGAGGCGCGTGTGGCCGTGCACGGGCCGCGTCTTCCCGAAGGCCGCGAGCTCCTCGCCGCGCTCAAGGCGCAGCGCGCGCGCAGCTGATCGCGTTGACAACGGCGCCGGGGGCGCCGGGTCGACGCGGAGGCGTGCCGTTCCTCCCGGGTCGCTACGGACAGGTCGCGAAAGCGCTCGTGTCGAGCTTCGGCGGGTAATCCGTGTTGAGCGGGTTGTGGTAGACCTTGGTCGTCCCGTTCTTGGTGTCGACCACGGTGAGGTCAACCTGTACGTTGGTGAGCCCGGCCGAGAACGACCAGAAGTGCTGGAAGGGGACGACGCAGGCGTCGAGCACCTTGATGAGCAGCTCGACGTTCGAGGCGTTGAAGAACCAGAAGTAGCCGGTGTCGGGGGTCAGCTGCACCGCGCGGCCCGTTCCGCTCGCTGTGCCGGACTGCCAGGCGGCGGTGACGGCGAAACGGCCACCCTGCAGGCAGAGCGTGGTGTCCGATTCGAGCCCGTTGCAGCCGAGCTCGACCACCTCGACGTCGTCGAAGTAGGCCGAGAACGGCGCGCTGCCGCCCGTCTTGATCGGCATCAGCCAGAGTTGCCCCGCCACCGCGCCGGCCGGCGCCGGACCTTCGGCGTGCAACGTCACCGTCGTGTTGACCACCGAAGTGTTGGTCACCGAATAGGTCGGTGCCATGAGGGTGGCGCAGGCTGGATCGGTCGAGAAGCGGAACCCGGGTTGGACGACGCCGGCTCCCGACTGCGTTCCGGGGATGAACAGCTTGGTCGACCAGCGATAGAAGCGCCCGGCGACGACCGGGAAACAGCTCGAGCGCAGCGCGGTGATGATGAAGTTGTTCGGTGCAACGGCGCTGACGAGCGCCGAGCCGGAGTCCGCAGCGCCGTCCATGTCGGTGGCGCTGTAGATCGCGGTCGTGCTGTTGCCCGGGTCCCAGGCGGTCCATGCGGCGAGGTCCCGGTTGAAGTGTGGGTTGACGACGAGGTTCGACGAGGCGGCCGACGCGAGGTCGGCAACCGACACCGCGAGCATCGCGGCCCAGGCGAAGCGACTTGCTTTCATGACGGTTCCCCCTCGAAGCAGCATACGCCCCGCTGCGCCGAAAGCTCGCCAAAGGCCTGATTTCATTGGCGACTGCGCCGCTCGTGTTCTGTGCCTGCGCACGCTTCATCGGGGGCCCGCCGCGCCTCGCTGAGGGAGTCCCGAGAGGACGGTGCGTCGTCCTCCGCACCGGCGCGAGGTGCATCGTCGGGAGAGCCGTGCGACCGTTCGGCCGAGGTGCGCGGAATGGGGGCCCGTGCGGCGCGCCGCCGCCCTGCGACAACGGACGGTCGCCCTTGCCGGCGCCTCGGGTCGCCGGGTCCCGAGGTCCCGAATCACCCCGCGTCGCTTGACCGTTCCGGGTCGGCCCGGTACGATTCCCAGGCCATTGGGAGGTCGTTCAATGGTAGGACATGCGGCTCTGGACCGCAGAATCGGGGTTCGAGTCCCTGCCTCCCAGCCAATCCGCTCCAACGAGGGATTCCGCGAAAGAAACGTCACGGCCGGCGCTCCGCCGGCCGTTGTCGTTTTGGCGTCGCGCGCCTGGACGTCACCCTTCGGCGGGTCGGGCGGGACGGTCCGGCGACGGCGGTTCCGTCCGCGGCGGGAAGGCCAGTAGGTTCGCCAGCAACGCCACCGCCAGAGAGGGGGCGCCGAAGAGGTGCCCGAAGAGCACGAAGGCGAAGCCGCGGAGCACGAGACCGCCGAGCGATGCCGGGAGGTCGCCGATCGAGGTCACCTCCCCGAGGTGGTCGGCCACGTCGAAGAGGGTGAACGACCAGCAGAACAGGACGAAGGCAAGGTAGAGCACCGCGGCCTGCCGCCAGCGTGAGCGGGCCCGCCAGAATGAGCCTGCGACGCCAGGAACGACGACCGCAGCCGCGATCCAGGCACCGACGGGCGCCGCGCTGTCGCGCCCCAGCCAAAGCAGGGACGCACCCGCCAGCAGCAGGTTGAGGACGACGAACGAAAGCCGCGGTCGCGCGGCGACGAGCTCTCGCAAGCGGTTCATGGCCACCAGCCCCTCCGGAAATGGTGCGCGGCCGGCGGCCGGTCGGGGACACCGCGGCACGGGGCGCTGGTGCCGCCGCGGATCCGGCGACGAGCGGTCGACGAACGTCGGGCGCGGCTGGCACGATTTCGGGCTCCACCGCGACCGGGGGCACTCATCCGAACTGGAATCGTCATGAAGGTCGTCGCCGCGGTCCTCGGCGTGACGGTCTTCGCCACCACGACCGCCTTCGCGGAGTCCAGGGTGCGCTGCGAGCGCGATCGTGATCGCGAACGCTACCGCGAGCGCAGTGTGTGGTCCGACAACCGCGCTACCCTGGACGGTCAGCTCCCGCGAACGCGCTGCACCTTCGGCCAGATCTGGGGCTACAACCGCAATGGCGTCTGGGGTCGCAGATCATCCCCGACCTGCTCGACCGCCAGTTCGGCGTGATCGTCAGCGGCCTCTGGGTCACCACGGCGCGCGCCCTGGTGATCAGCGACTCGGCGCCGACCTCGCACGAGGGGATCGACCTCGTCGCCAGTCGCGCGGCGGCCGAGAAGCTCACGACGCGCGAGGATTTCGACCGGCCCGAGGTCAAGCTCGTCGTCTACGCCGGCACCGTCCAGGAAGGCACGGCGCGACGGCTCTTCCCGCGCGCCACGCTGGTGCTCGTCGAGGGCGACGCCGATCCGATGGCGGCCGTGCTCGAGGGCGAGGCACACGCCGTGCTGGTGCCGACCTTCGCGCCGCGCGCCGTCGTCCGGAGCGCGCCGGACAAGCTCTTCCTGCCGCTGCCCGAGCCGCTGCACTCGACCGTCTCGGCGATGGGCGTGCGCAAGGGCGACGCCGACTTCCTCAACTTCCTCGACAGCTGGCTCACCGTCTACCGCGACAACGCTTGGCTCGAGGAGGGCGCTCGCTTCCGGGCCGATCTGGGCAAGTGGCCGAAGTGACGACGGATCGGCCGGCGCTCTGCCGGCCGGTGGCCTCGATCCCGCCGGGGCGCACGGCCGTGCGCCCCGAGCCGACCTCGGACGCTCGCTCGTGTCGTCGTCGAGTTTCGCTCGGCCCCCGACTCGCCGCTCGGCAAGGTGACGGTCCATGGCGAACGCGGCAGGGATCCCGCGCGCTCGCATCGCCGCATCGCAGTGCGCCATCGAGGTGGCATCCGTCACTGCGTGATCGCGCTCTCGAACGGCCTAGGGTCGCTCCCCCCACCACGCGAGCGTCGTGCCGTTCTCGAAGCCGTCGTCGAAGAGGACGAGGGCGGTCGCGGCGTTGGCACCGCGCTCGACGGCGCCGAGGTCGCATCCGTCGCTGCCCGGGCCGTTCGGCAGGGCGCCGATGTCGACGATCCGCCCGCTCGCCGGAGCGAGCCCGGCGCCGCGCTGGTCGGCCTCGGCGCCGGGGCACTGCCCGCGGTCGAGAACCCAGCTCCCCGCCACGAGATCGGGGCGATGGGTCGGCGTCGGGCCGCCGTTGTTGCCGAGCGGCTCGAGCGCCGCCGGCAGCGGGGCCGCGGCGGTGCCGACGTAGTCGCCGTTCACGTTGGGGACGCCAGCAGGGAAGAAGGTGTCGGCGCCGGTCGGATCGCCGACGAGGCTGAGGGTGCTCGCGACCGAGTCGGTCGCGTCGATTCCCGCGATGTCCGGGTTGTTGGGGGCGGTCGTCGAAAGGTCCGAGTTGCCGGCAAGAACGGTGTTGGCGAGCGTGAGCAGACGGGCACCCGCGGTCCCGTCGAAGGAGATGCCGCCGCCAGCGCCGAAGGGGTCCGCATCCGCGCCGGCGACGTTCAGGGTGACGGTGGAGTCGACGAGCGTCAGGGCGAGCGGCGCGTTGAGGTCCGAGCCGCTGATCGCCCCGCCGAAGTCGTCGGCGGAATTGCCGGAGAGCGTCGACCGGGCGAGAGTCAGAGCCGAGTCGAAGAGGTTGATCGCCCCGCCGTTGCCTCCCGTCGTGTTGCTCGCGAAGGTCGTCGCGTCGATCGTCGCCGAGTGGTCGTAGATCCGCAGCGCCCCGCCGCCCAGGTTGCTTGCCTGGTTGTCGTGGAAGTACGCCTGGCGGATCTCGAGCCGGCTCGACGTCGGGACGGAGGGCGTGAAGCTGATCGCGCCGCCATAAAGGGTCGCGACGTTGCCGGCCAGTTCGAGCCGCTCGAGTCGCACCCAGGCATCCTGGCCGCCGAGCACGTGGAGGGCGCCGCCCTCGCTCGTCGTGAAGCCGTTGGCCAGCGTCAGGTCGGAGATCTCGATGAACAGATCGTCGGCGGCGGAGTTGACTCGCAGGATCCGGTTGAGCCCTGCGCCGTCGAGGGTGAGCGCGGAGCGGCCCGGTCCGCGCAGGGCAAGCGAACCATAGATCTCGGGCAGCGGGGCGGCGAGGGTGATCGTCGCCGGGAGCGAGGGCAGGTCGAAGAGGATGCGGTCGGCGCCGCTCCCCGCCGGGCACTCCTGGCGCGGCATGTCGGTGTTGGCGGCGGTGATCGCCTCGCGCAGCGAGCAGAAGCCGTCGGCGGCATCGGTGTCGACGGCGGTCTTGACGAGGAGGGTCGCCGCCGGCGCGGCGACCGAGGTGAGCAGCGACAGGGCCGCCACGAAGGCGGCGAGGAACGGGCGCATGGCAGGAGCCTCCTGCCAGGGATGGCGCCGTCCGGGTCCGGGGGCGGACATCCAGGCACGCCGCCACTGCGCCCGCCTGGTTGTCGCGGATCACGGCCGGTCTTGTCGTCGAGCCAAGGGTGACGAGAGGGGACCCGGTCTCGCCGTGGGCTCCACCTCCGTCCAGGGAGGCCGTGTTGCTTGCCACGCGGCTCGTCGGTTCGAACGAGACGACGCCAGGCCCGCTGCACGAGAGCCCCACGCCCGCTGTGCTGATCCGGTGAGGAGCCGAATGTCGCCACGGAACGGCAACGCGAGGGTGGGCTCACCCTCGTGGGTGGATGACCGCCTCCGCCGGCGGTATCTCTGCGATGTCGAGGAAGAGCACCTCGACCGCCGAGCCGATCTCCGGGAAGTCGAAGTAGGCGAACTCGAAGAGGTCGCCGGCGCCGGCTTCCTGGATCGCCACGCGCCCTTGCCGCTTGAGCTCGGCCGAGGCCTCGCGCAGCGCGCCGATCGTCGGGTAGACGAGGCAGGTGTGGTGGAAGCTCTCGCCGTGCGTCGCCAGGTGCTCGTCGTAGACGCTCGTGCCGGTGTGCGGGGTGACGAGCTCGAACGCCGCGCCCCCGACCATGCCGAGGGCCACGCGGAAGGTGAACGGACACTCCTTGCCGTGTACCCGGCTCCACGCCGGCACGATCGTCCGCACCTCGAACGCCGCGACCCCGAGCGAATCGGCGAGCCGCTGCGCCGTGGCTTCGAGATCGCGCACGAGGAAGCAGGTGTGGTGGAGGGCGGCAGGGGCAGGGATCGGCATCGGCTTCTCCTGGGAGTCGTCGTTGGAGGGGTGGCATCGTAGCGCGATCGGTGCGCCGCGCCGTGAGGCGTGGCGTGCGGGCACGCTGCGGAGCGTTCAGCGCTCCCCGATCAGGGCGGCGAGGTCGCCTTCGAGCGCATCGAGGTCGTCGATCGCCGTGCGGATCGCGTCGCCGTCGGCCGCCATGCGCGTGAAGGCCGCCTCGAGGCGGGCGCGCAGGCGGGGCGGGCGCCGCGGGAAGCTCTCGGCCATCGCCACCGCACCCTTCTCGTTGAGCCAGGGCTGCTCGTTGAGCGCGAAGAGGACCTGCAGGAGACAGATCGCCGCGCGGAAGGTGGCGCCGGCGGCGTAGACCACGTCGGCGCGGTCGATGCACTTGCGCGCCGTCTCCAGGGCGAAGCGGACCTCCCAGCCGAACTTGCCGATCAGTGCCGAGCGGAGCGCCGCTGGGTATGGCGAGGCCAGCCGCTGGAGCGCCGTGATCTCGCCGTCGGCCTCCCAGAGCGGGCGGCAGGTCGCGATCTCCGCCAGGTAGATCGAGGAGACGAAGCCGTGCGGGTGGCCCGGTTGGTAGACGATGCCGACCTCGCCGCGCCGGCAGGCGTCGATGACGCCAGCGACCTGCCGCAGATCGCGGTAGATGAAATCGACGGCGTGCGACTGCACGGTGAGCCAGCCGCCGCCGTTGACCCACGGCCCCCAGCCGCCGATCGGCGTCACGAGTCCGGATCGCCTGCGGTCGTCGAGCGCCGCGGCGACCTCGTCGAGTGCGGCGAGGTCGAGCGGCCGGTCGGGATCGTAGTAGAGGCCGAGATCGGTGTCGGAGGTCGCCGTGTGCGTGCCCCGGGCGCGCGATCCCCCGAGAACAATCGCCCGCACGCCGTCGACGGCGCGCACCCGTCGCACGATGTCGTCGATCGGCGCCTCGGAATTCATCGATGGTCCCTCATCGGGTGGCCCGGGCCGCGAGCGCCGACGCCGTCCGGCAGCCGACGATCGCCGGCGCCTCGTGGACGAGCTCGTCGTTCTCGAGGGCGGCGACCATGAAGAGCGCAAAGTCGACGCGGCGTGTCCGGTTGCTCGCCAGGACGGGGTCGCCAACGTGACGGCTCCACACGGGCAGGCCCTCGCTCTGTCCCTCCTCGAGGTCGCTTCCCCGCACGACGGTCCACCGGCTCTGGCTGGCGAAGATCCGCCGGCACGCCTCGACCTGGTCGTCGATCTCGGCGAGGTGGATCGCTCGCGCGAGCCAGGTGAACGTCACGAGGAAGAGCCTGAAGCCACGCGAGTAGGTGTCCTGACCGTCGCGGGTGATGTGCCAGCCGCAGGAGAAGATCAAACGCGCGTCGGGCCGCGCGAAGTCGAGCACCGCCTGCGCCGTCCCCGACGAGTACTGCCGAACTCCCCACGGCACCAGCACGGTGAGCACCCCGTCGCAGCCGTCGACCGCGCGCCGGATGACCTCGCGGTCGTTCGTCGCTCCGGGAACGAGGGTGATCCGCCCCTGGAAGGCGTCGAGCTTGCCGACGCTCTGTTCACGACAAACGCCGACCACCTCGTAGCCGCGGTCGAGCGCGTGTCGCACCATGTAGCGCCCGAGCTTCCCGGACGCGCCGACGATGCAGACCCTCTTCATGGTCTTGCTCTCCGGTGTTGTCGGCTCGCCAACCGCGCCGCTCAGGAGCCGACCTCGATCACCAGCCGATCGAGATTCTGCTCGTTGGCTCCCTCGAGGAAGGATCGCATCCGTTCGGCGAATTCGCGATTCTCGAATTCGGCGAACCACGACAGGTGCGTCCCCGCCGGGCTCGCCTCGAGGGAGATCGTCAGCTCGAAGTGCGGTGGGTTGAGATGCCGGATTCGCACCCGCGAATTCGCGACGACCTCGAGGAACTCCGACTCGTTGGGATAGTCGGTGCCGTCGGGTCCGTGCATGGTGAACCGCCACGCGCCACCTGGCCGGATCTCGCAGGTGTGAAAGGTGTTGGTGAAGCCCTCCGGACCCCACCACCGAGCCAGGCGCGCGGGATCCTGGATCGCAGCGAAGACGGCCTCCGGGGTGGCTCGAATCTCGCGGGACGTTCGAAAGATGGACATGAGGATCTCCTGGAGAAGGGTACCCCGTTGAAGCGGGCGAAGCCTCGAGTGACGGACCCTGGCGCGCAGCGACGGCTCGGGCGGGCGGAGCCGTCGGCAGGTCATTCGGGCAATTCTGGAGCGCTCCTCCAGAAATGCAAGGTTGGCGTCGGCTGCGAAGGTCTGCGAAGGTCTGCGAAGGTCCCTGGCACCTCTTCTTCCGGCATCTTCCGTCGGGCACTCCGGGGACGTCGCCGAGAAGAGTCGGCTGTTCCTCCGACTTGCTGCAAGTTCGGAGACGCCGTTCGCGTCTTTCCCTTTCGATGGCACGCCGCCTTCGCTACCTGCCTGAAGGGTCGATGGTCGAGGTCACCTGCCGCACGGTGCAGGGACGGCTACTGCTGCGCCCTTCGCCGCACTTCAATGAGATCGCTCTCGGGGTCCTTGGACGCGCCCAGGCTCGCTATCGGATGGTCATCCACGACTTCGTGATCCTCTCGAACCACCTTCATTTGCTACTTTCCCCCGAGAGCCCGCAGCAGCTTGCCCTCTTCATGGCCTTCGTCGAGGCGAACCTCGCCAAGGAGGCCGGTCGCCTACACGACTGGAGGGGGCCGTTCTGGGAACGCCGCTACGAGTTGATCGTCGTCTCGGGCGAGGAGGAAGCCCAGGTTGGTCGCCTCTTCTACATGCTGCGGCACGGGGTCAAGGAGCGACTCGTCGATCGACCCCAGGACTGGCCTGGGCCGCACGGTGTCACCGCGCTTCTCGAGGAGAGTCCACTCACTGGCGTCTGGATCGACCGCACGCTCGAGCACAGGCTCCGACGCAAGGGCGGAGAGCTCGAGTCCAGAGCCTGCCAGTCGACGGAGTCGCTCGTGCTCTCGCCGCTGCCTTGCTGGAAAGACCTGCCGAAGGAACGACGCCGGGCTCGCATCGCGGCGCTGGTCGCCGAGGTCGAGGCCGAAGCTCGACGCCTCCAGCGCGAGCACGGCGAGCCCCTGGGGCGCGATCGCGTCCAGCGTCAGCACCCCCACCAAAGGCCGGCGAGGTCCAAACGCTCGCCGGCGCCGTGGGTTCACGCCGCTAGCAGGGCCGTCCGCCTGGCTTTGATCGAGGCCTACCGCGTTTTCGCTGCGGCCTTTTGCGTTGCCGCCGACCGGCTGCGCAACGGTGATCGCTTGGTGCTGTTTCCTGAGCGTGCCTTCCCTCCGCCGCTTCCCGCTACCGGCTAGATCGGCCCCTCCCGCCCCACGCCAAGTACGCTCCAGGAAGCTCGCGGGCTGGAGCACTGCATCGGTCACCGCTGATCAGCGATCGGCCGCGAGCACGAAGCCGACGAGGGCCAGCCCTCCACCGGTTGAGGGCTGGCAAGGACCTTGCCCGTCGAAAGTGAGCCCAAGACGCCTCGTGCCGAGGCACCGGCGACGAGCTCGGGTCGTGCTCGGCTAGCCTCAACCCGGAGAAGATCGTTGGCACCTTCTTGGAAGATTGTCGGCACCTTCTTGGAGTGGGCGAGCCGTCACGCCGTTGCCGGTGCTTCCCGGCGCCGCAGGATGCCGGCCGAGATCAGCGCGGAGAGGAGTCCGAAGGGGAGAGGCTCGAGCAGGGTGAACGCGATGTTCACCAGGGGGTTCTTGTACATCTCCTGGAAATGGGCCATCTGTCGCGCCAACTCGGCGAGCTCCGCCTCGCTCTTGCCCTGGGATCTCGCCTTGTCGAGCGCGAAGGCGGCGTACTTCTCGGCGAAGTCCGGGATGAAGGCGTGGTAGACGATCTGCCAGGTGCAGACGTAGAGCACGCACGCGACGAGCGCGATCAGGAGGCCGACCTGGAGACCCTTCTTGAAGGACAGGCGGCCGCCGCCGACGTTCTCCCGGTAGGCGCGTACGCCGAAGAAGATGGTGAGCGACGAGAGCACCAGGCCGGTGTACCCGAAGATGGCGCCCTTCTCGAACCCGATGCGATCGGCGAACACCGTGGCCACGAGCATGAGGGCGCTGGGGATGCCGCCCGCGATCAGTCCCCAGGTCCAGACGGTCTTCTTCATCGACATTGGAGCCTCCTTGCGGCCTCGCCGCGGTTGGAAGGCCGGAAGCTAGCGGCAGGACGCTCCGCCTGTCGTCACCCGAAGGGGTGATTCTCGCGCCGTGAGGCCGGATTCGACGCGAATCACTCTTTCGGGGGAGGACGCTCTCCTCAAGGGAGGAGCCCGAGCTCCTTGCCCCGTTGCACCGCCTGGGTTCGCCGCCGCGCTCCGAGCTTCTCGAGCAGCCGGCCGGCGTGGGTCTTGACCGTGTTCTCCGAGACGAAGAGCTTCTCGCCGATCTCCCGCGTCGACAACCCGGCGGCGATGCACCCCAGAACCTCGAGCTCACGCTGCGTGATCCCGAGCTCCCGCTGACGGGCAACGTCGACCTCGAAGGCCGCGGGTCCCGCCACCGGGACGCGGACCTCGACCGGAACCTCGACCACGACACGCTCGGTCTTCCGGCGAACAAGTCGCGTGCCGAGCCAGATGCCGACCCCCGCGAAGAGGGCCGCGACCAAGCCCGCGTAGATCTCGTACGAGTGCTCGACCACCAGGAAGCGGTACTCGCTCCAGCGCAGCGCCGCGAGGAGAACCCCTCCCGCCGCGCCGTAGGCGAGGACGGCCAGCGGCCAACGAACGCCGAAGCGTGACGCCATGCGCGGATGATACTGAGAAGGAGAGCCCCTCTTCAGTGGATGGCCTCTTCGAGGCCGTGGCGCCGGATGTCGTTGCGGCGGCGCGAGAGGCGGCGATTGGACGAGAGCCGAGGCTCAACCGTCGGAGAGTAGCTCCTGTCGCACGACGACCCAGGACTCAGCTCAACCGGCGCCACGGGCCGAGCTCGTCGGCCGCAGGCGCTGGCACCGGAATGGCGACACGAAGTCCGCACGACCCGCCGCGGCGTTTGCAAGGGAGCAGGCTGAGCTGCGCTCCATCGGTAGAGAAGGTCAGTTCGCGGGCGATGTTCTCGGAGAGGTACGCGCCACCCTTGTCGACGAGATCGGTGGCGATGAGGCGTCGCGTCGCTAGGTCGTACACGTAGGCTGTGGCGTCCTGGACCAGGAAGGCCACGCGCGACCCGTCGGGTGCCCAGACCGCGGCGTTACACCAGTCCTGGTCGGGGGCGAGCCGCACCAGCCGAACGACCTCGCCAGAGTGCAACCGAATCTGGAGCGACTGATCAGGTGGGTCGAAGCTCGGGTGGTTCCGGACCTCGGCCCAGGCCGAAGAGTCCGGAGCCGCGACCGCTAGCTCCGTTCTCGGCAGACCGAGCTGCTTTGCCGTGCAGCCGGACGTCAGCAGAAAGGCAGTGAAGACCAGTGGGGTTCGAGTGATGAGCATCTCAGCCTCTTTGCCTGGGCCGGCCGACGGGAAGTTGGCTCGGCACCGAGGCCCGAAAGATCGAGCGAGAGGAGGCGGCAGAATCCGGGACGCAAGCGACCCCCTTCAGATGAGTCGTAAGACGTCCTCCACGACCTGATCCACGGTGGTCTGGATTCGGCCGAGAACCCAGAGCGCAGACCGCCGCATACCGACGAAACGAAACGCGATCCATCCATCCTCCGCAGGGTCCGCTCCGAAATCAGCTTTCCGGAAGACCTCTGGCCCAAAGGCTGCTGGGAGTCTCTGGCCGATAGGTACCTCCCGGCGCTCTTGACGCACGAGGGCTACGTGCTTCTTTCGATTGACCAACCAATTGAGATCGCGGAGTGAGTTCTCGCCGCGCTGCGGGTAGGGCTGCACGCTGTCGAGGTAGTTCCACAACTCGCGGTTCGATGTCTGAAGGCCTGGGAGCCACTTGTCGGCCTTCACCACGAATGTCTTGCGCTTACCAAAGATTGGAAAGTAGATCTTCTCTCTTGGCTTCGGAGGGGAGCAGCAAGAGACCCGGATGTGCATCGCTAGGTAGTCGAGAACGGATCGTTCGTTCTCGAGGAGATTCTTGATCGCGACGAACGCGGTCTCCGGCAGATCATCGCCCGCTAGTGCTGTCTGATAGGCGTCGCCGATGCTTCTGAGCTGCGCCTCGCAAGCTGCGAGAAGCGTCCGGATATCCCTAGGCACTGCGCGCATGGTGTGGGTGCAAGTGGCGTCTGCCGGTGTTGGCTCCGGGCCGCGACGGCAAGTGGTTCACCCGAAGCAAACAGCCAGCCGGTATTTGCATGCTGGCTGCCGGACTGCACCGAGGTGGGCACTGGACCGCACTTCGCGCTCTTGGACCTAGGTAGGCGTGCCCTACGCGAACGCCAGATTCAACAACGTCTTCTGCTCGAGCGCGTGCGCCTTCGGCGAGCCGGTGGCGGGGCTGGCGGAGGGGGAGCGCTTGACGGAGCGGACGGCGAGGTCGCGGGCGGTGTGTTCGAGGTGGGGCATGGCGTAGGCGAGGGCGCCCATGTTGCCGGGCTCTTCCTGGACCCAGACGAGCTCGCGGGCTTCGGGGTAGGCGGCGAGCGCGGCGGTCAGGTCAGCTTCGGGGAAGGGGTAGAGCTGTTCGAGGCCGAGGACGGCGACGTCGTCGGCCTTGCGCCTGGCGCGCTCGGCGCGGAGCTCGTGGACGACCTTGCCGGTGGCCAGCAGGACTCGCCGCACGCCGGGTCCGGAGGACCCCAGGGTGTCCTTCAGAACATTTCCGAATCGCGGCGCGGCGAGCTCGGCGAGCGGCGAGCAGGCGTCGGGGTTGCGCAGACCGCTCTTCGGCGTGAAGACGATCAACGGCTTCCGCCAGTGGCGCAGCGCCTGGCGGCGCAGCAGGTGGAAGTACTGCGCCGCGGTCGACGGCTGGGCGACGACCATGTTCTCCTCGCCAGCGAGCTGCAGATAGCGCTCGATGCGCGCCGACGAGTGCTCCGGCCCCTGTCCCTCGTAGCCGTGCGGCAGCAGCATGACGAGCCCCGAGAGCAGCCCCCACTTGTCCTCGCCGGCGGCGAGGAACTGGTCGATGAGGATCTGCGCCCCGTTGGCGAAGTCGCCGAACTGCGCCTCCCAGAGCACCAGCGCCTCCGGCGTGTCGCGCGAGAAGCCGTACTCGAAGCCGAGCACCGCGGCCTCCGAGAGCACCGAGTCGTAGACCTCGAACTTCGCCTGCCCGGGCGTCAGATGGGCGAGTGGCAAGTACTCCTTCTCGTCCTCGACGTCGATCAGCACGGCGTGCCGGTGGTTGAAGGTGCCGCGCCGCGAGTCCTGGCCGGAGAGGCGCACCGGGGTGCCGGCGACGACGAGCGAGGCGAAGGCGAGCGCCTCGGCCATGCCGAAGTCGACGGGCTTCTCCCCACGCGCCATCTTCGCCCGCTCCTCGAGCAGCTTCTCGACCTTCGGGTGGACGTGGAACCCCTCCGGTGCGCGGGTGAGCTTGGCGCCGAGCTCGGCGAGCTTGTCCGCGGCGACGCCGGTGGTGACGGCGAGCGACTCGTCCCAGCGGCCGCCGCGGTACGGCGCCCAGTAGCCGGGCAGCTCGCGCAGCAGCGGGATGCGCGAGAGCTGCGCCGCCTCCTTCTGCGCCGCGACGTACTCGTCGCGCACCGCCGCCGCCGCCGCGTCGGCCTCGCCGCGCGAGAGCCCGGCACGCGAGGCGTACGACTGCCAGAGCGGCGGCGTGGCGCGGATCTTCTTGTAGAGCAGAGGCTGGGTCACCGTCGGGTCGTCGACCTCGCTGTGGCCGTAGCGGCGGTAGCCGAGCAGGTCCACCACCACGTCGGAGGCGAAGGCGTTGCGGTACTCGACGGCGAGCCGCGCGACGCGCGCCACCGCGTCGGGGTCCTCGGCGTTGACGTGGAAGATCGGGATCGGCAGCCGCTTGGCGATGTCGGTGGCGTAGCGCGTCGAGGAGTAGGCGTGCGGCTCGGTGGTGAAGCCGATGTAGTTGTTCACCACGACGTGTACCGTGCCGCCGACGTCGAAGCCCTCGACCGCGGCGAGGTTCAGTGTCTCGGCGAGGATCCCCTGGCCGGCGAAGGCCGAGTCGCCGTGCATCAGCACCGGCAGCACGCGCCGGCCGGTGCGGTCGCCGAGCCGCTCCTGCTTGGCGCGAGCGCGTCCCAACGCCACCGGGCAGACCGCTTCGAGATGACTGGGGTTCGACGAGAGATGGATGCGCACCGTGCGACCGCTGGCAGCGCGGAAGTTGCCGGTGGCGCCGAGGTGGTACTTGACGTCGCCCGAGCCGAGGATGCTCTTCGGGTCGACGTCCTCGAAGCCGGCGAAGACCTCGTGCGGGCTGCGGCCGACCACCTGCACCATCACGTTCAAGCGGCCGCGATGGCTCATCGCCAGTACCGCCTGCTCCGCACCCGCCTCGGCGGCCACCTCGAGCCCCTCGTGAAGCAGCGGCACCAGCGCCACCGTGCCTTCGAGCGAGAAGCGCTTGTTGCCGGTGTAGCGTGCCTGGAGGACCTGCTCGAGCAGCTCGGCGCGCAGGAGGCCGTCGAAGACCCGGCGGCGGTCGATCGCCGGCGGCTCGGCCTCCAGCCGTGCGGCCACCCACTCGCGACGCGCGCCGTCGGGGAGGTGCATGAACTCGGCACCGATCGCGCCGCAGTAGATCCGTCGCGCCGTCTCCGCCGTCTCGCCGGAGAGCGCGAGCTCGGGCATGCGCAGCGGCTGCAGGCGGCCGAACGGGTCGAGCTCGGCCTCGAGGTAGCCCCAGCGGCGGAAGGCGTCGAAGATCGCGGAATCGGCAGAGGACATGCTCATGGCGCGCGAAGCCTATCGCACGGCCTCGCGCGTCACCGGGCGGCGACGCGGTCCTCCATCCCGGTGCGGAAGTCGCCGCGCGTCGCCGGCGGCGCCAACCACGGCCGGCGGCGTTCGCCCGGTTCGCCGAAGGAATCCGGATCGCGCAGGATCGGTCGCGGAGCGCTCGGGACCAGCGCCTGGGTGAGCGAATCGACGAAACCCCCGACCGCCGGCACGACGTCGCGCAGGAGAAAAGCCGCGGGCTCGCCCCAGAGCGGCACGGCGAGCCCGCCGGCGAGCGCGATCGCGAGGCCCAGCCGCCTGGCGCGCGGCGCGAGAAGGAGGAAACCGCCGGCACACCAGGCGACGAGCCCGGCGACGAAGGCGAGGACGGGGAAGATCCGTTCGATCGGCGAGTGCAGGAGCGGATCGCGGCGCCACGCGGCCGGGGCGGCGCGCCGCGGGTCGGCTGGGTCGTAGGCGACCTCGATCGCGGTGGATCTGCCGATGGCGGTGTCCGCCAGCTTCCGCTCGGCGTCGTCGATCACCCAGGCGAGCAGCTCGAGCTCGGAGTGCAGCGTCGGGACGACATCGAAGGCGACGTCCGGGTGCACCCAGAAGACCGCCGGGGGGTGCGCGGCGAGCCACGCCAGGGCGCGAGCGGAAAGACGAATGTCGATCACCGGCCTCCCGTTTGCGGCGGCGAAGCTCGCAGGCAGGTCGGGTGCGAGCTCCGGGGCCAGGAGCTGGCGCACGTCGCGCAGCTCGCTCCAGCGCCGGCAGGCGACGGCCTTCTGCTCCTCGCCGGTGCCGGCGGGCCGGAAGCGCAGCCGCGCGCAGAGCTCGGGCGCGGTCAGCGCGAGCCAGTTGGTGCCGTCGCGGCCGAGCGGGCGCGGGTCGAAGTCGAGATGCCACCAGAGCGCGTCGACCTCGCCGTGGGCCGTCGCGGAGAGTGTGGCCAGACGGCGCGCGGCGCGCCACTGCGGCGGCCCGGCGCGCCAGGCGGCGAGCATCAGCAGGAGGCCGAAGGCGCAGACGAGAAGCGCACCCGAGACGCGTCGGAGATCGAACGAGCCGGGCTCTGCGGGCGAATCGGTCGCCATGAGGCGAGGTTAGGCCGCGGCGTAGTGCGGCGCAACCGCGGCCCCGCGTCGGCCGTACAATCCCGCGCCATGACCTCACTCCAAGCCCGCCTCGCGGCGCCGGTCGCCGCCCTCGTGACGCTCGTCGGTTTCGTCCTGCTGGGAGACGGTGTCGCCGCTCCCGTTCGCGCCAGCGAGCCGACGGTCCTGCCGTCCGCGCTCGAGCCGGCGGGCACGGGCGGGGCTCCGGCGGTCGATCGCGCCCTCGCCAAGCTCTCGGGCAACCGGCGGCTCCTGGTCATCGCCGCCCATCCGGACGACGAAGACACGGCGCTCCTCGCCCGCGTCTCGCAGATGGGCGGCGAGGCGGCCTACCTCTCGCTCTCGCGCGGCGACGGCGGCCAGAACCTCGTCGGTCCGGAGCTCGGTGTCGGCCTCGGACTGCTGCGCACCGAGGAGCTCCTCGCCGCGCGGCGCGTCGACGGGGCGCGCCAGTACTTCAGCCGCGCCCTCGACTTCGGCTACACCCGCTCGCTCGACGAGACGCTGCAGCGCTGGGGGCGCGCCGAGCTCGCCGAGGACTTCGCGCGGGTCGTCTGGCGCTTCCGCCCGCAAGTCGTCGTGTCGATCTTCGGCAACGACGGCTCGGGGGGCCACGGCCAGCATCAGGCGGCCGGTTGGACGGCGCACGAGACGTTTGCGAAGCTCGGCGACGGCAACGCCTTCCCCTCCCTGGTGAAGGACGGGCTCGTCCCCTGGCAGCCGGCGGCGCTCTACCGCGGCGCCTGGTTCGCGCCGGAGCTCGCCACGGCGACCCTCTCGCTCGCCGCCGTCGACCCGTGGAGCGGGCGCTCGGTGGCGCAGCTCGCCGCGGCGTCGCGTTCGCAGCACCGTTCGCAGGACATGGGGCGGTTGCTCGAGCTCGGGCCGCGCGACACCAAGCTCGCCTGGGTCGCCGGGGCCGGCGGCAAGGAGGCGAAGGACCCGTTCGACGGCATCGACACCCGGCTCGCCGGCATCGTCGCCGGCCTGCCGGTCGACGGCGTGCTGGCGCCGCGGCTCGCCGCGGTCGAAGCGCGAGCCCGCGCCGCGCGCGAGCGGTTGCGGCCAGCCTCGCTCGGCGAGCTGGTCGGCGACTTCGCGGCGATCGTGCGCGAGCTGCGCGAGATCGCCGGCGTCGCCCACGGCTGTGCCGCGCTCGGCTGCGCGCACGCCGCGGCGATCCTCGACGAGAAGCTCGCGGTGGCCGAGGAGGGGATGCGCGCCGCTGCGGGAGTGGCCCTCGAAGCGTCGGCCGACCGCGAAACGCTCGTCCCCGGCGAGACGGCGAAGGTGACCGTCTCCTTGTGGAACAGCGGCGCCCGGTCGCTCGAGGTGCGCGGGGTGCGTCTTGCCACGGCCGACGGTTGGGCGACGCCCGCCGTGCCGCAGGCCGCCCGCTCGGTCGCCGCGGGCGAGCTGGCGCGCTGGACCGTCGACGTGCCGGTGCCGGCCGACGCGCCGCCGACCGTCCCTTACTTCCTGCGCCACACGCCGCAGGGCGATCGCTACGACTGGAGCAGCGCGCCGGCCGCCGTGCGCGGGGAGCCGGCCGCGGCACCGGCGCTCACCGCGACCCTCGAGCTGGCGATCGACGGCGCGACGCTCGCGGCGCCGCGCGAGGTGGTCTACCGCTACAGCGACCAGGCGAAGGGGGAGATCCGCCGCCCGTTGCGCGTCGTGCCGCCGATCGAGGTCGACCTCCTGCCCGACCTCGCGCTCCTCCCCCGCCCGGCGCTCGTCGAGCGAGCGGTCGAGGCGCACCTGCGCTCGAACGCGGCGACGCCGCTCGCCGGCACGCTCGTCGACCTGGCGACCTGTGGCGCGCCGAACGCGCCGCAGCCGTTCAGCCTGCCGCCGCACGGCGAGCTCGTCCTGCCGCTCGTCGCCCGCCCGTGCGGCGACGGCAGCGCGCCGCTCGCCGTCGCCGCGGAGCTCGGCGGTCGCCGCTACGCGCAGACGCTGCCGCTCGTCGACTACCCGCACATCCGTCCGGTCGCCTGGCCGCACCTGGCGACGGCGCGCCTCTCCGCCTTCGACCTGCGCCTGCCGAAGCTCAGCCGCGTCGGCTACGTCGTCGGCGCCGCCGACCGGATGCCCGAATACCTGCTCGAGGTGGGCGTGCCGGTGGTGCGCCTCACCGCTGCCGAGCTGGCGACCGGCGATCTCTCCGGCTACGACGCGATCGTCGTCGGCGCGCGCGCCTACGAGTCCGACCCCGGGCTCGCCGCGGCGAATGCGCACCTGCTCGACTACGTGCGCGCCGGCGGCCTGGCGATCGTCCAGTACCAGCAGTACCCGTTCGTCGAGGGGCGGTTCGCGCCGCTGCCGCTCGAGATCGCACGGCCGCACGACCGGATCACCGACGAGACGTCGCCGGTCGTCGTGCTCGATCCGGCCTCGCCGCTCTTCCACACGCCGAACGAGCTCGGTCCGGCGGACTGGAACGGCTGGGTGCAGGAGCGCGCGCTCTACATGGCCGGGAGCTGGGACCCCGGCTACAAGCCGCTCCTCGAGCTGCACGACCCCGGCGAGCCGGCAGCGCGCGGCGGGCTGCTCGTCGCCGCGGTGGGCAAGGGGACCTACGTCTACACCGGCCTCTCGTTCTTCCGGCAGCTCCCGGCCGGCGTGCCGGGGGCCTATCGACTCTTCGTCAACCTGCTCGGTCTGCGGGCGGGGGCGACGGCGGAGAGCGCTCGCGGCGCCGAGCTCGACCGGCGGACCGGCGACCTGCTGCGACGCGCCACGGTGGTCGACACCCACATCGACCTGCCTTATCGACTCACCGAGGAGAAGGCCGACGTCTCCCGGCGCACCGCCGGTGGGCACTTCGACTGGCCGCGCGCCCGTTCCGGCGGGCTCGATGCCGCCTTCATGTCGATCTACATCCCGGCCGAGGTGCCGATCGACGGCGCAGCGCGCAAGATGGCCGACGGCCTGATCGACTCGGTCGAGGCGCTGGTCACCAAAAACCCGGAGAAGTGGGCGGTCGCCCGCTCGCCGGAGGAGGTGAAGGCGGTCGCCGCGGCCGGGAAGATCGCGCTCGCCCTCGGCATCGAGAACGGCTCGGCGATCGAGCAGGACCTCGCCAACCTCCGCCACTTCGCCGAGCGCGGCGTGCGCTACGTCACGCTCACCCACGGCGCCGACAACGCGATCGGCGACTCCTCGTACTCGCCGAAAGAGACGCGCAAGTGGCACGGCCTCTCGCCGTTCGGCCGCGAGGTGGTCGAGGAGATGAACCGGCTCGGGGTGATGGTCGACATCTCGCACGTCTCCGACGAGACGTTCGATCAGGTCATCGGGCTCTCTCGCGCGCCGCTGATCGCCTCGCACTCCTCGTGCCGCTTCTTCACTCCGGGCTTCGAGCGCAACCTCGACGACGAGCGGATCCGCCAGCTCGCCGCCAAGGGGGGCGTGATCCAGATCAACTTCGGCAACTTCTTCCTCACCGCGGCGGCGAACCAGCACGGCGATCTGGCGTGGAGCGCGGTCGAGGCGTTCAAGAAGGAGAAGGGGCTCGCCGATCACGACCCGGAGATCGACCGCTTCCGCGAGCGCTACCTCGCCGAGCACCCGCAGCCGAAGGTGACGCTCGACGACGTCGTGGCGCACATCGACCATGTCGTCGCCCTCGTCGGCGTCGACCACGTCGGCATCGGCTCGGACTTCGACGGGGTCTCGGCGCTCCCCGAAGGGCTCGAGGACGTGTCGCGCCTGCCGGGCCTGGTCCGCCGGCTGCTCGAGAAGGGCTACAGCGACGCCGACGTCGAGAAGATCCTCGGCGGCAACCTGCTGCGCGTCTGGAGCGAAGTCGAGCGGATTGGACGCGAGCTCCGCCGCGGGAGCTGACCGCCCCGGCGGGTAGTTCCCGCGCTTGGCGCCTCTGCTACCTTCGAGGCGCCGTGCGACGAGCCCTCGGATTCCTGCTGGCACTCTGGTTCTCGGCCGGCTTCGCGCCGCAGCGCTCCGAGCCGTGCTCCTGCACGGCCGAGCGCAACTGCGGCTGCTCCTGCTGGAGGACGCGAGCCCGCGCGACGAACGCGATCGGGGCCTCCGGCGAGAAGGCCTGTTGTCGTCTGCTACGCGGCAGGCGGGGGGCCGCCTGCGGCACGATGAGCTCGGCGCACGAGCGCCGGCCCGCGGATGGCGGTGCCCCACTCGCGCCATCGCGCGATCACGACAGCCGCCAGTCAATGGAGTGGATTCTTGCTGCGCGCGCCGACCTCGAGCCGCCGCGCGTCGGCGAGCTCGCCGACCTTCCGGCCGCCGTCGCCGCTCGCGGTTGGCTCTCCCGTCCGATCTCTCCTCCTCCCCGCGCCGCCCGCGCGGCTTGACCCGTCCGAACGCGCCGGCGCGTCGTCGGCCCTCGTGTTGCAGGGCCGGGCGACGCCGTGCGCGGGAACCTGTCCACGGGATGTGCCGGCGGAGCGCCTTGCTCTGGGCGAGGCCCGCCGGGGGAGAGAGAACGTCATGACGAGGAGTCGACATCGGATCGGGTGCCTGCTGGTGCTGGCGCTCGGGGTTGGGACAGCGGTCGCGCCGGCGCAGGGTGAAGTGCCGGGCGGCCTGAGCGGGCGGGTGGTGGATCGCAGCGGTGGGCCGGTGCCGGGAGCGACGGTGACCGTCACCTGTGCGCCGCCGGCCACGCCGCTCGGGCTGCGCGCCGACGAGAGCGGTCGCTTCCAGGCGCCGGTCGCGCTCGGCGCCGACTGCGCGATCGCCGCAGCGTTGCCGGGCGTCGAGGCGGCGAGCCGAGAGGTGCGGAGGCTCGCCGACGGCGAGCGGGTGGAGGTCGAGCTCGCGCTCGACCTCGACGTGGTGCGCGAGCGCCTCGAGGTGACGGGCACGGCGGCGCGCGACAGCGTCGAGGCACGCGAGGTGCGTGAGAGCTTCGCGCGCGATGCCGGGGAGGCCCTCGCCCGGCTCGACGGCGTCCACGCGCTGCGCAAGGGAGCGATCGCCAGCGACGTCGTCGTGCGCGGCTTCAAGGGCGAGAACCTCAACGTGCTGATCGACGGACAGCGCCTCTACGGTGCCTGTCCCAACCACATGGACCCGCCGGCGTTCCACGTCGACTTCGCCGAGATCGAGCGGATCGAGGTGGTCAAGGGACCGCTCGACGTCACCTCCTCGGGGAGCCTCGGCGGCACGGTGAACCTGGTGACGCGGGATCCGGACGCCGGGGCAACGTTCATGGCACGCCTCTCGGCGGCCTCGGCGGCGTTCGTCGCGCCGGCGACCTCGGCCTCGTGGGCGGGGCCGCGCTGGAGCGTCCAGGGCGGCGCTTCGCTGCGGCAGGGCGACTCGTACGTCGACGGCGACGGTATGAAGCTGACGGAGCTCCTCCCGGCCAGCGCCTCGGCGGCCTATCGCGCGTCGTCGCGCGACCGTCGCGCCTTCGACATCGCAACCGGCTGGGCCGGCATCGAGCGGAGTCTCACGGCCGGCTCGCGGCTCGAGCTCTCGGTGGCTCGGCAGGAGGGCGAGGAGCAGCTCTACCCGTACCTGCAGATGGACGCCGAGTACGACCGGGCGACGCGCACGCTGCTGCGCTACCGCGCCGAGCGGCCGGGCAGCGCCCTGCGCTCGCTCGAGGCGAGCGCCTCGTACGCACGGGTCGATCACGCGATGGATGACCGCAACCGCGTCTCCTCGGTCGGTGCGCCGCGTCTCTACAGCATGCGGACGGTGGCGAGGTCAGAGGTCGCCGGAGCCCGAGTCGAAGCCACCGCGAAGGGTGGAGAGCGCAGCTCGCTGCGCTTCGGGCTCGAGGGGTACGACCGGAGGTGGGATGCGGCGACCAGCATGGCCGGGATGAGCTATCGCCCGCAGGCCTCGCTGCCCGACGTCGGCAGCACGGCGCTCGGCCTCTACGGCGAGCTCGAGCGAACGTTCGGCGAACGGCTCACCCTGCGCGCCGGGGCGCGCGTCGATCGCGCCGAGGTCGAGGCCGATCGGGCGCTCGCCGCGACCGATCTCTACTTCGCCTACCATGGGACCCGCGCCACCTCGATGGCACGAATGCTCCCCTCGGGGAACGTCGCGCTGGCCTGGGCGCCGCGCCCGGCGTGGGAGCTCACCGTGTCGCTCGGTCGGACGATGCGGCTGCCCGACGGCCAGGAGCTCTTTTTCGGTCTCAAGCGAATGGGCAGCGACTGGGTCGGCAATCCCCAGTTGCGACCGGCGGCCAACCTCGAGGCCGACGTCGCGATGCGCTATCGCGGCGAGCGGCTGTCGCTCCAGCTCGCCTCTTGGCGGGCGGCGGTCAACGACTTCATCACCGTGGTGGAACGGACGCGACAGAACGCCGTGTCGGGGGTGACGAACAGCCGCGCCCGCAGCTTCGCCAACGTCGACGCGCGACTGGTCGGCGGCGAGGCCTCGCTGCAGTGGACGCTCGGCCGCCATCTGCTGCTCGTCTCCGGGCTCTCGCTGGTACGTGGCACCCAGGAGCTCGCCCCGGCGCGCGGGGTGCGGGATACCGACCTGCCGGAGATGCCGCCGCCTACCGGGCGGCTTGCGCTGCGCTACGAACCGGGCCGCTGGTACGTCGAAGCCGAGGGGCGTGCCGCGGCGCGCCAGGACCGGGTCGACGCGGACCTCGGCGAGTCGCCGACACCCGCCTGGGAGACCCTCGATCTGCGCGCCGGCCTGGAGCTGGGCCGGGTGCGGCTCGTCGCCGGGGTCGACAACCTGTTCGACCGCGCCTACGTCCGCAGCCTCTCGTACCAGCGCGATCCCTTCCGCGTCGGCGTCGGCGTGCCCGAGCCGGGGCGCACGCTGCTCGCCTCGGTCGAGCTGCGGTACTGACGGCGGGTGCGCCGAGACCGGCCCGGGCCGCGTGCTACGCTGCCCGGGCAGCCGTTTCGACCTCGTCGGGAGCTCCACCATGCGTCCTCGCCGCCTGTCTGCCGTTCTCGTCTTGTCGCTGCTCCTCGCCGCCGTGCCGCTCGTCGCCAGCGCGCAGGAGCTGTCGCCGACTGCGACGCCCGAAGCCCCGGCTCCCGGCGAAGCGGTCGCTCCGCCCGAGGATTCGCTCCGCTCTACCGTCGCGCCCGAGCCCCCGGCTGCCGGAGCGGTAGCGCCCGAGGCCCCGGCCGCGACGACGCCGGTCGAGCCGTCCGCGGCACCGGCGGGCGATGCGCCCGCGGATGGGACGACCGAGGTGGCAGGTTCGATTCCGCCGCCGCGGGACACGATCTCGACGCGCTCGTTCGAAGAGCCGGCCGGCACGTCGCCGCCGACCGACGCACCGACCGCCGCCGGGTCGACCGCTGCCGCGGCGCCGGGCGCGGCACGCGGGCACTTCCGCAGCAAGGACCTGGAGTTCGAGTTGCTCGACGGCTACGCCTTCCGCAGCGAGGAGTTCCTGCTCGGCGGCAAGACGATTGCGCTCGCCATCTCCAACGCGGCGTTCAACGCCGAGTTCATCGACCAGTACCACGACCGCAAGGCGCTCATCGACCAGTTTTTCGTCGACGAGGAGACGGCCGTCGTCTACCTCCTCTTCGGCGCCGACGGGGCCTTCCGCGGCATCTCCTACCAGCTCGAGCCGGGCAACGGCTGTGGCTTCTGCGAGGACCCGACGGTGCAGTCGACGGTCAAGCTCGCCGACGGGCGTCTGGTCGGCACGCTGGCGCTCGATTCGCCGGAGCGCACCTTCGACATCGCCGTGGACGCGACGGTCGCCAGCGACGACTTCGGTGTCGAGCAAGGTGCCAACGGCGGCGCGAGCGGCGCCGGCTACCTGCGCATCCACAACGCGCTTTCGCGGCGCGATCAGGCGGCGCTCGTCGGGCTCCTCGCCACCGAGCGGCTCGCCGAGTGGAACGAGGCCAAGGCCCTCGGCGCCGCACAGGGCGAGATCTTCTTCGCCTCGCTCGCCGACGCCCACCCGACCTCGTTCCGCATCACCCGCGCCTTCGAGAAGGGCGACCGCGCCCTGCTGCTGCTCGTCGGCACCTCACCCGACGGCCCGGTGCGCGGCGAAGCCCTGCTGCGCAAAGAGAAAGGCGTCTGGCGCCTCCACGACGAAGTCTTCCGCCGCGTCGTGGGGGAGTGAGGGCGGGTAGAAGGATGGCGCCGAGTTGTCCCGCGTGGTCGCCAAGTCACCGTCGAACCGCCAGGTGAGAGCGATCGTCTCTCGAGCGAGCTGCTGATCGCTGCCAATCGCGGTCGTGGTCGCAGCCTGTCCGATGTTGCTGTGCGTTGTCGGACGGCTACGAGACTCTGGCGAGGTAGCGGGCTCGTTGCTCGCGAAGGTAGGCCTGGTACTCCTCGTGCCGCGGGTCGTCGGGTGAGTAGTAGTCTCCGTAAGCGTCGAAGAGCAAGAAGTCCAGAGTCGCAGCGGTGAGAGCCTCTTCATCCTCAATTGCTGCGGTCATCGGCGTTCCCATGAGGATGGTCACGAGCACGAGGGGAGCTCCGTACTCGGGGGTTTCGAGATTCAACTTGGGTTGATGGAAGTCCACCGGCAACTGGAATGAGCGGTATCCGAGGTCCTTTGCTGTTCGCTTGAAAAGAAAAGGGCGTGCCTCCCGCTCGCGCTGCTCTGCCGGGTCAAGGCCTGGAATCGGGCGATCGCATTCAAAGAGCAAGAGAGTACACGGCGGCGATTGGTCGGTAAGATGGCGGACCAGGCGTCGGACCAACGAATCGACGGCGCGCCCGCGAGCCTCTTTCGCGTCCTTGTCGCTGCCCATGTAACTGACGATCGCCTTGCGGCGATTCGGATAGTAGTGGCAGAACAAGAAGGACACGACATCGCCGTGGAGCTTTCCGGCTAGGACGAAATGGGTCTCGGGAACATGGCGGCGCTGTTCCTTGCCGAACTCGTCGACGAGGAGTGCTTCCATGTCCGCCATGGTGTAGTTGCCAAGATCTGGTGGAAACAGTCGACCGTAGAGCTCCAGTACCTTGGTCAGGTCGGGGTCCTTCTGAGTCGTGATCCGTTTCACCTGAATCCGTCGGGACCTGTCGATCCACCACAGCGCGAGCATCGCAATCAGGCCGAGTGCTCCGATCAGGATGTTGATGACTTCCATTCGATCCGCCCCCCTTGTTGTCGATCGATTCCCGTTCCCGCGAGCCGTCGTTCAACCCGGAGAGTATAGATGTGCCGTGATGCGTTTTTCATTTCTCGTGCGAGCGACCATGGGCCATGCGCGCGCGAAAGCCCAATCCAGGAACCGTGGTCCTTCGCTGATGTGCCGGGACCGCGGTCCTGGGTTCCTTCCGGATACCGATTCGATCCTGGCGGGGGGCCGTGGCGCCCAGATTGGGTAGACGCCGTCAGCTGAAAGATGGGACCGTCCGGCGAGTCCGAAAAGCGCTTGCTCCCTAGACCCCCGAGGCTTCGAGAGAGGGATTGCTTCTCAGAATTCCCTCAGCGCGAGCCGCCGAAGAGCGCGCGGAGGCGCTGCCAGAGGCTGGGCGGTGCGGCGGGCTTGGCCGGTTGGCGGGCGCGGCAGCGGGGGCAGAGCAGCTCGCCGTCGACCGGGATCGGGTCGTCGGGCGGCAGCGGGGTGGCGCAGCGGGAGCAGCGGGCGATCGGTCCCGCGTCGCCGGAGTGGATGCGCTCCGGCGCCAGGCCGAAGAGCGGCGCGGCCTCGCGGGCCGACATCCAGGTCGAACCGCCGTCGTTGCTCAGCAGGCTGATCGCGTCGATCCTTCCGGAGTCGGCGAGTCGGATCATCTCGGCGTCGTCGAACGGCCCGATCGCCTGTCCTTTGCGTTCGTAGTACCAGGGCACGGCAGCGTCACTCCTCGAAGTCGACCCGGCGATTCTGTACCTGAGGGGTCGGGTCGGCGCAAGTCCGACGCGGGGAGCCCGAAAGGGAGCCTCCGGATCGCAGTGCCTTCGGGCTAGCCCGCATTTCTCACCCCGCTCCTGCTGCGGCGTCGCATCTGGCCGCGTCTGCAGCGTTGCGCTCGGTCGGCCGGCTCGACGTACTGCCCAGTACGCCTGCGCCGGCCTCGGTCGCGGCGCCTTGCAGCCACAGCCATCTGCGCCGCCTCGCGATGGAACGGGGTGAGAAATCCGGGCTAGAGTCGGGCGCTCGCCGTGCGCATTCCACGGACCCGCCGGGCGGTTCGTGCCAGGATGGTCGGTCAATGCCGCGAGCTCCACACCCCATGACGACGCGCCACCGTTCCCTTCTCGTTCTCGCCCTGTCGCTCTCTGCCGCCTGCCACGACGCGCGGACCCCCGTCGTCGTCTACTCGCCGCACGGCCGCGATCTCCTCCAGCTCTTCGAGAGCACCTACGAGCAGGCGCACCCGGAGGTCGACGTGCGCTGGCTCGACATGGGTTCACAGGAGGTGGTCGACCGGCTGCGTTCCGAACGCGCCAATCCGCAGGCCGACGTCTGGTTCGGCGCGCCGGCGACGCTCTTTGCCCGCGCCGCCGCCGACGGCCTGCTGGCGCCGTATCGCCCGAGCTGGGCGGGAGCGATCCCGGCGACGTCACGCGGCGACGGCGATCTCTACTTCGGCGTCTTCCGTACCCTGCCGGTCCTCGTCTTCAATTCGGCCGCGGTCTCCGCGGCGGAGGCGCCGGCCGACTGGGACGCCCTGCTCGACCCGCAGTGGAAGGGGCGGCTGCTGATCCGCGACCCGATGGCCTCCGGCGTGCTGCGCACCGTCTTCGGCATGGTGCTCGCCCGCTCGCTTGCGGAAACCGGCTCGACCGATCGCGGCTTCGCCTGGCTCGCCCGGCTCGATGCGCAGACCAAGGAGTACGTCGCCAACCCCGCGCTGTTGCACGAGAAGCTCCTGCGCCAGGAGGGAGCGGTGACCATCTGGGAGCTCACCGACACGCTGCTCGAGCGGCGTCGCGGTGCGCCGTTCGGCTACCGCTTCGCCTCCTCCGGCACGCCGGTGATCGACGACGCGATCGCCCTCGTCGCCGGGGCGCCGCATGCCGAGGCGGCGCGCGGCTTCGTCGAATGGGTGGGTGGCCTCGAGGCCCAGCGGCTCGCCGCCGAACAGGTCTTCCGCATTCCGGCGCGCACCGACCTGCCGCCCGAGGCGCTGCCGGCCTGGGCGCGCGAGGCGCTCGCCGAGATGCGACCGGCCGAGGTCGACGGCAAGCTCGTGGCGCGCGAGATCCAGGGCTGGATGGCGACCTGGGACCGCACGGTCCGCGGCCACGGGGGCGACCGATGAGCGTCGCCGTCGAGATCTCCGGCCTCGAGAAGCGTTTCGGCGGCGTCGAGGTGCTGCGCGACATCTCGCTCTCGGTCGCCCGGGGCGAGATCCTCGCCCTCCTCGGTCCGTCGGGGAGCGGCAAGACGACGCTCCTGCGCCTGCTCGCCGGCTTCGATCGCGCCGACACCGGCACCATCGCCTTCGATGGCGACGACGTCTCCCGCCTGCCGCCGGCCAAGCGCAGCGTCGGCATGGTCTTCCAGCACTACGCCCTCTTTCCGCACCTGTCGGTCGCCGGCAACGTCTCCTTCGGGCTCGAGACGCGCGGCCTCTCGCGCGCCGACCTCGCCGAGCGGGTGCGCGAGGCGCTCGCGCTCGTCGGCCTCTCCGGCTACGAGGGGCGACGCATCGGCGAGCTCTCGGGCGGCCAGCAACAGCGGGTGGCGCTCGCCCGCGCCCTCGCCCCGGAGCCGCGCCTGCTGCTGCTCGACGAGCCGCTCTCGAACCTCGACCCGGCGCTGCGCGAGCGGACGCGGCGTCAGCTCAAGCGCACCATCCGCCAGGTGGGGATCACCACCGTGCTGGTCACCCACGAACAGGAAGAGGCGTTCGATCTCGGCGATCGCGTCGCGGTGCTGCACACCGGGCGCCTCGACCAGGTCGGCCGCCCCGAGGAGCTCTACCGCGAGCCGGCGACCCGCTTCGTCGCCACCTTCGTCGGGCGCTCGAGCCGCCTCACCGGCGAGGTCGTGGCGGTCGAGGGGAGCCACTGCTGGGTGCGGCTCGCCGGCCCGCTCGCCGGCGAGATCGAGATCGGCGGCGCGGCGCTCGAGCCGCTGCTGCCCGGCGCGACGGTCGACGTCGTGGTGCGGCCCGAAGGGCTGCAGCTCCGTCCGGAAGGCTCACCGTCGACCCTTCCCGGCCGGGTGATCGATCGCCGCTTCGCCGGCCTCGGGACCTTCTACACCGTCGCCCTCGACCAGGGTGGCGAGGTGGAAGCGCTGATGGGCGCCCGCGCCGCTGCCGAGGGCGACCGGGTCGGGGTCGCCTTCGCCGCCGAAGCGGCGGCGCCGCGCCTCTTCGCGCGAGACGAGCGATGAGCCGTCGCGCCCTGCTCGTCGGCGCCGGGCTCGCGGTTCTGCTCGCCTGGCTGGTCGGCTATCCGCTGGCGGTGACCTTTGCCGCGGCGCTCGCGGGGCCGTCGCCGGGAGGGGTGCTCGGCTTCCTTGGCCCGCCTCGGCGAGGTGCTGGCGCGCCCCGACGAGCTCGCCGCGCTCGGCCGCAGTCTCTGGATCTCGCTGGCCTCGGTGGCGCTCTCGGCGGCGCTCGGCGTGCCGCTCGCCTTCCTCTTCACGCGTCACGAGTTCCCCGGGCGGCGGGCGCTCGCCGCGCTCGTGGCGCTGCCGGTCGCGTTGCCGCCGCTCGTCGGGGTGATCGCCTTCCTCTACCTCTACGGCGAGAGCGGCCTCGCGGCGCGGGCGGTGCAGGGGCTCCTCGGGCTGGCGGGGGCGCCCTGGCGCCTCACCGGGCCGGGGGCGATCCTCCTCGTCCACGCCTACTCGATGTACGTCTACTTCTACCTGTTCACCCGCGCCGCCCTGCTGCGGGAGGATCCGTCGCTCGCCGAAGCGGCCGCCGTGCTCGGAGCCGGGAGGTTTCGCACGCTGGTGCGTATCACCCTTCCAGCGCTCGGTCCGGCCCTGGCCGGCGCCGCCGTCCTGGTCTTCATGACCTCGCTCGGCTCGTTTTCGGCGCCGTATCTGTTCGGGGGCTCGTTCCGCGTGATGACGACTCAGATCCTCTCCTCCAAGCAGAACGGCGACCTCGAGCACGCCGAGGGGGAGACCGCGCTGCTCGTCGCCGCGGCGCTCGGCGGGCTCTGGGTGGCTCGCCGTCTCGACCGGCGGCGCGACCGACCGGTCGGTCAGCACGGGACGCCGCCGGCTCCACGCCGTTCGCCGCGTCGTGCCGTGCGCGTGGCCGCGGCCGTCGGCGGCTGGGCGCTCGCCCTGCTGCTGCTCGCGCCGCATGCGACGCTGCTGTTGCTTTCCTTCGTGCCGCCGGGGAGCTGGACGACCGAGGCCTTTCCGCCGGTGTTCGCCATCGGCAACTACGCGGCGCTCGTCTCGTCAGCGGAGCGCCTGCGGCCGGTCGTCAACTCGCTCTGGATGGCTGCCGTGGCGACCGCCGGGGCGCTCGCTCTCGGGCTCGCCGTGGCGCAGGTGGCGGTGATGCGACGGGGGCGGCTCGGCTCCGTGCTCGAGTGGCTGATGGCGCTCCCCTGGGCGGTACCCGGAACGGCGTTCGCCTTCGCCCTGGCCACGACCTTCAGCGTCAACTCGCCCCTGACGCTTCGTTTCCTCCTCATCGGCACGCCGTGGATCCTGCCGCTCGCCTACCTCGTGCGGGCCCTGCCGGTCACCGGTGGTGCGGCGCTCACGGGGCTTCGGCGCCTCGATCCGTCGCTCGCCGAGGCGGCCTCCTCGCTCGGCGCCTCGCCGGCGAGGATCTTCCGCCGCGTCACCCTGCCGGCGATCGCTCCGGCGCTGGCCGCCGGAGCGAGCCTCGCCCTGCTCGCCGCGCTCGGCGACTTCGTCCTGTCGATCGTTCTCTACGGCTACGAGACACGACCGATCTCGATCGAGATCCTCTCGGCATTGCGCCTGCAGGAGACCGGTGTCGCGGCCGCTTACGGCGTGCTGCTCGCCGCCGCCTCGGCGGTGGCCTTCCTGCTCTTCGGGCAGGAGCAGGGGAGCGGCGGATGAATCAGGGTTCGGCGCTCGGGCGCCTGTCGTTCCTCATGGCCACCTGCTTCGTGGACATGCTCGGCTTCCTGATGGTCCTGCCGCTCCTGCCGTTCTACGCGACGCGGCTCGGTGCCGACGCGGTGGTCGTGGGGCTGATGGTCTCGGCGTTCGCCGTCGCGCAGCTCTCGACCGCACCGCTCTGGGGCCGCCTCTCGGACCGCATCGGGCGACGGCCGACGATCCTCGGTGGCCTCGCCGTCTCGACGCTCGCCTACCTGCTCTTCGCGCTCGCCTGCGCCGAGCGGGCGACCGACGCGTTGTCGCCGAGCGTCCTGCTCGCCGTGCTCTTCGTCTCGCGCCTGGTGCAGGGGGCCGGCACCGGGACGACGGGGGTGGTGCAGGCCTACGTCAGCGATTCGGTGGCGCCCGAGGAGCGTGCCAAGGCGCTCGGCTGGATCACCGCGGCGACGTCGGCCGGCGTGATGATCGGCCCGGCGATCGGCTCGCTCGCCGCGACGCTCGGCCCGGCGGCGCCGGGGCTGGTGGCGGCGGGGCTCTGTGTCGCCAACGTCACCTTCGGCTTCTTCTACCTGCCCGAGCCGGAGCGCTCGGTGGGCAAGGGAGAAGCGCCGGCGAAGCGCTCGATCCGCCGGATGATGAGCGCGGTGCTCGCCCATCCGGGGCGGCCGGCGCCCTCCCTCATCTGGATCTATGCCCTCGGCATGATGGCGTTCATGGCGATGAACGCCGTGCTGGCGCTCTACCTGCAGCACCGCTTCGGCGTCACCGAGAAGTCGATCGGCTACTTCTACACCTTCGTCGGCGCCGTCTCCCTGGTGATGCGGAGCCTCGTGCTCGGTCCGGCGGTGGCGCGCTTCGGCGAGCCGCGGGTCTTGCAGCTCGGGATCCTCTCGCTCGCCCTCGGCTTCGCGTTGATGCCGCTCGCACCGAGCATTCCGCTCTTCGGCGTGGTGGTGGTGTTGATCCCCGTCGGCACCGCGCTGCTCTTCCCGTCGACCACCTCGCTCGTCTCGCGGGTCGCCGACCGCGAGGAGGTCGGCCAGACGATGGGCGTGCAGCAGGCCTTCGGCGGGATCGCCCGGATGGTCGGCCCGATGTGGGCCGGCGCGGCGTTCGAGCATCTCGCGCCGTCGGCGCCGTTCTGGATCTCGGCGCTGCTTTCCGCGGGGCTCTGGGTGTTCGCCGTGCGGATCTCGCGCCAGCCGGAGCCGGTGGTCGTCCCGGTGCCCGAGGTGAGCCCTGAAGCTCCTTCCTGATCGCCCCCGGCGAGCGTTCGCCGGGCGGTTCCACGGTCCGGGCAGCCCGGTCGCGGGCTGTTCCCCTTCGCTTTCCTTCACGAGGAGATTCCCCATGCGGTCGACGCGCACGTTCACGCTCGCCGCCCTGCTCGTCTTGCCGGCCCTCGCGGGGCCGGTACGAGGCGACGAGGGCATGTGGACCTTCAACGGCTTCCCCTTCGAGCGTTTCGAGAAGGCGTACGGCTTTCGCCCGAGCCAGGAGCTGCTCGATCATCTCCGCCTCGCCTCGGTGCGGCACGGTGGCGGCGGCAGCGCTTCGTTCGTTTCGGCCGACGGCCTGGTGATCACCAACCACCACGTCGGCGCCGGCTGCATCGGCGACCTCTCGACGGCCGAGCGCAACATCATGCGCGACGGCTTCGTCGCCGCGACGCCGGAGCAGGAGATCACCTGTCCGGCGCTCGAAATCAACGTGCTCGAGGGGATCGAGCGGGTCACCGACAAGGTGCGCGCAGTCGAGAAGCCGGGACTCGATCCCGGGGCGGCGGCCGCGGCACGGCGCGCGGTGATGGCCGAGCTCGAGAAGGAGTGCTCGGAGCGCACCAAGCTGCGCTGCGACATGGTCACGCTCTACCAGGGCGGCGAGTACGACCTCTACCAATTCCGCAAGTTCACCGACGTGCGCCTGGCCTTCGCGCCGGAGGCGCAGCTTGCGCAGTTCGGCGGCGACAACGACAACTTCGAGTACCCGCGCTACTCGATGGACTTCAGCCTCTTCCGCGTCTACGTCGACGGCAAGCCGTACCACCCGCAGCACTTCCTCAAGTGGAGCGCGACCGGGGTGAAGGAGGGCGACGTCACCTTCCTGGTCGGCAACCCCGGCTCGACCGGGCGCTTGCAGACGATGGCGCAGCTCGAATACCTGCGCGACGTCGTCTACCCGCTGACGCTCTCCTGGCTCGACTACAGCCGGGCACGTCTCTACGAGTACGGCATGCGGGGCGTCGAACAGGACCGCCTGGCACGCGAGGCGCTCGACGGCGTGGAGAACTCGATCAAGGCGACCTCGGGCTTCCTCTCGGGCCTGCTCGACCCGGCGGTGATGGCCAAGAAGGCGGCCGAAGAGAAGTCGCTGCGCGACGCCGTCGCCAAGGATCCGGCGCTCGCCGCCCGCATCGGCGATCCGTGGAAGGAGATCGACGCGGCGCTCGCCAAGGACCGCAGCCAGTTCGCCCGCACGATGCTGCTCGACCGCGGCCTGTCGAGCGCGAGCGCGCTCGGCGGCTATGCACGGACCCTGATCCGCCTGGCGGAGGAGAAGGGCAAGCCGAGCGGCGAGCGGCTGCGCGAGTACCGCGACACGGCGCTGCCGCAGGTCTACCAGCGCCTCGCTTCGACGGCGCCGATCTACCCCGATTTCGAGGCCTATCGCCTCGGCTACGCGCTGCGCCTGCTGGCCACCCAACTCGGCCCGGTCCACCCGGTGATCCGCAAGGTGATCGGCGACTCGACGCCGGAGGAGGTCGCGCAGAAGGCGGTGGCCGGCACTCGGCTCGGCGACCTCGCGGTGCGCCAGAAGCTCGCCGAGGGCGGTGCCGCGGCGATCGCCGCCGCGCACGACCCGATGATCGAGCTGATGCAGCAGTTTGAGCCGCTCTGGCGCGAGGCGCGGGACCGCACCGACCGCGAGATCGACGGGGTGACGCGCCTGGCCGGCGCCAAGATCGCCGAGACCTTCTTCGCCGTCAACGGCCGCGACGTCTACCCGGACGCCACCTTCTCGCTCCGCATCTCGTACGCGCCGGTCAAGGGCTACGAGGACAACGGCGTGGCGCTGCCGTGGGCGACGAAGCTGGGCGGCTACTTCGAGCGCTCGGCCAAGTACGGCGGCAAGGAGCCGTTCGACCTGCCGCCGGCGCTGGTCAAGGCAAAGGACAAGATCGACCCGAACACTCCCGCCGACTTCGTCACCACCCACGACATCATCGGCGGCAACTCGGGGAGCCCGGTCGTCAACCGCAACGGCGAGTTCGTCGGCATCGTCTTCGACGGCAACCTGCAGAACATCCCGAACCGCTTCGTCTACACCGACAAGGAAGCGCGCGCCATCTGCGTCGACGCCCGCGCCATCCTCGAGACCCTGCGGAAGGTCTACCCCGCAGCCCACCTCGCCAAGGAGCTCGAGACCGGCAAGCGCTGAGGCGATACCCCTCCCAAGGCAATCGGCCGCCCGCCCCGAAGGTGCGAGCTCACGACCCGAGGGGCGTCGGCCGAGCGGCGTGCTCGCGGCACGAAGGCGCGGTCGACCTCAGAGACCGTAGCGGCGCGCGAGAAGAAGCGAGAGCGTCGCGAGCATGAGCACCACCAGGGGTGTTCCGACCCGCAGGAAATCCCGGAAGGTGTAGCGGGCGGCACTCATGACCAACAGGTTGGTCTGGTAGGCCATCGGCGTCGCATAGCTCAGGTTGGCGCCGAAGAGAATGGCGAGAACGAAGGGCTCGAGTGGGCTCCCGAGTTGAACCGCGGTCGCCACGGCGATCGGAGTTCCGACGGCCGCTGCCGCGCTGTTGGAAACGAAGTTCGTGAGCAGTGCAGCGAAAGCCATGAAGAGGGCAACCTGAGCGGCCGGCGGAACGTGCATCGCTAGCGCCGCGACCCCGCCTGCGACCCAGGCCGCAGCTCCCGTATGCACCAGGCTCTGACCGAGAGCCACGCTCGACGCCACGAGGAGGACCACCTCGAGGCTGATCGCCCGTCCGAGGCCTTCGAGCTTGACGCACCCGGTAAGCAGCATGGCGACCACGCCGAGGAAGGCTGCGACGTGAATCGGCAGCCACTTGCCCGCCGCGGCGAGGACGACCGCCGCCATGATCCCGAGAGCCCAGGGCGCCAACGGTGAGCGCGGCATCGGCGTGCTGCTGTCGAGAAGGAGCAGGCCGGGCGTGGAGCGCAGCTCGGCAAGCCGCTCCTTTCGTCCCTGGACGAGCAGCACATCGCCGGCGGCGAGTGTCTTGTCCGCGAGGCCCCGACCGTCGCGGAGCAGGCCTTCGACGCCGCCCCGAAAACCGATCGCCACGACGTGGTGGCTCTCCGCGAAACGCGCATGGCGCAGCGATCGACCGACCAGGGAGGATTCGCTATCGATGACGACCTCGGCGAGGAACGAATCGCCTTGTGCGGTGTCCGCCTCGACGAAGCGTCCCACCCCTTCACGGTCGAAGAGCTGAACCTGGAATGTGGAGGCGAGCTCGCGAAGCCCACCGGGTGTGTCGCGCAGGAGAAGGACGTCACCCGGCGAGAGCTTGCCCCCGGCGTCCACCGCCTGCACCTGCCCGCCGCGAAGAAACCCGGTGAGCGGGAGCGCTCGTCCCAGCATCTTCTCGAGCTCGGCGGGAGTGCGCCCGAGCAGCCGTGTGGAGCTCGCGTCGAGCACCAGTTGGGTGTCGAAGAGCCGACCCGAGCTCACGCTGGTCGTCGGATTGGCGGGAAGGAGACGCGGAGCGACGAGCCAGAGGTAGGGCAGAGCGACCGCGAAGGCCCCGAGCGCGGTCGAAGAGAAGTCGAAGATCCCCATCGGACGCATGCCGAGGTCGGCGGCGATCGACAGGACGAGGAGGTTCGTCGACGTGCCGACGCTGGTCAGCATGCCGCCGGCGAGGATGCCGAAGTTCACCGGCATCAGAGTCTTCGAGGCCGGGTACCCGACGCGCTCCGCCAGTCCGAGCAGCATCGGCAGCGCCAACACCAGCACCGGCGTGTCGTTGACGAAGGCGCTGGCGGCGCCAGTGAGCAGGAGCGTGACCAGCAGCCCGATGGGCCGGCTCCAGCCCCAGACTCGAGCGAGCCAGCGCATGGCCGGCTCCATGGCGCCCGTCATCGTGAGACCGCGCGCGAGAATCATCAGCGAGCAGATGGCGACCAATGCCGGGTGACCGAAAGCCTGGAGGACTTCGGTGTCGGTCATTCGGGATGCGGCGCCAGCGTGCGGGAAGAGATGAAAGATGACGATCAGCGCCAGCAGGAGCGCGAGCGAGACGAGCTCCGCGCGAAGCCGTGGCCGGGTGTAGAGATAGAACGCGGTGGCGGCCACGGCGAGAACGGCAAAGGCGTGCGGCTCGGGCATGTGGACACCGTTGGAAAAGGGCGTCTGCCATCCTACACGCCGCGCGCGCGAGGCAGCCGGCCCGCATGGCTCGAGCTAGCCCTGACCGAGCGCGGTACGATGGCCGTGTGGAGCCTAGCGAGACTCGCAGCAGGGAAGGATCTCGGCCAGCGCGTTCGGCTCGGCACCTTCTCGACCAGCTCCGGCGTAGACACGAACGCCGCCGCCGGCTCTTTCCCCGTGCCATCGCCGTCGGGGTCGTCGCCGGTCTCGTGGCCTCGCTCTTTCGGGCAGGGATCGAGCGCGCGGAAGATGGAAGGACACTGCTGCTCCATCGGCTCCACGCCTTCGGTCTTGCCGGGCTGATGGGGACGGTGTTGCTCGGGGCCTCGGGCGCCTGCTTCGCCGTGTGGCTGGTCCGGCGGTTCGAGCCGTCCGCCGCCGGAAGCGGGATTCCGCAGCTCAAGGCCGTCCTCCATCGCCTGCGTCCGATGTCGGGCGGACGCCTCCTCGTGGTCAAGTTCGTCGGCGGCGTCAGTGCCATCGCCTCCGGTCTCGCGCTCGGGCGCGAGGGGCCGACGATTCAGATGGGCGGCGCCATCGGAAGGCTCGTCGCGCGCTGGCTGCCGAGCTCGAGTCACGAGCGTGGCGTGCTCATCGCCTCGGGAGCCGGCGCCGGGTTGGCAGCAGCGTTCAATGCTCCGCTGGCCGGGATGATGTTCGTGCTCGAGGAGATTCAGAAGAACTTCGCTCCGGGTGTCTTCAGCAGCACCTTTGTCGCCTGTGTCGTGGCCGACGCGGTGAGCCGCCTCTTGTTCGGGCAGAGCGCCGTGTTCCACACTTCGCCGATCGCGGCTCCCCCCGTTGCTGCATTGCCGCTTTTTCTCGTGCTCGGAGCGCTCGTGGGGATTCTGGCAGTCCTCTTCAATCGTGGACTGCTCGCCACGCTCCACCTGGTCGATGGCGTCGCGCCGAAATGGCGGCTCGGCGTCGCGGCGGCAGTCGGTGGCGCGCTCGCCCTCGTGGCGTGGGACGCTCCGGGGTTGATCGGCGGTGGCGGCGCGATGGTCGAGCGCGCTTTGTCCGGCAAAGGTCTGGTCGGAGCGCTCTTGCTGACGCTCGCCGTGCGTTTCGTACTGACGCTGTCGAGCTACGGCACGGGAGCACCGGGGGGTATTTTCGCCCCTCTCCTGGTGCTCGGCTCCCAGGCGGGATTGGCGGCCGGTGTCGCCGCTGCCGGGCTCCTTCCCGCTCTCGTCGGTGAGCCGAGGGCGTGGGCGGTGGCGGGAATGGCGGCGCTTTTCGCGGGTACCGTGCGAGCACCTCTCACCGGGATCGTCCTGATGCTGGAGATGACCGACAGCTACAGCCTCATGCTGCCGTTGCTGGCCGCGAGCTTCGCGGCCCAATGGGTGACCGAGCGGCTCGGCGAAGCGCCGATCTACGATTCACTTCTGGATCGCGAGCTGCGCCGGACCGGGGAGACCGAGGTCCTCGAAGGCGCGCTCATGCTCGAGCTCGACGTGCTTCCCGATGCGCCGTTCGCCGGCAGGCGCGTGGCCGAGCTCGGACTTCCGGCCGGCTGTCTCATCGTCGCTCTCGAGCGACGTGGGCGGTCGGTCGTGGTGACAGGGGGGACCAAGCTCCTCACCGGCGACCGGCTGCAGGTGGTGGTGGCGCCGCAAGCGGAGAGCGCGGTCGGAGCCTTGCGAATCGGGGTTGGAGTGGAAGGCGGTCACTGACCCGCCGTCTGCCGGTCGAATCGCAACGACCGGCCGCGCCTTGGACCTTCATCCCTCGCGGGCGGCTCGGTTGGCGGGAGACAACCAGAGCACGGCATAGGGGGCGAGGGTGACTTCGATGCCGGCAGGTGTCGTCGTCACCTCGGCCTCCGAGAGCAGGTCCCTCCAGCGTGCGGCGAACCTGCCGAGTCGGGTCCGCGAGCAGCGGAAACGTTGTCTCCGTTCGGTCACGTTGGTCAGCGCGAGCACGCAGTCGCCCGCCGCCGGCACCCGCAGGATGGCGAAGACATGTCGGTGGCCGGTGAGGATCTGTTGCGAGGCCGCAGGATGGAAGGCCGCCGTGGCAATGCGGGTCCGGACCAGTTGCTCGAAGCGCCGCGCCACCTTCGCGACCCAGGTCCGCTCGTCGCCCAGCATCTGTTCGAGCATCGGCAGGTCGATCGTGTCGCGGTTGATCGCCCGGCTCCCCTCGCCCGAGCGGACCGCGTCGATGTCGTTCTTCGAACCGAAGAGGCTCGGCAGGTAGACGCCCGGCACCCCGGCGAGTGCCAGCGCGATGGAGCGCGAGGCGATGAAGCGGGAGATCTGGAGGGCTTCGTCCTCGCCGGCGTCCTCGCGGTTGAGCGCGCTGTACCAGGTGACATTCAGCTCGTAGGGCCTGCTGGCACCGGTGCCGTCGCTGCGATACGAGACCAGGCCGCCGGCCTCTTCGACACGGCGAATCATGGCGTCCGTCTCTTCCGCGCTCAGGATTCCCCTGGCTCCCTGCAGTCCGATCCCGTCGTGGGAGTCGAGGAAGTTGAAGAATGCGGTCGCCTTCGTCGGTGTTGCGAGCGTCTCAGCCCAGCGGCTGAGATGCGAAGCATCGCCGGTCAGGAACGTGTGCAAGGTCAATGGCGGGAGCGCGAAGTTGTAGAGCAGCTGCGACTCGTTCCACCCGTCGCCGAAGTACGCGAGGTTGGCTTCGTGCGGAGCGTTCGCCTCGGAGATGAGCGCCACTCGCGGGGCGACGACGTCCAGGATCGAGCGGAAGAGCTGGACGAGCGCGTGGGCCTGTGCGAGATGAGCGCAATCCGTGCCGAGTTGGCGCCAGATGTACGAGACCGCGTCGAGGCGAACGATGTCGGCGCCACGGCGGACGTAGAGCAGCAAGACCTCGACAACCCGCAGCAGAACCTCCGGATTGCGGAAATTGAGGTCCACCTGGTCGGGGCCGAACGTCGTCCACACCCACTTGACGCCCTCCATGGTGTGGAACGGTGTCAGCAGATCCGTCGTTCTCGGCCGTTGAATGAGGCGGAGATGGTCCGGCGAGATCGCCTCCTTCGTCGAGAAGGAGACGAAGTACTCCTCGTAGCCCGGTCGGCAGTTGAGGAAGCGCTGAAACCAGCGGCTCTTCGACGAAACGTGGTTGAAGACGCCGTCGAACATCAGCCGGAATCGCTCGCCAAGGCGTTCGATGTCCTCCCACGAGCCGAGTCGTGGATCGACCTCCTGAAAGTCCACGACGGCGAATCCGCGGTCGGACGAATAGGGAAAGAAGGGCAGCAGGTGGATCGTGTTGAAGGTCCCCGGGAACCTGCGCGAGAGCACCTCGTCGAGCGCCTCGAGGGGACGGCGGCCCGGGCTCGCGAGAAGGTCTCCATAGGTGATGAGGACGACGTCGCGCTCGTCGAACCGGGAACACGGATCGAACTCGCGCTCCGCAGCATTCATCTCCGGCGTCTTGTGTGCGTAGTAGGACCGCATGAGGCGAAGCAGCTCGGGAAAACACCGAGAAGCAACCTCGTCGCCGTAAAGCGACACGAGAACCGTCAACAGGCGGTCTCGTTGGGAGCTGGTCAGCTGAAGCAGAGGCCGCGTGTAGTCCGGTGCCGGGAGGTGGCGCCGCGCCTCAGACAGGAGTGTCGCGCTGGCCTTCGGGGACGGGCGGGCGTGCACGGCCTCAGTTGGGTCCCTTCGCGACGGCCGCCATCAGCATCGGTCCCGCCTGCTTCACTCCGGCCCAGACACGAGCCCAGTTCGGCACCAGCGGCGGGCCGGCAGGGTCGGCGAGAAACTCGGTCGTCGCGGTTCGCAACGCCTTGGCGAAGGTCTGAACCGCGATCTCCTCGCCGTGCCGGTCGTACTGCAGGCCGTTGATCATCGCCACCGCATAGCTGTCGGCCACGGCGTCCTCCGCCTCACGCTGGTACGCCGCGAGAAGGCTGTTGAGCAGGCCGCCGGCGAGCACCACGCCGGCGGCGGCGAGCGTCCGCATCAGGTGCGTGCCGATGTCCCGGGCCATCCGATTCAACCCCGCGTTGGCATCTTCCGGTGAGAGGTCCTGGTGCTTGTGGTCGTATCGCTCGGCGATCTCCACCTGGCACATGCGGACCGGTGCGCGGTGACGCAGCGCTTCGAAGAGGGACACGATTTCGAGGCCCCAATCGGAAGGCAGGCGAAGCCGGGAGGCCAGGTCGCGTTGAACAGCGAACTCGCCGGAAAGCGGGTAACGAAAGGACGCCATGTAGCGGATGAACGGGTCCGAGCCGATGAGGCGACGAAAGGCGGAGAGCAGAGGCGCCACGTAAAGTCTCGTCACACGGCCGTGGAGGCGATCGGAGAACCTTGCGTAGTAGGCCTTCACGAAGTCGTAGTCGACGATCGGGTCGAGCGCCGGCAGCACCAAGCGAGCGAGCATCTCGCGTCGGAAGTTCACGATGTCGGCATCGAAGAACGCGAAGTAGTCCGCCCGCTCTTCGGCCAGCAGAAAGCCCATGGCAAGCCAGCATGCCCGTCCCTTCCCAGGGCTGCCGACGCTCAGGCCCGCGGCCTCCATTCGGGCCAGGAACTCCTGCACGGAAGGCGACTCGCTCCAGAGAATGACCTGGCGCTTCGGGTAGCGTTCGAAGAATCGCACGGCGCGGTGGTAGTCCTCGACGGAAGCACGATTCAACGACACCAGGAGCGTATCGAGGTAGTCGACCGAACAGAGCTCGTCGAGGATTCCTGTCAGCGCGGGGCGGTCCATCTCGGAAGGGACCATCGGAATCACCAGGGCTACTGGGAACTTCGGGGTCAAGGCGCGAATCTCGCTCTCGAGCTCCTCGATCGCCCGCTCGCGAAGGCGAGGCAGCGCCGTGACGAGCCCTGGCTGGTGGAAGTCGCTCACTCGGAACCTCGAATCACGGGGTGCTCCTTGCGGGCCTGGTTTGCTTCGAGCTCGAAACGGATGGCAGCCGCCCTCCGGCGAGTACCGTCAGGATTGCCGCGTTCCAGCCCGCAGGGCCGGGAAGCGGCGCGCACTCGGCGGCCGGCAGGGTCGCGGCCAGAGTCGTGTCGATCTCGCCGTTCTTTCCGGGGAGGAGAATCGGCCGGTCCACGGCCTGCAAGAGCGACAGGTCGTTCCCGGCGTCCCCAAGTCCGACGGTGTCAGGAGTCGGGCAAGTTCCTGCCGATCGAGATAGCAGAGCGCGCAGTGCTGTTCCCTTGTCGGCGTTCCCGGTGAGATGGAAGAAGCGCCCGCCCCGCGTGATCCGCAGTCCCCGTTTCGTGGCGGAGACCTGGATGCGAGCCAGGAGGCGCTCGTCGTCGAGCAGGAACGGCTCGTCATAGTCCCGCCGCCTGGCGAGTGCGGCGGGGCCGATTCCGAGCCCGGTGAGGCGGGCGACCTGCGCCGTGGTCAGGGACGAGAATCCCGCGAGGGGTGAACCGACCTCCCGACTGATGGCGCGAAGCGCGATTGCGAGGACGGCAGCGTCGAGACCGAAGACCACCGATTCGTAGCCCTCGTCGCCGTTCGGCAGGAGCAGAGCTCCGCCATTCTCGACAATCATTGGCGCGCGAAACCCGAGGCGCCGGGAGAGAGGCTCCATTTCCGCGCGCGTCTTGCTGCTGGCAAGGACGACGGGAATTCCGCGTCGGCGGAGCTCCGCGAGCGCTGGTCGAGCCGCCTCGAACCCGTAGGTCGTCTCGTCGAGCAGGGTGCCGTCCAAGTCCGTCACGACGAGGAGCCCGGCCGGTTCCGGGGGGGCTCCCGGGCGTTCGGGGGCGCGGGGGGATTCCCTCGTCTTCGGCGCAACCTCCGGGCGCTCCGTCGCCGGCGGGCCTTCCCTCAAGCAAGCCCAAGGAGTGGGCAAGGAGCCTTCCCGCCATCCGGGCCGGTCCAGCTCCGCCTTGCGAGTGGGCCTCTTGTCGGCTTCGCGGCGAGACCCCGAGAAGCCCGGCATCAGGAGGCCATGGCAATCACCAGCGCTGCGACGGCCAGAAGCCCGACGAGCCAAAGCGCTGCCTTGATCTGCGTGCCTCGGTTCTTGGATTCGGAGTTGTTCAGGGTCGAGAACATCGGCGCCTCCCGGAAGTTGCCACGACCGAGAACGACGCTCAATCGCCCGCTCCGGTCGCGGCGGCGACTTCGGAACACCGAAGCCGCCTCGTCAACCAGGTGGCGGCCCGACCACCTGCTTTGCCTCCGGCAACCCGACGGTCGCCGAACCCTTGGCAGAGCGAGCGGACCATCTCTCGTCGCCCTGCCCCCCCAACCTACCCGGGCGGGCGGGATGTGTCAAACGCCGATCCCTTACGGCACCAGCGGTTCGACGGCGGCGCGCTGCCTCGGGGGGCGCGCCATGATGCATGGATCGTGTTGATTTCAATCAACTTTAGTGATGAGGGTCGAGACCCCGCCGATCCGCAAGGCGGTCCGGCCGGAGAGGTGGAAGGGGAGGGCTTGACGCGACTGATTGCTGAACTTATATTAAACAGCGTTCAGTAATCGAGGAGCGTTATGGGGCCAAAGGACAGGCGCATGCGGGAGAAGGAAGAGCTCAAGGGGCGGATTCTCGACGCCGCGCGGGAGCTCTTTGCGGAGCAGGGGTACGAGGCGGTGACGATGCGCAAGATCGCCGAGGCGATCGAGTACTCGCCGACGGCGCTCTATCTCCACTTCCCGGACAAGGAGTCGATCGTCCGCGAGCTCTGTCTCGCCGATTTCGACGCGCTCGCCGGGCACTTCCAGAAGCTCGCCCAGGTCGCCGACCCGATCGAGCGGTTGCGCGGGGTGGGTGCCGCCTACGCCGAGTTCGGGATGAGCCACCCGCACCACTACCGGCTGATGTTCATGACCCCGCACGCGCCGCTTCCAGACGAGAAGAAGGAGGAGCGCCGCGGCAACCCGGAGGCGGATGCCTACGCTTTCCTCCGCTGGACGCTCGCCGAGGCGATCGCCACGGGTCGGCTGCGACCGGAGTACACCGACCCCGATCTCCTGTCGCAGGCGGTGTGGGCGGGAGTCCACGGCCTCGTCTCGCTGCGCATCGCCAAGTGCAACGACGACTGGATCGACTGGCGGTCGCTCGAGGCGACGCTCGCCCTGGTGCTCGACCTGCAACTGCGCGGCCTGCTCGCCGCGCCCGAGACGGCCGGGGAGCGCTGAGCGATGCCCAACCTCGCGCTGCGCAACCTGCTGCACGACAAGCTGCGCTTCGTCATCACCGTCTCCGGCGTGGCGTTCGCCGTCACCCTCGTCTTCGTCCAAGTGGGGCTCTTCCTCGGCCTGCTCGACAACGCCTCAGTGACCATCCACCACCTCGACGCCGACCTCTGGGTGACCTCGCGCAACACGCCGAACGTCGACTTCGCTCACGCCTTCCCGGAGACCGCGGTGCAGCGCGTGCGCTCGATCCCCGGCGTCGCGCGGGCCGACAACCTCCTCGTCGCCTTCGTCAACGTGGCGCTCCCCTCGGGGGCCGAGGAGGGGATGCTCGCCTACGGGCTCGAGGACTTCTCGCGCTGGGGCCTGCCCTGGAAGCTCGAGTCGGGCGACCTCCACGACCTGCGACGCGGCGACTACCTCGTCCTCGACGCTTCGGCCGAGCGGCGCTACGGGCCGTTCGCGGTCGGCGACTACCGCGAGGTCCTCGGCCGGCGGCTGAAGATCATCGGCCGGAGTCGCGAGGCGCTTTCGTTCACCACGACGCCGATCGGGTTCCTCGACTTCCATCTCCTGCAGCAGATCGCCGGCGAGCGCTTCACGGAGCAGACGACCTACGTGCTCGTCAAGCTCGCGCCGGGAGCCGACGCCAAGGCGATCGGGGCCGAGATCGCCCGCCGCCTCCCGTACAACGACGTCCACACGCGCGATGCCTGGGCCGAGCGTTCGCGCAGCTACTGGGTCGCCTCGACCGGGATCGGCCTCAACATGATCCTCACCGTCTTTCTCGGTTGCCTCGTCGGTGTGGTGGTGGTGGCGCAGACGCTCTACACCTCGACGATGGAGCACCTCAAGGAGTTCGGCACCGTCAAGGCGATCGGCGGCTCGAATCGCGACATCTACTGGATCCTCGGCCAGCAGGCGGCGATTGCCGCGGTGGTCGGCTACCTGGCCGGCGGTGCGATGGGCCTGGCGCTGCGACCCGGGATGGCCAAGGTCGGCCTCAAGCTGATCGTGCCCGACCCGCTGGCGGTGGCCGTCTTCTTCGGCACGCTGCTGCTCTGCCTCGTCTCGGCGATGGTCTCGTTCCGCAAGGTCGCGGCGATCGACCCCGCCCTCGTCTTCCGCGCCTGACCTCTCCGGGAGCCCGCCGATGCCCGTTCTCGAAGCGCACGCCGTCACCAAGACCTTCGTCGAAGGCCGCGAGCAGGTCGCGGTCCTGCGAGGGGTCGATCTCACCCTCGAGCGCGGCGAAGTGGTCGCCCTCGAAGGCCCTTCCGGTTCGGGGAAGACGACCTTCTTGTCGATCCTCGGCTGCATCCTGACGCCGAGCTCGGGGCGGGTCGTCGTCGACGGCCACGCGGTCGACGCCGAACGCGCCGCCGACCTGCCGGCGATCCGCCGGCGGTCGATCGGTTTCGCCTTCCAGCAGTACAACCTCTTCCCGGCGCTCTCGGCGTGCGAGAACGTCGAGTACGCGCTGCAGATCAAGGGCTTCGGGCGCGGAGCCGCGCGCGCCGAGGCGACCCGCGTGCTCGAAGCGGTGGGCCTCGCCGACCGCCTGACCTTTCTTCCGCGCGACCTCTCGGGCGGCCAGAAGCAGCGCGTCGCCATCGCCCGGGCGCTCGCCGGCTCGCCGCCGGTGCTGCTCGCCGACGAGCCGACCGCCAACCTCGACAGCGAGGTCGGCGGTCAGGTGCTCGACCTCTTCCGCGATCTCGCCAAGCGCGAGAACCGGGGCCTGCTCATCGTCACCCACGATCCGAAAGTCCGAACCATCGCCGATCGCGTGGTGAAGATCCGCGACGGCAAGCTCGCCGCCTGAGCTCCCGATCCCCCGATCCGAGGTTTCGCCATGAACGAGTCCCCCGCCCGCGCCGCTCGCCTCGTCCGCCGTCTCGCCCTGCCCGCTCTCGGCCTCGTGCTCACCGCCGCCCTCGTCGTCCAGGGGCGCCGCCTTGCCGCGGATCCGTCGCCGGCAACGAACGTCGCCGCCGCCTCGACCGAGCCGGGGCACATCGTCGCCGAGGGGCGCCTGGTCGCCTACCCCGGCGCGGAAATCGAGGTGGGAACCGAGATCGCCGGCCTGCTTGAACGCGTGACCGTGAAGGAGAAGGAGACGGTGCGCCGCGGCCAGCTCCTCGCCGCGCTGCGCGCCGACGACGTGCGGGCGGAGATCGCGGAGACGCGCGCCCGCATCGCCGAGGCCGAGGCCGACATCCGACTCGGCGAGAGCGACATCCGCCGCCTCTCGCCGCTCATCGCGCAGGGCGTCGAGCCGCGCAACCGGCTGGAGCGCACCGAGCGCGACGTCGCCGCCGCGACGGCGCGCAAGGCCACCGCCGAAGCGGCGATCGTCCGCCTCGAGGCGACGCTCGCCAAGAGCCGCATCCTCGCTCCCCTCGACGGCGTCGTGCTCGCGCGCCGCGTCGACTCCGGGGAGACGGTCGACGCCGGGGCGTCGCTCTTCAGCCTCGGCGACCTGACCCGGACGCGCATCGAGGCCGAGATCGACGAATTCGATGCCGGCCGCGTCCGGCTCGATGCGCCGGTGACGATCACCGCCGAGGGGCTCGACGGTCAGAGCTGGCAGGGCCGGGTCGAGGAGATTCCCGATCAAGTGGTTCCGCGCCGCACGCGTCCGCAGGATCCCGGCCGTCCGTCCGACACCCGCGTGCTGCTGGTCAAGATCGCCCTTTCGGGTCCGACGCCGCTCAAGCTCGGGCAGCGGGTCGAGATCGCCATCGGCGGGTGACGGCCGGCCGCACTCAGGCGCCGCCGAAGGAAGACCAGCGACCGACCGAGCCGTTCTCGAAGGCGTCGGCGAAGAGCACCGGGGCGGTGCCGACGACGGTCACGGCATGCGTCACGACGAGGTGGAACCCGGCCGCGTCGGTCACCGTGAGCTCGATGCTGTGGGTGCCGACGCTCAGGGTGCGGGCCACGGAGGCGCCGCTCGCCGCCACGCCGCCGAGATCCCAGGCGTACGTGTACGGCGAGAGGGCGCCGGAGGCGGTGGCGTCGAAGGCGACCGGGGAGGAGGCGTCCGGCGTGGTCGGCGTGAAGACGAAGTCGGCGGCGAGGGGACCATTGCCGCCGCGCACCAGGCGCACGAAGTTGGCGATGCGCAGGATGTCGCCCTGCGGTCCGTGGCCGTAGGCCGAGCCGCCGGAGCAGGCGGTGCCGAGGTAGTAGCTCGAGACCGAGCCGGTCTTCGGATCGCTGCGCTGGGTCCCGGCGCCGTGCACGTCGACGAGCGTGTAGCAGCTCGCGCCGCCCACCTGCATCCAGCCGAGGCCGCGGCCGAACGCGACATAGGCCGCCGCCCCTCCCGAGCCGTCCCAGGTGGCGTGGGTGGTCGACGACCAGTAGTACGGAGCGTCGGCAACGCCGCCCTCGTTGGTGATCGCGGTGTAGGCGAAGCGCGGGTCGAGCGCCGCACCGCCGCTCGTGTCGGGCGAGCGGCCGGTGTCGAGGATGCTCTGCAGCTCCTTGACCTCGGGAAGGCGCCAGTCGCTGTGCCCGAGCCAGCTCTCGGCGTTGCGCGCGGCGACCCAGGCGAGCGCCGCCTCCCAGCTCATCGCGACGCCGCTGTCGGTCTGCGACCACATCCGGTCGGAGGCGCGGTCGGTGACGGTGCCGTCGCCGTTGACGACCAGGATGGAGGCGCCGTAGCCCGGATTCCCGCGCACGCAGAGCACGAAGAAGGTCTTCTGCGAGCCGTCGGGCATCGTCAGGTCGTAACCCTTGATGCGACCGTCGGCGAAGTTGACCCCGAAGAGTTTGTTGCCGTCCGCCACGTAGAGCGTCGAGGAGGCGTACTGCGAGTCGATGATCCGCTCACCGGCGGCGGTGTCGCCGTAGGCGAAGGAGAAGTAGTCGCGATCGATGAACGGGGTCAGCGCCGAGGTGTCGTTGCCGGAAAGGCCGCTCGGGTCGGTGCCGCGGAAGTCGATCAGCGAGTAGAGCTCGTGGAGGGTCGGCAGCCGCCAGTCGGAGAAGCCGCCGTGAAGCGCGGCGTTGAGCGCCGCCGGGCGGAGCTGCGCCTGGGCCCAGGTGAGCTTGTCGCTGGCGTCGAGGACGCCGTTACCATCGAGATCGGGGGTGCGTTGCCAGGTCAGGCCGGTGGTGGCGTCGGTCACCGTGACGCCGTCGGCGCTGACCGTGAAGGCGGGCGGGTAACCCGCATGCTGGGCGTCCTGGCCGTGAAAGGCCGCGCCTGGCGCCGGGCAGGCGACGCTGGCGGTGGCGTTGTAGCAGAGCTCCTGACGGGTGTCGGGGACGAGCGAGGAGTTGGCCGCCGTCGGCGGGCTGGTGTCGACGGTGAGCGTCGCTTCGTCGGAGGTCGCCGAGTCGAGCGCGTTCTCGGCGATGCAGCGATAGCTGCCCGCATCTTCCGCGGCGACGACGGAGATCGTGTAGGAGGCGCTCGTGGCTTGCGGGATGTCGACCTGGTCCTTCTGCCAGCGGTAGGTCGGTGCCGGGTACCCGGTGGCGACGACGGAGAAGGTCGTCGCGGCGCCGAGTCGTACGGTGCGCGAGAGCGGTTGCTGCACGATCTGCGGTGCGGCCGTCGCGGCGGTCGTCACGGTGAATCCGCCGGCGAGGGAGAAGGTGAGTGTTCCCATCGGCGAGGGAAAGACGACGGTGCAGTCCTTGGCGCCGGTCGTCGTGCCGGCGGGGATGCTGAAGACCGCCGTCACGGTTGCCTGGCTCGCATGGGTGATCGATCCGCCGGTGAGCGTGCCGATCGTCACGCTGGTGGGGAGGATCCCGGCAGGCGGCGGGGGTGGGGTGTCGGTGTCGAGCGTGAAGGTGACGAGGAGGTTCGACGTCCCGGCCGCGGCGTTCGCTGGCGAGACCGACTGGATCTGGTTGCTCGTCTGGGCGCCGGCGGTTCCGGCGCCGACGAGGCCGGCCAGGAGACAGGCGGCAAGGCGGGCTCGCGCGGCGCGGTGCGTGCGTCTCGCCTGGGTCGAGGCTCGTGGGGTCGTTCGCTCGCGCATCGAAGCTCTCCTGGATTCGGACGGGCTGGTCTCGGTCGTCGGCAGGCGACACGCCCGCTCTCGTGCCGGGAGGAGCTTAGGCAGGGCCGCAGGCGAAAGGATCATGACGGTGCAAGCTCGTTGTCAGACATGTAAACCGTCGCGGCATTCCGGCCGGATCAGCCGTCGAAGCGGTAGCCGACGCGGTGGACGGTGACGATGTGGACGGGATGCGACGGATTCGCTTCCACCTTGGCGCGCAACGAGGCGACGTGGACGTCGACGGTGCGCGAAACCGGCGTGGCGTCGTAGCCCCACACCTCGTCGAGCAGGCGATCGCGGGTGAGCACCTCGCCGCGGTGTTCGAGAAAGTAGCGCAGCAGGCGCATCTCGAGGCTGGAGAGGGCGAGGGGTCGCCCCTCGCGCGTCACCTCGGCACGCCGGAAGTCGGCGCGCACCTCGCCGAAGGCATGCACGTCGGCGGCGCGCGTGGCGGTGCCGCGCCGGCGCAGCAGCGCCTCGAGCCGGGCGAGCAGCTCGATCATCTCGAACGGCTTGGTCAGGTAGTCGTCGGCGCCGAGCTTCAGTCCGACGACGCGATCGACCACCTGGGCGCGCGCGGTGAGCATCAGCACCGGCAGCTCGTAGCCGCGGTGGCGCAGCTCGCGGCAGAGGGCGAAGCCGTCCATGCCGGGGAGCATGACGTCGAGGATGGCGAGGTCGAACGGCGAGGCGGCGAGCGCGGCGAGCGCCGATTCGGCATCGCCGCAGGCCTCGAGGCGATAGCCCTCGGCGCGCAGTCGGTCGCCGAGGGTGAGCACCAGGCTCTCTTCGTCTTCGACGAGCAGCAGGCGTGGGCCCTGCCGGCGGAGGTCGGGCGGAGACGAAGCCGGCCGGCTCACGCTCGGACCTCCGCAGCGGGGGCGGCGGGAAGATGCAGCGAGACGGTCGTTCCTTCCCCGGTTGCCGACTCGACGGTGACGCGCCCGCCGTGCGCTTCGACGATGCCGCGCACGACGGCCAGGCCGAGGCCACTGCCGCCGATCCCGGCCTTGGTGGCCTCGCCGCCGCGGAAGAACGGTTCGAAGACCCGCGGCAGGTCGGCCTTGCGGATGCCGAGGCCGCGGTCGGAGACCGCGAGCGTGATTTCGCTGCTGCTGCTGCCGCCGCCGCCGCCGCGGGCGCGCACGCCGATCCAGCGGCTCGCGCCGCCGTACTTGAGCGCGTTGTCGATGAGATTGGCCAGCGCCTGTCGCAACGCGGTCGGATCGCCGAGGAGGGGAGGGAGCGTGTCGGGAACGTCGACCTCGACGCGCCGGTCCTCGAGCACCCAACGGCAGTCGGCGAGGACGCCGTCGACCAGCTCGCGCGCGGCGAGCGGCTGAATGCGGTAGGCGAGCGAGCCGGAGCGGATGCCGGCGAAGGTGAGCACGCGGCCGACCATCTCGGTCAGGCGCCGCCCCTCCTTCTCGATCAGCGCCCCGTAGCGCCGCACCTTCTCCGGCTCGTCGACGATGCCGTCGGCGAGGTTCTGTCCGGCCGAGCGCATGGCGGTGAGCGGCGTCTTCAGCTCGTGGGAGACGGCGGCGACGAAGTCCATCTGCTGCTGCGCGAGGCGTTGCGCGTGTCGCGTCGAGGCGACGAGCAGGCCCGTCGTCGTCAGCAGAAGGAGGAGGACGAGCAGGCCGAGTCCGAGGTTGCGTCGCTGGGCATGCTTCACGGCGGCCTCGAGGGAGCCCTCGACATGGCGCACTTCGAGTCGCCAGCGGCCGACCTCCGGGCCCTCGCGGTCGTCTCGTCGCGCCCGGTCGGCGGTCCCATCGCGGTCGAAGCGAGCGGGCGGCGCCGGCTCGGTGCTCTCGCGCCCGGGCGGCCGTCTCCCACCTGGCGGTGCGGTGAGCTCGGGGAAGGGGCGCAGGGCGAAGAGGCGGCGTGCGGCGTCGGGCTTGCCGAAGCTGCGGTCGACGAGCGCGGGTCGGGCCCGAAAGATCTGCTCGGCAGGGTCGTCGGCGAGAGTGATCGTCACCGCGTAGGCCGGGCTGGAAGCGCCGCCGAGCCGGGCGGCGACGAGGCGTGGCAGCAGCTCCTCTGTCAGCCACTCGCGATCGAGCCGGACGAGGATGTGATGGCGTGGCGGGCGGCGCGGGGCCGGACCGCCGGGCTCGCGCTCTCCTCCCTCGGGCAGGTCCCGCACCGGCAGGATGAGGCCGGGCAGCCGTTCGTCGAGAATGGGGATGCGTCCGCGGGCGAGGAAGATGCGCCGGGCCGACTCGAGCTCGGGGCTCCAGTCCGTCGGCACGAGATGGCCGGTCGCTTCGTCGAGGTGCGAGAGGTGCTGCTCGCCGCGTCCGGCGTGGGAGACGACGACGAGCTCGCGCACCAGGCGCGGCTCCGGCGCGCTCGTGCGCCAGCGGGCAAGACGCTCGGCGAGGTCGCCGGCGAGATCGACGTCGTCGATCCCGGCCGCTGGCTGCAAAGCGGTCGAAGCGCGCACCAGCTCGCGGTCGAAATCGTCGGCGAGCAGGGCGGTACCCGTCTCGAGCGAGGTCCGCATCCGCTCGCGCTCGGCCGCGCTCAGCTGCGCAATCCAGCGGTACTGCAACACCGCGACCGCGACGAGCGCCCCGAGCAGTCCCACCCCGATCGCCAGGCTCCCGACGACCGGCCGGAAGGCTCCACCACGACGCCGCATGCCGAGAGTCTAGGCACGCCCGCGCCGTTCCGCGCGGATGGAAGTGAATTTCTTACATCTCTTACGTTGCGGAGCCGAGGGGGCGTGGAGCGCCGATGATCCAGCACTCCTGGAGGGGCGCGACCGACGGCGGCGGCGTGAGATGGAGCTCCCCGGCGCCGACCGCGGGAGCTCGTACGAGCGCGCGTTGGGGTTTCGGGTCGAACCCTTGCGCTCGCGCTCGCTCGCGAGGAGCTCGAGCGGGATCCTCGTCTTCGTCGCCCTCTCCAGCAAGGAACGTGCTTGCCTTCATCGGATCTGCGGGCCGCCGGAGGGTCGATCGTGGGCACGGGAACGAAAAGAGGCCGTCGGAATCCGACGGCCTCTTGGGACCGAAAATGGTTGCGGGGGCAGGATTTGAACCTGCGACCTTTGGGTTATGAGCCCAACGAGCTACCAGACTGCTCCACCCCGCGTCAAAGAACCGGCGAGAGGCTTGCTCCCGCGAACAGGTAGTATCCCACTCGAACACCGGGATGTCAAAGCGGTCGCCGGAACCTCTCCGGCGGGAACGGGGGGCTGGTTGCAGGAGCTCGTCTCGCTGCCGATCTGGGTCGTCGCCCTGTTGGGGCTGTTCGCCGGCTGGGCGTTGGCCGACCACCTCGTCCTGCCGCTCCTGCGCTGGCTGCTGCAGCGCCGCTCGAACCGGGTGATCCACGAGCTCAACACGCGCCTCCACCTGAAGATCCAGCCGTTCAAGCTGACGCGCCGTCAGTCGCTGATCGACCGGCTGCTCTTCGACGCCAAGGTGCTCGAAGCGGCCGAGGCGCATGCCCGCGACAACGGGCTGCGCCAGGAGGTCGTGATGGCGAAGGTCCGGCGGTATGCCGAGGAGATCGTTCCGGCCTTCTCGGCGTACGTCTACTTCCGACTCGGCTACGCCCTGGCGCGCACCGTCGTGCGGTCGCTCTATCGCGTTCGCCTGGGACATCGCGACGAGGAGGCGCTCGCCACCGTCGATCCGCAGGCCTCGGTGGTCTTCGTCATCAACCACCGCTCGAACGTCGACTATCTGCTCGTCTCCTACATGGTCGCCGAACGCACCGCCCTTTCCTATGCCGTCGGGGAGTGGGCGCGGGTCTGGCCGCTCGCCACCCTGATGCGCGCCATGGGAGCGTTCTTCGTGCGCCGGGACTCACGCGACCCGCTCTACCGCCGGGTGCTCGAGCGCTACGTGGCGACCGCCACCGCCGAGGGCGTGACCCAGGCGGTCTTTCCGGAGGGTGGGCTCACCCGCGACGGCAGCCTGCGTCCGGCCAAGCTCGGCCTGCTCGACTACATGGTGCGCGGCTTCGACGCCCGCGGCGAGCGCGATCTGGTCTTCGTCCCGGTGGCGGTCAACTACGATCGGGTGCTCGAGGACCGCACACTGCTGCTCGACGCCGTTCCGGATTTCGAGCGTCGCGGCTCGACGCTCGGCAACACCCTGCGCTTCCTCGGCAAGAACCTCGCGCTCCTGGCCCGCCAACGCTGGCGGCGCTTCGGCTACGCCTGCGTCAATTTCGGCCGGCCCCTCTCGCTCGGGGCCTGGTGCGCCGAGCGCGGGATCGACCTGCGCCCGCTCGACAAGGAGGCGCGCATCGCCCAGGTGGCGGTGCTCGCCGGCGAGTTGATGCAGCGGATCGGCGAGGTGGTCCCGGTGGTGCCGGTCGCCCTGGTCGCGACCGTCTTCACGCGGCGGCCCGAGGCCACGTTCTCCGAGCTCGAGCTCAAGGCCGAAGCGCTCGCCCTCTGGCGCGAGCTCGAGGAGCGTGGGGCCCGGATCTACATCCCCCGGCGCGACCAGGAGTACGCCATCGCCTTCGGCCTGCGCTCGCTCGCGGCTCGCCACCTCGTCGTCGAACGAGACGGCCTGTGGAGCCTCCTCGAGCGTGACCGGGCGGTCGTCCACTATTACGCACGCTCGGTCGAGCATCTCCTGAGGCGCCCGATGCCGGGCAGCGGGGCGCCGGCACCGGCGCCGATGTCCGGGGCGGCGAATTGATCGCCGTGAGTCGAGCGCGTATCCTCAGTTCGGGTCGCTCGGCGGCGGATCTCGCGCCGGACGCCGTTGTGCTGCTGAACGGATCAGCAGTCTTCCGCCAGCTGCGATCCGCCTCCCCCGGAGAGGGTTTCGCCCGATGAACCTCGACGTCCGTACGCTGGCCCTGGTCCTCGCCCTCGGCCACGTCGTCCAGGTCGTCGCGCTCGCCCTGCAGCTCGCCGTCGGCAATCGCGTCCGCGGCCTCGGCTGGTGGCTGGCGTGGAGCTCCTCGGTCGCGGTGGGTGGCGGCCTAATCCTCCTGCGGCAGGTGCCCGCACTCGAGGTCGCGGCGACGGCGCTGCAAAACCTGATGATCCTCGCCGGCGTCTCCTTCCTCTACGTCGGGTTGATGCGCTTTCACGGGCGGCGAGAGCGGACTCGGATGCTCCTCGGCATCGGCAGCTCGTTCCTCTTCGGGCACCTCTACTTCGCGCTGGTGCACGACGACATGGAAGTGCGCTCGATGCTGTTTGCCGTTGCCATCGGCGCCATCGGCCTGCTGACGGCATCGGACCTGTTCAAGGTGCGGGCGAGCTCGCCCGGCGCGTCGGCGGGGTTCCTCACCGTGCTGCTCAGCTTCCACGGGCTGTTCTTCCTCTGGCGCGGGGGGAGCATCGCCCTCGGGGTGCCGGTGCCTGGGCTCTTCGACCCGTCGCCGTTCAACACCGCGACCTTCCTCGAGGCGATCGTCGTCGGCAACCTCCTGACGATGGGGCTGATCATCCTGGTCAACCAGCGACTCCACCGGGAGGTGGTCGAGGCTCGCGATCACTTCGAGCGGCTCTTCGAGACCAGTCCGGACGCGGTGATCATCACCCGCGCGGCGGACGGTGTCTGTTGTCAGCTCAACCAGGGTCTGGAGAAGCTCTCCGGCTACGACCGGTCGGAGCTCCTCGGCCGGTCGACCGTGGATGCCGGGATCTACGCCGACCCGGTCGACCGCCAGCGCATCGTCGACGAGCTGATGCTGCGCGGCTCGGTCACCGGGATCGAAGTCGGCTTCGTGCGGCGGGACGGGTCCCGTTTCGCCGGCAACATGTCGGCGCGACTGATCGACCTGCAGGGGGTGCCGCACGTCATCAGCGTGACGCGCGACGTCAGCGAGCGCAAACGCGCCGAGGAGGAGCTGGCGCGGCAGGGGGCGGAGATCCGTGAGCTCAACGCCGGCCTCGAGCGGCGGGTCGCCGAACGCACCGCCGAGCTCGAGCGGACCAATCGCGAGCTCGAGGGGTTCGTCCACTCGATCGCCCACGACCTGCGTGCGCCGTTGCGGGCGATCGACGGCTTCTCCGGTGTCCTCGAGGAAGAGCACTCGGCCGCGCTCCCGGCGGAAGGCCGCCGCTACCTCGATCGCGTGCGGCGCGGTGCGCGGGCGATGGACCGCCTGATCACCGACCTGCTCGAATATGCGCGCACCGGGACGGCCGAGCTCACCCGTGGCAAGGTGGACATGGCGGCGCTCGCGCGCCGCGTCTTCGACGAGATCGCCACCGCCGAGGAGCGCGCCAGCGTGGAGTTTTCGGTCGGCGACCTGCCGCCGACCGAGGGCGATCCGCGACTCCTGCGGGCGGTCTTCCGTAACCTGCTCGACAACGCGATCAAGTACACGGCCGCGCAGCCGCGACGGCAGATCGAGGTGACGGCGGGGCGCGAGGCCGGGACCGTGGCCTACCGCGTGAGCGACAACGGAATCGGCTTCGACCCGATCCACTCCGGGAAGCTCTTCGGCGTCTTCCAGCGGCTGCACGTCACCGGTGAGTTCGACGGGACTGGCATCGGACTGGCGATCGTCAAGCGGATCGTCGAGCGACATGGCGGCAAGGTGCGGGCGGAAGGCGCGGTGAATCAAGGGGCAGCGGTGACCTTCACGCTGCCGGAGAGAGGGCCGGACGATGAATGAAGAGATCCGCGTCCTGCTCGTCGAGGACGACGACAACGACGCCGAGATGCTGCAACGGATCCTTGGCAAGGCCGGCGTGCCGGAGACGGTTCATCGGCTGAGCGACGGGCAGGCCGCGCTCGACTTTCTGCTCGGGCACGACGACGCCTCGCGCGCCGCCGCGGTCACGGTGGTCGCGGGGCTGCAGCTCATCCTGCTCGATCTCAAGCTGCCGCGAGTCGACGGGCTCGAGGTGCTCGCCCGGCTGCGCGCCGATCCGCTCACCGCCAGGATCCCGATCGTCGTGCTGACCTCCTCGATGCTGCCGGACGACGTGACCGCGAGCTACCGGGCCGGAGCGAACAGTTTCGTCGTCAAGCAGGTGCACTACGAGAGCCACGCGGCGACCCTGCGCGAGATCGGCAGCTACTGGTTGCGGCTCAACGTGACCCCGTCCCGCTGACCCCCCGCGACCGCGGCGCGAACCCTTTTCCTGCCCGTGCGTACACGCTGGCATGGGTCTGCTCCGTCGTCTCGCCATCGCCGTCGCGTTGGTCCTGGCGCTCGTCGGCGAGGCGGTGGCGGAGGCGCCGAGCGGCCCGATCGCCATCCGCCGCGCGAGCGCAGCGATCGTCGTCGACGGCGAGCTCGGGGACGCCGGCTGGGTCGGGGCGGCCGAGGTCGCCGACTGGGTGGAGACCAACCCGGGCGACAACATCGCCCCGAAGGTGGCCAGCCGCGCCTATCTCGCCTACGACGATCGCTTCCTCTACGCGGCGTTTCGTTTCGACGACCCGGATCCGCGCGCCATCCGCGCCCCGCTCGGCGACCGCGACAACGTCGCGAGCTACACCGACTACGGCGGGGTGATCGTCGACGGCACGCACGACGGGCGGACGGCGCAGATGTTCCTCGCCAATCCGCGCGGGATCCAGTACGACGCGCTGACCAGCGACGCGAGCGGCGAAGACTCGGCCCCCGACTGGTTCTGGGACAGCGCGGCGCGCATCACGGCGACCGGTTGGACGCTCGAGATGCGCATTCCCTTCTCCTCCCTGCGCTACCAAGGGAGCAATCCGGAGGCTTGGGGAATCCTGCTCTACCGCAACCGACCGCGCGAGTTTCGCTATCAGATGTTCAGCTCCATCCTGCCGCGCGACAGCAACTGCATGGTCTGCCACGCTCGGCCGCTCGTCGGACTCGTCGGCCTGCCGGCAGGGGGGCACTGGGTGGCGGCGCCCTATGCGACCGGGAGCCGGGTCGAAACACCGGAGGGTGAGCTCGGCTCGTCGCTCGGGGGCGGAGAGGCGGAGGTCGACGGCGGCCTCGACGTGAAGTGGGCGCCGAGCCCGAACACCGTCGTCGACGCGACGATCAACCCCGACTTCTCGCAGATCGAGGCCGATGCGCCGGAGATCACCGCCAACGAGCGGTTCGCGCTCTTCTTCCCGGAGAAGCGTCCCTTCTTCCTCGAAGGGGTGACGCTCTTCACCACACCGGTGCAGGCGGTCTACACGCGCACGCTCACCTCGTTGCGCTACGGCCTGCGGGCAACCGGCGGCGTGGGGGCGACGCACTACACGGTGCTCACCGGCGAGGACCGGGGCGGCGGCAGCGTCATTCTCCCGGGGCCGACCGGTTCGGAGCTCGCCCCGCAGGACTTCTCCTCGCGGGTGCTGCTCGGGCGGGTTCGTCGGGACCTCGGCGACTCGTTCGTCAGCCTTCTCTTCACCGCCCGTGAGATCGAGGGCGGTGGCTTCAACCGCGTCCTCGGACCGGACTTCGAGTGGCGGCCGACGCCGCAGGACACGGTGACCGGGCAGCTGCTCTTCTCGCGGTCGGACACCCCGGAGCGCCCCGACCTGGCGGCGGAGTGGGACGGGCGCCGGCTCGCCGGACACGCCGGCGAGCTCTGGTGGTATCGCCAGACCTCGACCTGGGACTACTTCACCCTCTACGAGGAGCGCTCCGACGGTTTCCGCGCCGACACCGGATTCGTACCGCAGGTGGGGCTGCGCGGCGCCTACGTCGAGGTCGGGAGGACCTGGCACCCGCTCGACCGGCCGGTCTCTCGGGTCCGCGTCTTCACCGTGGCGCGCCGCAAGGAGGACTTCCGCGGCGAGCTGATCGAGCAACTGGTCAATCCCGCCGTCGGTTTCGACGCGCGCTGGAACTCCTTCGTCCGTCTCGAGCTGCTCTGGCGCGAGGTGCGCAGCGGCGAGCGGACCTTCGAGACGGTCCAGTTCCGTCCGACGGTGCAGATCCGACCCGGCAAGGTGCTCTCGCAGGTCACCTTCAACGGTCTCTTCGGCGACGAGGTCGACTTCACCCACAGCCGGCCGGGGAGCGGTTGGACGGCCAAGCTTACCGCCGACCTTCAACCGACCGACCACTTGCAGGTCGCGCTGGCCACCTCGCGCCGTGTGCTCGACGTCGAGCGCACCGAGCTCGGTCGCGCCGGCCGGCTCTTCACCGCCGACGTCGCGCGTCTGCGCGCCGTCTACATGCTGAGCTCCCGCGCCTGGGTGCGCCTGATCGGCGAGTGGATCGAGACCCGGCGCGACCCGGCCCTGTGGAGCGAAGCGGTCGAGCCGCGGAGCGCCAGCTTTGCCGGCTCGGCGCTCGTCGCCTTCAAGCTCAACTGGCAAACGGTGCTCTTCGTCGGCTACGGCGACAACCGGACCCTCGACGACGCCGACGAGCTGCAGCCGGAGAGCCGCCAGCTCTTCTTCAAGCTCTCTTACGCCTTCCAGGGCTGACGGCGCCGGAGGGCGGGAGACCCTCACTCGGCGAGCAGGCTCGCCAGCTCCTCGGGGCGCGCGACGCGCAGCCGCGCCTCCTCGAGGTCGATCCGTCCCTCGCGCACCAGGCGGGCGAGCGAGGCCTCGAGGGAGACCATGCCGAGCCGTTTGCCGAGGGTGATCTCGTGCTGCAGCTTCTGCACCTGCTGCTGCCGCACGAGATGGCGGACCGCCGGGGTGGCGAGGAGGATCTCGAGCGCCGGGATCCGTCCGCGCCCGTCGCGTCGCGGGACGAGCTGCTGACAGACGATGGCGTGGAGGGCCAGGGCGAGCTGCTGGCGAACCTGCTCCTGCTGCCCGGCGGGGAAGACGTCGACCATTCGGTGAATCGCCTGGGCGGCGTCGTGGGTGTGCAGGGTGGAAAGGATCAGGTGGCCGGTTTCGGCGGCGGTGAGCGCGGTGGCGATCGTCTCGAGGTCGCGCATCTCGCCGAGCAGGATGACGTCGGGATCCTGGCGCAGGGCGGCCTTGAGCGCGGCGGCGAACGACGGCGCGTCGACCCCCACCTCGATCTGTTCGACGAGCGCGGCGCGGTGGCGGTGCTCGTACTCGATCGGGTCCTCGATCGTCACCACGTGGCAGGGGCGCGAACGGTTGATCTCGCCGAGCAGGGCGGCGAGCGTCGTCGACTTGCCGGCGCCCGTGGGGCCGCAGAAGAGCACCAGACCGCGGCGGGGAGCGACCAGCTCGTCGAGCGACGCCGGCAGGTTGAGCTCGGCGAGCGTCGGCACCCGCGAGGGCAGCGCACGGATCGCCGCGGCGAGATCGCCGCGCTGCCGGTGCAGGTTGACCCGGAAGCGCCCGGCCCCGCCGGGCAGGCGGAGCGAGAAGTCGACCGCCCCAGCGGAGGCGAGCAGCGCTCGTCGCCGGGCGTCGAGCAGCGGTGCGAAGAGCTCCTCGACCGCTTCGCGGGCGAGCGGCTCGGCGCCGGTCCGTTCGAGCCGGCCGTCGAGCCGCAACGCGGGCGGGGCACCGGCGACGAGCAGGAGGTCGCTCGCCCCGCTCGTCGCCAGTCGCTCGAGCGCGTCGGCGAGCGGCGACCCCGGGCGTAGGACCGCCACCTCGTCCACCGCTCCGGCGGGGGAGGGCTCGACCGGGGACGAGCGCAGCGGCGCGGGCGGCGCGGGCGGGTCGGAGGGTCCGACCTCCGCCTCCTCGTCGTCGCTCGCGACCGGCTCGAAACCGGGTCCGCCGGCGTCGTCGCCGGCCGGACGCTCGCGCCGGGCACGGTTCAAGTGATCGACCAACTGGTCGAGCTCGGGGTCGCGGTAGAGATCGGTCACGGGCTCCTCCGGTCCAGGCCTCAGCGCTTCCTACGCCATCCGGCGGCTCGCCGTCCAGCGCTTCCGCTTGTGCGGCGAGCGACGACCGTTTACCCTTAGCGCGGACCGATTCACGGTCGCAACGCGACCGGGAGGAAACATGTACACGATTGAGGAGATCGTCGCCCGGGAGATTCTCGACTCCCGAGGCAACCCCACGCTCGAAGTCGACTGCGTCCTCGAGAGCGGCGCCGTCGGGACCGCCGCCGTTCCCTCCGGCGCCTCGACCGGCAGCCGCGAGGCGCTCGAGCTGCGCGACCAGGACGCCCGCTACGGCGGCAAGGGGGTGCGCAAGGCGGTCGAGAACGTCGAGCGCGAGATCGCCCGCGAGCTCGAAGAGATGGATGCTCGCGACCAGGCGCTGATCGACCAGACGATGATCGAGCTCGACGGCACGCCGACCAAGTCCCGGCTTGGCGCCAACGCCATCCTCGGCTGTTCGCTCGCCGTGGCCAAGGCGGCGGCGGCGACCTCGGGGCTGCCGCTCTACTCCTATCTCGGCGGGCCCGGCGCGACGATGCTCCCGGTGCCGCTGCTCAACGTGCTCAACGGCGGCGCCCACGCCGACAACAGCGTCGACATCCAGGAGTTCATGCTGGTGCCGGCCGGCTTCCCGAGCTTCGCCGAGGGGCTGCGCGCCGGTGCCGAGATCTACCACCGCCTGCGTGCCGTGTTGAAGAAGCGCGGCCTGGTCACGGCGGTCGGCGACGAGGGCGGCTTCGCGCCGAACCTGGCGAGCAACCGCGAGGCGCTCGACCTGCTGGTCGAGGCGATCTCCGCGGCCGGCTACACGCCCGGCAAGCAGGTCTTCCTCGCGCTCGACGTCGCGGCGAGCGAGCTCGAGGAGAGCCGCGACGGCGACGTGGTGCGCTATGCCCTGGCCGGTGAGGGGCGCAGCGGGCTCGGCGCCGACGATCTGATCGCCCTCTACCGCGATTGGGCCGACGCCTATCCGCTGGTTTCGATCGAAGACGGGCTCGCCGAAGGCGACTGGGCCGGCTGGAAGCGTCTGACCGACGCACTCGGTGGCCGGGTGCAACTCGTGGGCGACGACATCTTCGTCACCAACCCGGAGATCATCCGCCGCGGCATCGCCGAAGGGGTGAGCAACGCGCTGCTGGTCAAGCTCAACCAGATCGGCTCCCTCTCCGAGACCCTCGCCGCCGTCGACCTCGCCAAGCGCAACGGCTGGGCGAACATCATCAGCCACCGCTCGGGCGAGACCGAGGACACCACCATCGCCGACCTGGCGGTGGCGACGCGCGCCGGCCAGATCAAGACCGGTGCCCCCTGCCGCAGCGATCGTGTGGCGAAGTACAACCGCCTGCTGCGCATCGAAGAGGAGCTCGACGGCGTGGGGACCTATCCGGGTCTCGCGGCGTTTCGTCAGATTTCCGCGTGAGTGAAGCGCCGGCCGTCCGCCCGCAGCGAGCCCTCTGGGCCGCCCTCGTCGCCCTGCTGCTGCTCCTGCTCGGCAGCGGGGCGGTGAAGGGCTGGCGCGACCTCGAGGCGGCGCGCGATCGCGAGCAGGAGCTCGCCTCGCGCGTCGCCGCGGCGGAGGAGCGCACGGCGCTGCTCAAAGGGCGGATCGCCCGGCTGCGCGACGACCCGGCGACGCTCGAGCGGATGGCGCGCGAGCAACTCGGTCTCGTTCGCCCCGGCGACGTCGTCGTCGTGCTGCCGCCGGAGAGCGAGGGCGAGCCGGCCACCACGCCGACCGGCACCCGCTGAAGCCCGGCCGTCGCGCGGTGCGTCGCGACGACGTTTGACCGCCGGCATCGCCTCCCGTACGATGCCGGCGGGTCTCCAATCGAATGGACGCCGGCGCCGGTTCGCGGTGCCGGAGCGTGCGAGCTCGCGATGCGACTGACACCCCTCGGCAAATTCCTGCTCTTCCTCATCGGACTCGGCCTGATCGTCACCGCGCTGCACCGCTTCGTGCCGCGCGAGCAGCAGATCTGGCGCCAGTGGATCGGCAGCGGGCGGGCGCCCGCGCCGGGTGCGCCGCCCTCGGCCCCGCCGCCGGCGAGTCCGAACGGGCCCGGCACGCTCGCCCAGCAACCGCTCGCCGCGGAATCCTGGGTCACCATTCCGGCCGGCACCCTGCTCGCCGGCGAGTCGGCGACGCCCACCGAGGTCCCGGTCTTCCGGATCCACCGCCACGAAGTGACGAACGGCGAGTTTGCGGCCTTTCTCGCCAACTGCCCGGTCGGCTCCTCGTGCGGTCCGCGGGAGCTGCCGTCCTACTGGGACGACGCCGGCTACGTCGCGAGCCACCGCGACTTCCCGGTCGTCTTCGTCTCGTCGGAGGACGCGGCGGCGTTCTGCCGCCAGGCGGGCGGGCGACTCCCCACCACCGTCGAGTGGGAACGGGCGGCGCGCGGCAACGACTCGCGGCTCTTCCCCTGGGGCGATTCGCTCGAGGCGACCTTCGCCAACATCCTCGGCGCCGACCACGCGGCGAAGGCGCAGGCCGCCAAGCAGATCCCCACCTGGGGGGTCACCGATGCCCGCCTGCGTCGTGACCAGAGCCCCTTCGGCGTCCTGGCGATGGCCGGCAACGTCAGCGAGTGGACCGCCAGCCGCAGCCCCGAGGAGCCCGACCTGGTGCTCGTCGCCGGCGGCTCGTGGGACTCGTGGGAGCTCGCCGACGCCCGCGTGACGCACCGTGTCCCCAAGCTCCCCACCGACCGCAGCTCGAGCGTCGGCTTCCGTTGCGCCGCCGCCGGGCGCTGACGCCGACGACCCGCTGGAGGATCTCCGATGATTCGCAAGCTCTTCGTGCTCTGTCTTCTCGCGCTGGCCCTTGGCGCCGTCGTGCCGGGCTCGGCTGCCGCCGACGATTCGCTGCAACGGGTGCTCGATGCCGGCGTGCTGCGCGTCGGTGCCGAGCCCAACACGCCGCCGATGCTCTTCAAGACCGGCGCGCGCTACGACGGGTTCGACTGGGCGGTGGCCAACGCGCTCGCCAAGCGGATCGGCGTCGACACGGTGGTGGTGGTGCCGGGCAAGTACAGCGAGCTGCCGGGCCGGCTGATCGCCGACAAGTTCGACGTCATCGTCAGCGGCTACACCGCCGATCCGTCGATCCCCGGCATCGACTGGTCCGAGAGCTACTACGACTACGGTCTCTGCCTCGTGGTGCGCAAGGGCAGCGGCATCCGTTCGGTCGACGATCTCGGCGGCAAGGTGGTGGGCCTGTTCAACGATCCCGCCGCCGAGCAGGACGTGCGCCGCCTGGTGCGCGGCGCCAAGGCCTACGAGAAGTACGAGGACGGCTACTTCGACCTGCTCGCCGCCGGCAAGATCGACGGATTCGTCTACGACTTCCCCTACGCCCAGGAGGAGCTCAAGGAGTACCGCGACCGACTGGAGATCGTCCAGTTCAACCTCACGCAGTCGAGTTACAACGTCGGCGTTCGGCGCGGCGCGACCTCGCTTCTGAAGATGGTCAACGCGGCGATCCGCGAGCTCAAGGGCTCGGAGGAGTACCGCCAGATCATCCGCAAGTACCTCGGCGGCACCGGACCGGCGCCGATCGCCAAGGTGACCGGCGGGCAGTCGGTCTACAAGGTGCGCCCCGGCGACACCTTGTCGAAGATCTCGCGCGATCAGCTTGGGCAGGTCAATCGCTGGTACGAGATCTGGGAGCTCAACAAGGGGCGCATCGCCGACCCGAACCTGATCGAGGTCGGCTGGGAGCTGCTGCTGCCGGCGCGCTGAACGGCTCGGCGCCGGCGTGCCTTGTCGCGGCCTCCGCGTGCCAGACGGCACCGGAGGCCGTGTCGCTTTAGGGGCTGTGACGGCTCCAGACCCAGAGCGAGCCGCTCTCGAAGCCGTCCCCCCAGATCGCCGGACTGGCGACGAACTCGATCCAGTCGCCGGGCAGGTTCACCGGCCGCGGATTGGGTCCCGGGGCGACGAGGAAGGTGCCGGCGCCGAACTGGACCCAGGACTGCGAGCCGACCGGATTCGTCGTCAGCGTGGGGATCTCGACGGTGAACAGAGCGCCGGGCACCTGAGCGTTGAGCCAGGGGCTCGACGAGGTGAAGTCGATCGTCACCTGACCGGGTGCCGGAGTCGACACCGTCGTCGCGACGGGACCGTGCCGCGGGTTCGCGGTCACCGTCGTCGGCCCGGAGGCGATCGCCGGGTCGTAGTAGATCTCGAGGTGCCCGCTCGCCAGGGCGAACGGCTCGGCAGTCTCGATCTCGAGGGCGGCGGCGGAGCCGGGGTGGACCTTCGGCGCCCCCAGCGAAAGGCTCGGATTGGTGCCGGCCGAGCGCACGCGGACGCGTCCCGAGCGCACGTCGATGGGGATCGGCTGGCCATTGGGATCCTGGAGGAACGACTCGCCCGGGTTGATCTGGAAATCGTAGGTCGTGCCCGGAGCGAGCGAGGGGTCGAGCGTGAAGGTGAAGACGGCGAGGACGCCGTCCTGCGCGTTGATCGACGACTCGAGCGAGCTGAAGTCGACGTCCAGCGATTGCGTCGAATCGGTCCAGGTCCAGAGCGCCGTCGGCGTACCGCTCTCCGCGAAGATCTGCGACGAGCCGGGAAGGAACGCGGCGAACGGCGAGCCCGGGCCGACGGCGAGCGCACGCTCGAGGAACGAACGGAGCGGCGCGGGCGCGCGAGGCCCGCCGCAGACGCGTCCCTGGCTCACCGGACGGGAGGCGTAGGTGCGGAGGATCACGGCAACCGTGCCTCCCGGAGGGGCCTCGGCGTCGGAGACACGAAGGGTGAGCGGCTCGACCTGAGCGCTGGCCGTCGTGCCGAGCCAGGTTGCGGCCAGCAGGGCGAGCCCCAGGATCGCCGGCGCGAGGCGAGCTTCCGGCCTGGAAGATCGACGGTGGAGGTGTGGTCTCGTTCGGATCATCGGGTCACCCGCTAGGGCGCCAGTCTACGGGAGATGGGAGAAGGCGCCCGATTCAATGGACAGCGCCGGCCTCGATCCGGAACAGACGGAGGCGACTTGTGCGGTGGCCGAGGTCGCGCGACCGGTCCGGCTGTTCCATTCGGCGACGAGCGCTGTCTCAACCTCGCGAGAGACGACCTCGGCATCCGCGGTCGGACCGACTTCGCAGAGGAGACCCGCCATGACCCAACCTCGCACCCTCGCCCTCCGCCTCGCCCTGGCAGCGAGCCTCACCGCGGCGACCGCGTTCGCCAGCGGACCCGGGACCTTCAAGTTCGACCAATCGAGTCTTTCCGTCGGCGAAGGAGCTGGCACCGCGACCGTCCTGGTGGAGCGCTCGCAGGGCGAATCGGGAGCCGTCTCGGTCGTCGTGTCGTCGGTGGGTGGCAGCGCCACGCCGGGCTCGGACTTCCTTCCGGTGGCGCAGCTGCTCTCCTGGGGCGACAACGATGGGGCCGCCAAGTCGGTGCAGGTCGCGATCCTCGACGACGCAGCGGCCGAGGGGAGCGAGACGATCCAGCTCTCGCTCTCCGGAGCGACCGGCGGCGCGGCGATCGACCCGACGCGCTCGAGCTTCACGATCTCGGTGAGCGACAACGACGGCGGGACGCCCCCTCCTCCCCCGCCGCCGGGTTGCGAGCCGGGCGACGACTCCTGCAACAGCGGGGGATCGGCCGGCACGTTCAAATTCGGCGAGCGCTCCTTCTTCGCCTACGAGAGCGGCGCGGTCGCCGTGGTGAGCGTCGAGCGCTCGCAGGGTGAGAGCGGTGCGGCGAGCGTGACCTACTCGACCGCCGATGGCTCGGCGAGCGCCGGCGCCGACTACACGGCGACGACCGGAACGCTCTCCTGGGCCGCCGGTGACGGATCGACGAAGACCTTCACCGTACCGGTTCTCGAGGACAACCTCGCCGAGGGACCGGAGACGATCCAACTCGCGCTCTCCAGCCCCACCGGCGGCGCGGCGATCGACAGCCTGCGCGGCAGCGCCGTGCTGACCATCGTCGACAGCGGCGACGACACGACGCCGCCGGGCTGCGAGCCGGGCGACGACAGCTGCAACGGCGGGGGGAGCGGTTCGGCGGGTCTCCTCGAGTTCGACGAGGCGAGCTTCCAGGTGATCGAGAGCCAGGGGCTGGCGACGATTCGCGTCGAGCGTTCGAACGGCCAGAGCGGCGCGGTGAGCGTGGCCTATCGGGCGACGGCCGGCAGCGCCACGGCCGGAACCGACTTCCAGACGGTGACCGGGACGCTCTCCTGGGCCGCCGGCGACGAGACCGCCAAGACCTTCACCGTGCCGATCCTCGCCGACACCGCGAGCGAAGGGACCGAGACCGTCCTCCTGGAGCTCAGCAACCCGACCGGTGGCGCCACGATCGACCTCGTCCACGGGACGGCGACGCTCTCGATCATCGACGACGACGGGCCGACGACGCCCTGCGAGCCGGGCGACGACCACCTCTGCCTGCTCGGTGGTCGCTTCCGCGCCGCGATCAACTTCCGCACGCCGAACTTCGGCAGCGGCGTCGGCGTCGGACGCAGCGTCAGCCTCTCGGACAAGTCGGGCTACTTCTGGTTCTTCGACGCCGGCAACGCCGAGATGCTGATCAAGGTCATCGACGGCTGCGGGATCGCCAGCGGGCCCTCCTACTGGGTCTTCTACGCCGCGACGACGAACGTCGACTTCACGCTGACGGTCACCGACACAGCGACCGGCATCTCGAAGCAGTTCTTCAACCCGCTCGGCAAGACCGCCGAGCCGATCCAGGACGTCGCCACCTTCAAGACCTGCCAGTAAGTCGCACGGTCTCCCGCCAGAAACTCCCCCTGCGAGGGTCTCGGGAACGTCCCCCGAGGCCCTCGTTTCCTTCGTGGGCGATGCGATTGCGCCCCGGCAGCGGATGGGTATACTCGGGCCGTTCCTAGTCCGGCTGGCCGGGTGACGACGAGCGCTCGGGAGCACCTCCCGAGATCGGCATGAACCGCCGGTCCGTGCCTCGCCTCTCGCCCCCCGCCCCGGCGTACCTTCAAGGAGGACCTGCATGCGACGCCCCTTCCTTTCCCTGGCTCTCGCCCTGGCGAGCTGCCTCGCGCTCGGCGGCCCCGCGGCCGCGGTGATCGGCACCGTCGACGACGTGCCGGCCGCGACGCTGCTGCTGCCGTACTTCGAAGTCGACCTGGCCGACACGAACGGCCTGACGACGCTGTTCTCGGTCAACAACTCGTCGGCGACGGCGGTTCTCGCCCACGTCGTGGTGTGGTCCGACCTGTCGGTGCCGGTGCTCGACTTCAACGTCTACCTGACCGGCTACGACGTCCAGACCGTCAACATGCGCGACATCCTCAACGGCACGCTGCCGCGCACCGCCTCCGACGGTCAGGACCCGACGGACACGATCAGCCCGCAGGGCGACTTCTCGCAGGACATCAACTTCGCGAGCTGCACCGGCCAGCTGCCGCTGGGCCCGCTGTCGGCGACCTACATCGACCACCTGAAGAAGTCGCTCACCGGCCAGGCCTCGCCGCTGCTCGGCGGCCGCTGCGCCGGCCAGGTGTTCGGTGACAACGTCGCTCGTGGCTATGTGACGATCGACACGGTCAACAACTGCACGCTGCGCTTCCCGGGCGATGCCGGCTACTTCGGTGCCGGCGGCTCGGGCGACGCGACGAACCAGAACGTGCTGTGGGGCGACTACTTCTTCGTCACCCCGAGTCAGAACTACGCCGCCGGCGAGACGATGATCCACATCGAGGCCTCGGCGACGAATCCGGAGACGTCGGTCCCGGGTCAGTACACCTTCTATGGCCGTTACGTGACGTGGACGGCGGCGGACAACCGCGAGCCGCTCGCCACCAACTTCGCGGTGCGCTACATCAACGGCGGGGCGTTCAGTGGTGGCACCGACCTCGTCGTCTGGCGCGATTCGAAGGTCAATCAGGTGCCCTTCACCTGCCCGGCGACGCTCAACCTGCGGCCGTCCTGGTACCCGCTCGGTCAGGAACAGATCGTGATCTTCGACGAGCAGGAGCATCCGGAAGTTCCGCAGACGACGCCGGTTTCGCCGCCGCTGCCGAACGAGGGCATCATCCCGTTCCCGGCCGAGGCGCAGCGCGCCGTGGTCGATAGCGAGGACTTCCCGGTCTCGTTCACCTTCGGTTGGCTGTTCCTCAACCTGAACACCACCGTGCCGGCGGCTGGGAACAACCCGCCGGAGGATCCGGCGGCGGCGCAGGCCTGGGTGGGCAACGGGATGTCGGCCGAGGGTCGCTATGCGGTCGGCTTCTCGGCCGTGGCGCTCGACAACGCGACCCAGGCGAGCCATCTGCGCATCGGCGGGCCGTTCTGATCTAGCGCGATGCCGGGCGGAGCGGAGCTGCTCCGCCGCACTTCCGACGGGCCCTGCGCTGCGGCGCGGGGCCCGTCGTCTTTCTGGGAGACCGGGTCGCGCGTGAAGCGAGCGCGCTGTCCCTATCCCGCCGTCGGGGTTGTCGGAGGGCGCTCGAAGAGGCGGCGGAGCGGCGAACGCAGCCACCGTTCGCGCATCCGGAAGGCGCGCGTCGACCGCAGGCTGGCGAGCTCGCGCTCCAGGGCCGTCAGGCGAGCGTCCCTCGCGTGATCGATCGTGCGGCTGAGGTCGGTCAGGAGTCGGGCGATCGCTCGCCCCTCCTCGGCCGCCGCGGCACCGGGCTCGCTGGCGCACGGCTCGTCGAGGAGATCGCGATAAAGCGCGAGCAGCCGCTCGACGGCCAGCTCGAGCGAACCGTGCTGGCGGACGAGTCGAGCGACCGCGGCTGCCTCCTCGGCGTCATAGCCGGCGATGGCCGCAGCGAGCCGGGCCCCGTCGTGCGGCAGGCGCAGAGCGCCGACACCGAAGTTCAGGTCGGCGAGCTCGGCGAAGTTCGCCGGCGTGACGCGCGGCCCGCTCCCCTCCACGTCGCAGAGGACGACCGTCGCCCCGGTCGCCATCGCTTCGAGCGCCGAGCGACCGCGCGCGAAGACCAGATCGTGCTCGGAAAAGAGCCGCCCGGGATCGTCGACCGCATTGCCCGCGGCAGCGCCGACGACAGCCGGCGCGGCGAGCCCGTTTCGCCGACAGGCTGCGCGAACGGCGGCGACCCACGACGCGTCGTCGGTGCGGTTCGAATAGAGCAGCGCACGGCGCGGTCGCGACGGCCGCAGAGAGGCCTCGGGGAGGCGGCGCAAGTCGACGAAGTTCGGCAAGATCGCGACGCGTTCGGGCGGGATGCCGTTCTCGGCCACCAGGCGTTCCCGCCGCAGGCGATCGACCGCGAGATAGCGGCGGATGCGCGGCAGCACGGGTGGCTGCTCCTGCCAGGGAAGCCAGCCATGGCAGACGAAGAGCGCCGGAACGCCCGGAAAGTGGGCGAGCACGGCGGCGGTCTCGAGCCGATGGTGGCCGTGGATCAGGTCGGGCGGTTCGGCGAGCTTCTGCAGATCGTCGATCACCGGCACGCCGAGCGCGCGGACGTCGTCGGCGCTCGCGCCGAGCTGCGGGCTCCAGACGACGGGGCGGTGCCCACGCGCGACGAGGGCGCCGGCGATGTCGCGAATCCACATCTGTGTGCCGCCGCGACCGGCCATCTGGTGATTGGTGAAGAGGACGCGGAGCGACATGGGGCGCGATCCTAGCAACGGCCCTCGCAACGCGCTGCGACCTAGAATGCAGTCCGCATGTGGCCCCGACTTCGATTTCGGCGTTCGCCGCCGCTCGTCGCACTGCTGCAGTTTCGCGACGCGCGACGGATGCTCGACGGTTGGCTCGCCAACGTGGCGCCGCAGGTCGACGGCTTCGTCGCTCTCGACGACGCATCGTGCGACGGCGCCGGCGATCTCGTGGCCGCCCACCCGAAGTGCCTGGAGCTGCTGCGCCGTGAGCGGCCGGCCGGCGACGGTTTCGACGAGGTCGGCAATCACGCTCGACTGCACGCCGTGGCCGCACGCCTCGCCGGGGCGTGGTTCGTCGCCGTGGACGCCGACGAGCGACTCGAACGCTCGTTCCGCCGTCGCGCCGAGCGCGAGATCGAGCGTCTCGAGCGACTCGGCGTCGGTGCGGCGTCGGTGCGCATCGTCGAGCTGTGGGATCGGCCGGATCGCATGCGCGTCGACGGCCGTTGGGGCGACAAGCGTCACGCCCGGCTCTTCGCCCATCGCGTCGATCCGGTGCTCGACCCGCGCCCGATGCACGGCCACTGGGCGCCGCTCGACAGCCGGCGGAACGGCGGCTTCGCCGAGGCGGACCTGATCGTCTATCACCTGGGGATGCTGCGCCGTGCCGATCGCGAAGCCCGTCGCCGACGCTGGGAGGAGCGCGACCCACAGCACCTCCATCAGTCGATCGGCTATGCGCACCTGACCGACGAGACCGGTCTCGAGCTCGCTCCGCTGCCGCGCTGGCGAGCCTATCGGCCGCGCGAGCGCCTCCGGTGAAACTCCTGCAACCATTCTGGACGCGCCGCCGGCGCTCCGTCCGCCTGCTCGCGCTCCTCGCCTTCCGCGACGAACGGCGCTATCTGCCGGGGTGGTTCGTCAACGTGCCGCCCGAAGTCGACGGCGTGGTGGGGCTCGACGACGGCTCCACCGACGGCTCAGCCGACTTCGTGGCGGCGCAGCCGGCGGTGATCGCCCTGTTGCGTGCGCCGCAGCGGGAGCCGCACGTCTGGGACGACGGCGCGAACCACCGCCGTCTCGCCGAGGCGGCGACCGCCCTCGGCGCCGACTGGGTCGTCGGGGTCGACGCCGACGAGCGCCTGGAGCGCGGCTTTGGCAAACGTGCGCGCGAGCTCGTCACCGCGCGCCGGGCGCCACGGGCGTTCCACCTGCACGTCCGCGAGCTGTGGGACCGTCCGGATCGGATGCGCGTCGACGGAATCTGGGGGCGGAAGCGCTCGCCCCGACTCTTCGCCGCGCGCCCCGGGGCGGTCTTCGACGAGCGCGCCCTGCACGGCTACTGGGCGCCGCTCGACGCGCGCGAGGGGGACGACTATCGGCAGGCCGACCTCTACCTCTACCACCGGCGGATGATCCGCGCCGAGGACCGGGAGGCGCGGCGCGACAAGTACCGGCGCCTCGATCCGGAGCGCCGTTTCCAGGCGATCGGCTACGACTATCTGACAGAGAGCGCCGGGATCGAGGTCGTCGAGCTCCCGGCAGGCCGCAGCTACGTGCCGCTGGAGGATCCATGAGCGGCCACGACGGGAACGAGCGCGCCTGGCCGGAGCTCGCGGTCGTGGTGCTCGCCCTCGGCGCCCCCCGCGAGCTCACCGAGGCGGTCGCCTCGGTCGTCGGGCAACGTCCGCGCCCCGAGGTCGTCGTCGTGAGCTCGGGCGGCGGCGACGCGACCGGTCTGCTCGCCAGCCACGGGCTCGCGGTGCCGGTGGTGACTGCACCGCGCCGGCTGCCCACCGGTGCAGCACGCAACGCGGGGGTGGAGGCGACCCGGGCGCCGTTCGTCGCCTTCCTCGCTGTCGACTGCCGCGCCGAGCGCGGGTGGGTCGCGGCGCGCCTGGCGGCGCATCGAGCCGGCGCGCCGGCGGTGGCCAGCGCCCTGGTCAACCCGTATCCCGCGAGCCTTGCGGCCTGCACGGCGTACCTCTCGCTCCACGTGCGGCGCTGGCCGAACGTGCCGGACGGCGAGGCACAGCGCTACGGCGTCTCCTACTCGCGCGAGCTGCTGGCGCGGCACGGCGGCTTCCGCCCGGCGCTGGCGCGCGGCGAGGACACGGAGCTGCACGCGCGCTTCACGCCGGCGGAGCGGCCACGCTGGGATCCAGCAGTGCGCACGGCGCATCTCTACCCGCGGACGCTGCCGGGGCTCGTCGCCGACCACTGGCGGCGCGGCGCGCGGACGGTGGCGGCCCATGCGGCGCTCGGCGGTGGGATGACGCGCGCGGCAATCGCCCGCCGGGTCCTGGCGCGATCCCGCGAGTCGTTCGCCCTGGCCTGGCGCGTCACGCCGGCGAGCGCGCGTCCCTGGCTTCTCGCCACGCTCGCCTATCTGCCCGCGGCGACGTTCGCCTACGCGGCCGGTGCGCTCGGCGCGCCGCAGCTTCCGGCGCAGTAGGATCGCCGCGATGACTCCCGCCGCGTTCGTGCTGTGCGCCGTCGCCGCGGCGACCGCCGCAGCGCCGACGACCCTCGACCAGGCGCTGGCGCTGCACCAGGAGGGGCGGCTGGAGCAGGCGCTCGCTGCGTATCGGGAGGTCGCTGCGGCGACCGCGTCGAGCGATCCGGCGAGCGCCGGGACGGCGCACAACAATGCATGCGTCCTCCTCACCGACCGCGGCGAGTTCGGGGCGGCGCTCGTCGAGTGCCGGGCTGCCGAGCAGATCCGTCGCGGGCTCGGCGAGGACCGGCGTTTCGCCCGCACCCTCAACAACCTGGCGCGGGCGCTGCAGTACACCGGTGACACCGCGGCGGCGGAGCGCGCCTTCGGCGAGGCGCTGGCGCTCGACCGCCGGCTCGGCGAAGCGGAGGAGGCGGTCGTCGTTTTGGGAAACCTCGCCGCGCTGGCGATCGGTGCCGGTCGCTACGGACCGGCGCTCGACCGCCTCGCGGAGGGAGACGCGGAGCTCGACGCCCACGCCGCGGAAGCATGGGTCGGAGAACAGCGCCGTTGGCTGGCCATCAATCGGGCGGTCGCCTACGAACGGCTCGGTGCCTTTCGCGAGGCGCTGGCCGTGCTCGAATCCCTGGGTGAGCCCGGGGCCGAGCCGCTGCGTGCCGCCGAGGTCGCCGTCAACCGGGGCGTGCTGTTGCGCAATCTCGGCGATGCCGCGGCAGCCGAGCGCGCCTTCGCCGCGGCGATCGTCGAGCTCGAGCGGCTCGGCGACGGGGCGGCACTTGCCAATGCGTGGGTCAACGCCGGGCTCGCCGCGCAACTCGATCTGCGCGACCCGGTCCGTGCCGAGAACGCCTTCCGCCGCGCCCTCGACCTGACGATCGCCGGCAAGGACCGTTTGGGCGAGATCCAGGCCCGTTACTACCTGGGCCGCCTGCTCGTCGAGCTCGGGCGGCCGGAGGCGGCCCGGCCCGTGCTGTCGCGGGCGCGCGAGCTGGCCGAAGCCAGTCAGGACGCCGAGGGGACTTGGATGTCGCTCGAAGGGCTGGCGCGCGTCGAGCAGTCCGCCGGTCGCCGCGAGACGGCGCTCGCACTGGTCGAGCGCGGCCTCGCCGCGGTGGAGAACGTGCGGGCCGGCATCCGCCCGCGGCCGCTGCGTGCCGGCTACCTCGGCGACAAGCGGTCGCTCTTCGCTCTGGCGGTCGATCTCGCCGCCGAGCGGGCGGTGGCGAGCCGCCGCCGCGAGGATGCGCTCGCGGCGTTGGCGCTGGTGGAGCGGGCCAAGGCGCGGGAGCTGCTCGATGCGCTTCCGGGAGGGCGCGCTCCGCTCGCCGCCGACGAGCTCGCCCGGCTCGCGGGGGGGAAGGCGACGATCCTCGAGTTCTACGCCGGCGAGCAGACGCTCTGGCGCTGGCGGCTCGGGCAGGGGCAGGTCGAGCTGCGCGCGATCGGCGCCGCGACGCGGATGCTCGATCGGGTGGGCGAGGCGCATGCGGCGCTCGCCCGGGGAGGAGAGCCGGCGCCGGCGGTGGTCGAGGAGCTCTCGCAGCGGTTGCTCGCCGGCCTCGACGGCCTGCGGGGGTCGGTGGCGATCGCAGCCGACGCCCGCCTGCGCTATCTGCCGTTCGAGATCCTCCGCCTGCCCGACGGCTACCTCGTCGTCGAGCGCGTGGCGGTGCGCTATCTGCCGAGCGCGAGCTGGCTCGCCGGCCCCGTCGAGCCCCGGGGCTCGCCGCGCTGGGAGCTGGCCGGGTTTGCCTCCGTGCCGGTCGAGCCGGCGACGCTACGCGGCGAAGCCGGACTGCTCGCCGCCCGCTTCGCGTTGCCGGCGCTCCCCGCGGGGGAGCGTGAGCTCGCCGACGCGGCGCGCGAGCTCGGCGGGCGCACCCGCCTGCTGCTCGGTGCCGACGCGAACGAAACGACCTGGCGATCGGTCGCCGCCGAGGGGGCGCACGTCCTGCATTTCGCCACTCATGCGGTGGTCGACGAGCGACTCGAACCCGGTGCGGCGCTCTTCCTTGCCCCCCACGCGCACGACGATGGCCTGCTGACGGCCCTGGAGGTCGCCGCGACGCCGCTCACCGCCGACCTCGTCGTGCTTTCCGGCTGCCGCACGGCTCTCGGCTCGACGGCGGACGGGCGGGCGCTCACCACGCTCACCGGCGCGTTCCTCGCCGCCGGGGCGCGGGGGGTCGTCGCCTCGCTCTGGGAGGTTGGCGACGCGGCGACCGCGACGTTCATGGAGCAGTTCTACTTCGAGCTCGGTGTCGGCCGCTCGCCTGCCGAGGCGTTGCGTCGGGCCAAGGACCGCCTGCGGCGCACGCCCGGCTGGGACGCGCCGCAGCTCTGGGCCGGTTTCGTCCTGGTAGGGGATCCGCCGCCGGTGGTCGTCCGGGCCCGAACCTGGCCTCTGCTCGCCGGCCTGGCGATCCTCGCTCTGGCGATCGCCGTGTTCCTCCGGCGGCGCCGCCGCTGAGCCGCTGCGGCGGGGCCGTCAGCGTTCGAGTCGCAAGGCGACGGGAGCGGAGAGAGCGAGCACGGCGCCGTCTGCCGACAGCGCCTCGACGCGCAGCTCGACCGTGACGAACGGCTCGATGCGGGCGGCGAGCGCCGGCGGGAAGGGCATCGCCGCCGTGGTGCTTTCCCCGGACCAGAGGGGGGCGCGGGTCGCGGCGTTGGCCGCGGTCAGCCGATAGCGCACCGCTCCCGGCGTCGCGCTCCAGCGCAGCGCCGAGGGCAGCGTTGCGAGCCGGCCGAGCGGCGTCTCCCAGGCGATCTCGGCGCTGCGCAGCACGTCGGTCGTCGGGGGCGGCGGCACGCTCGGCGGTGCGGCCGTGTGCGTCGTCAGATAGAGCCCTCCCACCGCGAGCAGCACCGAGGCCGCCGCGGCGAGCCAGCCACCGGGGTGGCCGCGCCGGGAGCGCGCGGGCATCGGCAGAACACGGGCGAGCTCGGGCGTCGTCGGGGCCGCCGCGGGTCCGGCCTCCTGGCCGCGCCGTCTCTCGAGCTCGCCGACGATCCAGCCGATGTCGGCTGCGGCGACCGCCCCGGACGTCGCGGCGTCGGCTGCGGCGGGCTCGGCGAAGGCGCGGGCGAGCGCGAGCTCGGCGCCGCAAGCGTCGCAGCGCGAGGCGTGGGCCAGCACGGTGTCGCGCTCCTCGGCTCCGAGCTCGCCGGCCACCGCCTCGTAGATCCGCTCCGGGCGCGGACAGTCACCCGATGCGAGCAAGGTGGCGAGCTGGGGGGGAGTGAGCGGACGCAGGGGGTTCATCGCGGGAGCTCCGAGAGGAGGCGGCGCAGCTTGCGCTTGGCGCTGACCAGGAAGGCCTTCGAGCCCGAACGGTTGGTCAGGCCGAGCAGCCGGTCGATGCCGGGAAGGGTCATCTCGTCGACGACGTGGAGGTAGAGGACACGCCGCTCGAGCTCGTCGAGCTCGGTGCGGATCGTCTCGCGGAGTCGCCCGCCGAGCCGCGCGAGATCGAGCGCGGCGACCGGGTCGGGGCTGTCGGCGATCGGCTCCGGCAGATCGTCGTCGTCGAGCGAAGCCATCGCCCGTCGCCGGCTGGCCATGCCGCGGTTGATCGCCACGCTGCGCGTCACGAGGTAGAGCCAGGTCGAGAAGCTGCTCTCGAAACGGAAGGTGCGCAGCCGCTCCTGCACCCGCAGGAAGACCTCCTGGGCGAGATCCGCCGCCTCCTCGCGACGTCCGCTGATCCGGTAGCACCACGAGGCGACCCGCTCCTGGTGGCGGCGGAACAGCAGGTCGAGCAGGGGTGCTGCGGCCTCGACGGACGCCTGGTGGATCCGGCGGACCAGGTCTTCGTCGGAGAGCGTGGCGGGAGCAGTCACGGCGTCGGCGCCTCGGCGCAGGCCGGCGACGGCGGCACGAGCCGCGTCGCGCAGGCCCTGCGGGAACGGGGCAAGCCTAGTCGAGAGATCAGGTTCTCCCCAACTGGCGCCCGTCCTCCAGTCCGCAGCGGCGATCGCGAGGGCGTTCATACCGGGTTCAGACAGTCCGGCCGGCCGAGTGGAACAGTTCACTCGCGCATCCGACCCGGGGCCGCGCTGCCCGGACGCGCCGCGTCGGGGTCCGGGTCCCGGCGTTCGGCCCGGAGCGACCCGGCTGGAATAGGCGGAACCCGCGCCGCGTTGGGGCTTGCACGGACTCGTCGCCGCGGATGGGAGAGGCCTGTCCCGGGCGAGACCGGCAAGGAGATCCCCATGGCCCGTATTTTCGAAGACAACTCGCGCTCGATCGGCCACACGCCGCTCGTCGAGATCCGCCGCCTGACCCAGGGCGCGCACGCCCGCGTGCTCGCCAAGATCGAGGGCCGGAATCCGGCCTACAGCGTGAAGTGTCGCATCGGCGCGGCGATGGTGTGGGATGCCGAGCAGCGCGGCGAGCTCAAGGCGGGCAAGGCGATTCTCGAGGCGACGAGCGGCAACACCGGCATCGCGCTCGCCTTCGCGGCGGCGGCCCGTGGCTACGAGTGCGTTCTGACCATGCCGGAGACGATGACGATGGAGCGGCGCAAGGTGCTCGTCGCGCTCGGCGCGCAGCTCGTGCTGACTCCCGGACCGCTCGGCATGCCGGGCGCCATCGCCAAGGCCGAGGAGCTCTACCGCGAGAGCCCGGAGCGCTTCGTGCCGATGCGCCAGTTCGAGAACCCGGCCAACCCGGCGATCCACGAGGCGACCACCGGCCCGGAGATCTGGGACGACACCGACGGCGCGGTCGACGTGCTGGTGAGCGGCATCGGCACCGGCGGGACGATCACCGGGGTCTCCCGCTTCCTCAAGAAGACGAAGGGCAAGGCGATCCTCTCCGTCGGCGTCGAGCCGACCGCCTCGCCGGTCATCACCCAGACGCTCGCCGGCGAGCCGCTCAAGCCGGCGCCGCACAAGATCCAGGGGCTCGGCGCCGGCTTCGTGCCGAAGAACCTCGACCTGTCGCTCCTCGACCGCATCGAGCAGGTCTCCAACGAAGAGGCGATCGCGATGGCACGCCGTCTGGCGCGCGAGGAGGGGATCCTCGTCGGCATCTCCTGCGGCGCGGCGATGGCGGCGGCGCTGCGTCTGGCGCACGACGCGGCGTTCGCCGGCAAGACGATCGTCGTCGTCCTGCCCGACTCCGGCGAGCGCTACCTCTCCGGCGCGCTCTTCGAGGGGATGTTCGCCGAGGTGGAGAAGGCCCAGGCCGTGCCGGTGGGGATCTGACGGTGAGCTCGGAGCAGGCGACGGAGAAGGCGGCGGGGGTCGACCTCTCCGCCCTGGTCGACGGGATGGTCGCGAGCTACCGGCGCGACCCCCGCGGCCAGCACCTCAACCGCCGCTACCTGCCGTCGCGCGAGGAGATCCACGAGGTCGTCGATCTCCTCTTCGAGCTCTTCTATCCGGGCTACTTCGGGCGTCAGGACCTGACCGACGAGAACCTGCCGTTCCACGTCGGCACGCTCCTCTCGACGCTGCGCGAGAAGCTCGAGCGGCAGATCGAGACCTGCATGTGCTTTGCCCGCGAGATGGAGGGGCGCGCCGCGGGGACCTGTGCCAAGGCGGCGAAGCGGGCGGCGGCGACGCTGCTCGGCAAGCTCCCGGCGATCCGCGACCGGCTGATCGGCGACGTGCAGGCGGCCTACGACGGCGACCCGGCGGCGCAGAGCCTCGACGAGATCATCCTCGCTTACCCGGGCCTGCTCGCCGTCACCGTGCACCGGGTGGCTCACGAGCTCTACCGGCTCGACGTGCCGCTGATGCCGCGCATCATGAGCGAGTGGGCGCACACGCAGAGCGGTGCCGACATCCACCCCGGGGCGACGATCGGCGACCGCTTCTTCATCGATCACGCCAGCGGCGTGGTGGTCGGCGAAACGACGACGATCGGCGACGGCGTGAAGCTCTACCAGGGCGTCACGCTCGGCGCGCTTTCGCACCCGCGCGACGCGAGCGGGCGCGTGGTGCGCCACACGAAGCGCCACCCGACGGTGCGTGACGAGGCGACGCTCTACGCCAACGCCACGGTGCTCGGCGGCGAGACCGAGGTCGGCCGCGAGGCGATCGTCGGCGGCTCGGTCTTCCTCACCCGCTCGGTGCCTGCCGGCGCACGCGTGGCGATGAAGCCGCCGGAGCTCAGCGTCCGCGGCGTCGAGCCGATGGGGCTGGAGTTCGAGATCTGAAGCGCTGCGGCACCGCCGCGTGGGCTAGAACCTCACGACGATTCCCGCGGTGAGGTCGGTGGCATCGGTCGAGTCGTCTCCGGCGTCGGAGTCGTAGACGGCAAAGCGTCCCTCGAGGCGAAGCGCCGTGCGGCGCGAGAACTGCCAGTCGGCGCCGCCACCGGCGAAGAGGCCGGTGACCGAGTCGCTCGACCGGTGCGGCGGGCAGGGCGCGCGGAAGCAGACGACCTCGTAATCCACCTCGCTGCGTCCGTAGTGGACCCCGCCGACGGCGAACGGGTGCCAGGACCCTCCGAGGTCGAAGGCATAACGGACGCCGAGCTGGTAGGTGTCGGTCGAGGCGATGTCGCCGTCATGGAAGAGGGCGCGCACCTCGCCGGTCCAGCGGGGAGCGAAGTGCCAGCCGAGGCCGAACCCCAGCCCGGTGTCGAGATCGAACCCCCGGTACTCCGAATAGGAGCCGGAGGGCTCGACGACCGCGGAGACCTCGAAGGACGGCTCCTCGGCGAGTGAGGGCACGGCGGCGAGAGTGGTGAGCAGCGCGGTGACGAGGACGAGGACGGGATGCGATGCCCGATCGTGCATGGCGGGAGTCTCCTTTCTTGACGAGCGAGAGATCGCAAGTTGCGTGCCCGCCGCACCGCCCCGTTCGCCGGAGCGAAAGCGGGTCAGCCCGCCCGCTGCCGCTGGCGGGGCCGGCTACTCTCGCGCCGCGGCGAGGCGATGGCCGCGCCGCTCGGGCGGGAAGGAGCGGCGTCCGCCCGAGAAGCCGGCGCGTCAGCGCGCCAGCCCGATCGCCTCCGCCTCCCCCTCCGCCTTCCAGGCGCCGGCTTCGCGGACGAGCTCGACCTCGTAGAGCATCGGCGGAGCGTCCTTCCGAGCGGACGGCCGGCCGAGCAGGCGGAGACGGGCGCGGTCGGCGAGGACGAAGCCGCCGGCGACGCTCGGGTCGCGCGGGAGCTTCTCGGCCCATTCGCCGAGCATCTTCTTCTGCGTGCGCTCGCTCGGCGTCTCGCGGATCGAACGCACCCGGCAGGAGAGGTCGAAGTCGCGCCGCTTCCCCTCGCTCATCATCGCGAGTGCGGCGGCGAGGTCGCGCCGTTCGAGGGCATGCGCCCAGGCGAGCCAGCGGGCCCCGGGCTCGCCACCGCCCTCGCCGAGCGCCTGCGCGCCGGGAGGGATCGCGAGCGGCAGGGCGGGGACGATCTCCGGTCGCCCGCGGCCGGTCGGCGAGGCGGGCTCGGGGTCGAGCGGGCCGCTCGGCTGCTCGTCGACCGACAGCGTGACGAGCCGCGAGCTGCCGTCGCTCTTCGGCTCCGCCCACGCCGAGACGATCGGGTCGAACGGCGTCTGGCGGAACGCCTCGTCGAGCGCGCCTTTCAAAGCGGTGGGCGAGCTGACCGACCCTGCCGGCAGGTCTCGTTCCTCGACGTCGTCGTCCCAGCCCGGCAGCTCCTGGAAGAAGAGCGCCCGGCGCTCGTTCCACTCGAGCGAAGCGACGAGTCGCCCCTGTCGGTTCACTTCACCCCGATCGGTCACCAGCAGGAAGGGTGCGCGTGCCGTCCGCCCGGAGCGTGGCCGCGAGATCAGTGCGTGGAGCTCGACGGTGAACGGGTTGCCGTTCGGGCGCCGGCTCCACATCGCGTCGAGCGCGAAGCCCTCGGCGGCAGCGCGGTCGAGGGCGCCGACCAGGGGTCCCGGGTGGTCGGAGAGATGGCGCACCTCGCGCGGCTCGCCGCGCTCGCCGGGCCGGCGCTCGAGCAGCAGGAGGACGACATCGCGTCGCACGCCACCGACCGCGGCAAGGCGGAAGCCGGCCTCCCGCGCCGCCGCGACCTCGTCGAGACCGCCAGCGGCCGCGCCGAGCTCTAGCCAGCGCATCTCGATCGGCTCGAGCCGGACGCGGGCGTCGCGCTCGAAGAGGAAAAGCGAGCGGTCGCCGAGGCGGGCGACGGCGCGGAAGCGATAGCCGTCGGCGAGCGCCGAGGAGAGATCCGCCGCCGAGCTCCCGTCGAGGGCGCGATAGCTGAAGCGGAACGTGTCGCGACAGGCCTGCTCCTCGCAGGAGACGAGCGCCGCGAGGAACGGCAGACCGTCGATCGTCACCTCGAGGCGGTAGCCGTCCGCGGCGAGACGGTCGAGCGCTAGCACCAGGCCGCGTGGCTCGGCGGCGACGGCAGCGCGGATGAAGCGGGCGTCGGCCGGGGTCGCCACGAGCGCGCCGACCAGGCTGGCAAGCGCGAAGCCGAGTGTGGAAGTGCGGGACATCCCGAGTCTGTGCGTCATCCGTCCTCCTCCGCCCTACACCACGACATCGGGGGGTGCGGCGGGCCACTTCGATGGCCGCGCCCGCTCAGGGCGTCATCGTGAGCCAGCCGAGGAGCGCGCCCGCCGGCAACAGCCATGCGGAGCGCACCCGCGTGCCGAGCAGCAGGGCAGCGCTCGCGAGGGTCAGCAGCAGCGCGAGCGGCGTGGCGAGAGCCGTCCGCGCCAGCTCGCCGGTGACTCGGGCCATCAGCGCGAGCGACGCGACGTTGACGCCGTCGAGCAGGGCACCCGCCGTCGGCGAGGCGCGCAGCCGTGGCACCAGCGGACCGCTCGCGGCGACGAAGACGAAGGCCGGGAGGAAGATCCCGGCGGTGGCCAGCACGGCGCCGACCCCACCGCCGACCAGGAAGCCGATGAAGGTCGCCGTGGTGAAGAGCGGTCCGGGAGTCACCTGGCCGACCGCCAGGGCGTCGAGCAGTTGCGCCTCGGTGATCCAGCCCAGTCGCTCGACGAGATCGGTCCGCAGGAAGGCCAGCAGGACGTAGCCGCTCCCGAAGAGGACCGAGCCGATCTTGGCGAAGGTCCAGAAGAGGGTTCCGAAAGCGAACGGCACCGGTGCGACGGCGGTGAGCAGCGCCGGTGCGCCGGCCGCCGGCAGCCAGATCGCCGCGGCGGACCGCGAAGGCCGGAACCCGCCCTCGAGCGCCACCGCGGCGACGCCGGTGGCGAGGAGCACCACGAGCTCGTGCAGGCCCGCTGCCGAGGCGACGAAGGCCGCGACGCCGAGCGCGGTGAGGCGAAGGTTCTTGAAGGCGCTGCGCGCGAGGCCGAAGAGCGCCTGGACGACGACCGCGAAGACCACCGGTTTGACTCCGGCGAGGACCCCGGAAAGCTCCGGCAAGCTGCCCCAGGTTCGGTAGCCCCAGGCGAAAGCGAGGACGATCAGGAACGCCGGCAGGATGAAGGCGGTGCCGGCGACGAGAAGACCACGCCAACCGGCTCGTTCGTGACCGATGTGGATCGCCATCTCGGTCGAATTGGGTCCCGGGATCAAGAACGTCGCTCCCCAGAGGTCGAGGAAGCGCTCTCGCGTCATCCAGCCGCGTCGGCGGACGACCTCCTCCTCCATCATCGCGACGTGCGCTGCCGGTCCGCCGAAGCCGACCGTTCCGAGCTTCAGGAAAAGCACCGCGAGCTCGCGGAGTCGGGCCGCGCGGGAGGAGGCTGACAGGCTCATCGGTGGAGGCTCGAGCGGATTCTACGGGGCTCGAGCGGCGCTATGCTGAGCCCGGCGGGCTGAAGCAGCCTGGAGACCTCACGATGCAGTACCGACTGGGAATCGTCCTCTCCGGCGGTGGCAGCCGCGGGCTGGTGCACATCGGCGTGCTCAAGGCGCTCGAGGAAAACGGGATCGTTCCCGAAGCGATCTCGGGCACCAGCGCCGGGGCGATCGTCGGTGCGCTCTACTCGGCGGGCTATCCGGCCGAGGCGATGTTCGATTTCTTCGTGCGCAAGAGCCCCTTCCGCCCGTCGCGCTTCGCCCTCGGCAAGCCGGGCTTCGTCGACACCGACAAGGTCGTCGCCGACTTTCGCGAGTACTTTCCCGCCGACGCCTTCGAGGCCCTGGGCAAGCGACTCTTCGTCACCGCCACCGACATCGTGCGCGGCAAGCTCGAGATCTTCTCCTCCGGGCAGTTGATCCGTCCGGTGGTCGCCTCCTCGTCGGTGCCGATGGTCTTCACGCCGACGGCGATCGACGGTCGCCTCTTCGCCGACGGCGGCATCCTCGACAACTTCCCGGTCGATCCGCTGCTCGGCCTCTGCGACGTCATCCTCGGCGTCTACGCGAGCCCCTTGCGCACGGTCGACGCCGGGGAGATGCGCACCTCGCTCGCCGTCTCCCAGCGCGCCTTCGAGATCGGCATGTTCCACAACTCGCGGCGTCGGTTCCACCACTGCGATCTCGTCCTCAGCCCGCCCGCCCTCTCCGGCTTCCCGTCGCTCGCTCTCAAGCAGCGCGAAGAGCTCGTCGACCTCGGCTACGCGGCCGCCGCCGAACGCATCGGCGAGATCCGCCGGCTGGTGGATCAGGGGAGCTGAGCGGAAGAGAGCGGACGGTGGGTGCCCGCCCGTCGTCGGGCGCGCCGGCGCCTCAGCGGACGTGTCTTCGCCGGGCGGGTCGCCCGCGCGCATCGAGCCGATGCTCGACGAGCGGCCAGGGGTCGACGGCGGGGACGAGCGCCGGGAGGGGTTCTTCGACCTGCCGCCGGGGGCGCAGAGCGAGGCCGCGGATCATCATGTAGAGCCAGGCGGTCGGCGAGGCGATCTCGCCGTCGTAGCGCAGTAGCCGCAGCAGCGCCTCCTGGGCCAGGTCCTCGACGTCCTGCTCGTGCCGCGAGAGTCGCCGCGCCAGCGCGAGGGCGACCTCGACGAGGGCACGATCGACCAGCGGCGGTCGAGGCGACGTTGCGGCCAGCGGCTCCATGAGGTCTCTCCCGCAGAATGACCGATGCGGCAGGGAGCGTCAATCGTGCGCGGTCGTATTGCGCTCGTCCATGCGACCGGCACGGCGTCGCCGGAGCGCGTCCGGCGTGGTGCGGTCGGACGTCGCCGTGGCCTCTCGCCGCGGCTGTCGAGAGACGGGGAACCGCCGACGGGAACGCTCCGGCGGTGGAGGAGGGGCCGCAGCGTCAACGCGAGATCGCCGGACAGCTTCGTGCGACGAGCGGGGTGCCGATCGCGGCCAGGAAGACCCGTGCCGCCGCAGGGAGCACCCACCAGGAACGGACCCGCTCGAGCACGCTCATTCGTCGATTCACGCCAACCCCTTTTCTCAGGTGAGCGGAGCCGCCGCCATGGCGGTCCGCCGATCGATCGGCGCACTCGGACCCGGGAGCTGGAACGCCGGGTCCGCCGTCGCGAGACGGCGGGACAGGACGCTCGGGGCGAGCGCACGGCTCAGGAGGAGTGCCAGGACGGCCTGAAGCCCGCGGATCTCCTGCCGCAGCGTCGCCTCGGCGGCGTGCTCGCCGGATGCGGTGACCCAGCCGAAGGGCAGCGATGCGGCGGACATCGACAACAGGAAGTCGATCGCCGCGGCGAGCGCCAGCCGGTCGGTGCGAAAGCTCGTCAGGCCGTAGCCGAGCAGCGCGGCGAACGTCCCCGCATCCCCGGCCGACATCGCTGCCGCGAGCGCGCGCCGGAGCGCCTGTCGCAGCCGATGCCCGCGGCGCGACCCCGGGGGCGCCGCGACAGGAGCGAGCAGGCAGGCGGAGAGGAGCGCGTCGAGCGCGGGAGCGGTGGTGCCGACGCGGGCGCGCTCGAGGGCGGCGTCGAAGAGCGCTTCCGCCTCGCCGCGCGGGAGGAGGGGCTCGGTGGCGAGCGCACGCCGGGCGAGGAGGTGCGATCGCAGTCTCCGGTCGTCGAGATCGGGCGCCTCGAGAGGACGCTCGGCCTCGTCGCGCCACGTGCCGGACGCCGGGCGACCGCCGGCGCGCGCGGTCCAGTAGGCGAGCTCGGCGGCGAGCGTCGGTCCGTCCGTGCCGCCGACCCCGTCGATACGCGTGAGCGCAGCGCGAAAAGTCCCGGCCCGCCCTTCCGCCACGGCGAGCACGAGGCGCGTGTACTCGCCGCGCAGACGGGCGAGCGGCGAGGCGGTCGGCGGAGGGAGGCGCGGCAGCCAGAAACGAGCGCGCGGTCGCGTCGCGGCGACCACCCGGGGGCGAGGCCGGCGCGAGCCGCCGGGCGAGCCGCCGAGCGCGCGCAGCAGGACTTCGCGCACCAGCAGGGTCGTATGGTAATTGGCGAAGAAGTCGTGCTCGGCCGCCGGCAGCCCTTCGCGCTCGAGGAGCGGTCCGAGGTCGGCCGGGCCGGGCCAGCAGCCACGCGCGTCGAACCCGGAGACGAGGAGCGTCAGCTCCTCGTCGAGCCGTTCGGAGTGTCGGGCGAGACAGAGACGGCAGAGAGCGTACTCGGCGAGCAGATCGAGATTCCGTTCGCGCTCCGCCTGCCAGGAGAGGCGGTCGAGTACCTCCTCGACGAGGCGCGGGTCGGCGATCCTCGGCGGCCAGAGACGTCGCCCGAAGTCGGTGGCATAGAGGACGGTGTGGGTCACCGCGTAGTCGTCGTGCGGATCGACGTCCTGAGCGAAGCGAAGCCGGCCGAGGCAGCCGGATCGCGCCGCCGCGGCGATCTGGCGGAAGTGGCGCTCGCGCCCGCTCACGCGAGCGAGCGCGTGCAGCAGGTCGAGCTGGCGGAAGGGCAGGCGCTCCTTCGAGTGGCGGGCGCAGAGCGGCAGCAGGCGGTCGAGGTCGAGGAGCTCGGCCGTGTCGAGCAGGCGGCTCGCCTTCATCGCCGCGAGGATCGGCAGCAGCAGATTGGCGTGCACCAGGTTGTGGCGCAGCAGGCTGAGCAGGTGCGGCGCCGGCACGGCGAGCAGCGCCGAGCGCAGGGCGGCGCGGAGTGCCGGACTCGGGCGGGCGCTGGCGCAGTGCTCGAGGAACGACGTCTCGCAGAGCGCCTTCAGTCGACGCGGATAAAGGCCCGCGGCCGGATCGCCGAGATCGCCGAGCGAGGCGCGGATGCCCGCGGCCAGCCAGCCTTCGGCGGCGACGACCTGCCCGACCGCGAGCCCGAGGTTCTCCTTCACGCGATCTAGCGCCGTTCGAAGCGGATGACCGGGCTCTCGAGATCGCGCGCCACGACCAGGACGTAGCGCTCCCAGGCGAGGACGTAGCCGGCGACTTCGTCGATGCCGCCGCCGATCTTGTTGACCAGCGATTCGATCGACTGCTTCGTGTCGATGGCGCCGCTGCGCAGCGTCGCCTCGACGATCTGCTTGGCGGTGAGGTTGGGCCGGTCGCCGCCGGCCGCGGAGTCGGACTTGGTCATCGGAGATCTCCTGTCGTAGGGCGTTGAGAGGCTGGACGACAGCGCGCCGCGTGCGCGGCGGACCCCGGGAGAACGGTCTCGCGACGGCAGGTCGAGGCGGAGTGGGAGGGGTGAGCATCGCCATCGCCGGTCGCGAAACCTCGCCGAGGAGCCCTCGGGTGAGCGACGGGCCAGCCGGCGCTCCGCGAGAGCGGGTGAATGGAGGGCGTCTACCGAGAGGGAGCTCGGCGGGGCGGATTTCCTACCCTCGAGCGCGAGGATCGCGATCCGCGCGAGCGAATCGCTTGCCGACTCCGCGAGTCGGAGCCCGGTGGCGGTCGGTGCGAGCGAGGGTGGCGGATCAGCCGGCGGCGAGCCGGCGCCGGGCTTCGCGGCGGGCGCGGTGGAGCGCTTTCTCGGTCGCCTTGACGGAGCATCCGAGGCGCGCCGCGCTCTCCACCTCCGAGTAGCCGGCGAGCGCGAGCCCGAGGGCATGGCGGGCACGCCGCGGCAGCGCGGCAAGCAGGCGGCGCGTGTCGAGCTCGAGCTCGACGATCGGCCAGGGGTCGCTCCCCGCCAGCCGCTCGGGGAGCATCTCTTCGGCTGGACGCTGCGGCGCGATCGCCAGCCGGCGGATCACCACGAAGAGCCAGGCCACGGGCGAGGCGATCTCGCCGTCGTACCGCAGCAACCGCAGCAGCGCCTCCTGCGCGATGTCCTCGGCGTCCTGCGCCCGCAGGGCGAACCGGCGCGCGAACGAGAGCGCCACGTCGACGAGATGGCGATCGACCGTAAGCGACGGCGGCGAAGCTGCAGCCTGGGGTTCCATGAGCGCGCCGGGAGAATGACCGAAGCGCCGACGACCGTCAATCGCCGACACCCGCCGCGCCGCGCGGCGAGCGGTTGTCTACTCGGATCGTCGAAGTCGGCGATCGCTCGACTCGACGCGCTGAAGCGTCCGCGAGAGAGAGGTCGGTTCACCGAAGGCTGATGCAAGAGAGAAGGGGACAGCCGTCAGGCCGTCCCCTTCTCGTACCGACGAGAGCTTCTCGAGCGCTGCGCCGTGTTCCTTCAGGCTGGTGTGAGTCACTATCCTCCGAAGTCCGTCAGGCACTTCAGGATGGCGGCATCGCCGTCGGCCCTCGCCTTGGCCTCGCATTTCTTCCTGGAGTCCGTCCCCGCGGTCGATGCGCAATCGGCCAGCGCCGCCTCCTGCTCGTGTGCCGCCTTGTCAAGGCACACCTTCTTCTTGGCTTCCATCGCAGCGTGCGCCGCCTCTGCTGCCCGCCTGGCGTTGTCGGCGCCTCGCCTCGCCTCGGCCCGATCGAGCGCCGCGGTGGCGCAACCGACCAGCGCCTCCGCAGAGTGGGCCTCGGCGCTGGCAGTGCAGGATGCCCGGACTGCGGCGTCCGGCTGGGTGCACTTGGCCACCTCCTCGACCCGCTTGGTTTCGACTGCCGACTTGCAGGCCGTGCGGAGCGTGGCCTCCGCCTCGGCTGCCTGCTTCTCGGCGGCGAGCGCCTTCTGGTTCGCACTGGCCGCCGCAGCTGCGGCTTCGGCCTGGGCCTTCGCGGCCTTGGCACGTTCTTCGTGGATGTTGGTCGAGAAACGAAACGCGACACCCACATAGGCGTTCGGCGCGAAGGTCGTCTCGACAAGCTGGTCGGCGGCTAGGTTCTCGGCTAGCGGATCGTCTTCGTGGTACTTGCCTGCCAAGCGCTTCTGCTCGTGAATCGCCACTCCCAGGGTGAGCGTGATGTTCTCTCGGTAGGTCCAGCCCCAACCCGCAAGGATCGCCGGGTGAGTCTCCTCGAAGCCGAGCCCGGCCACCAGCCCGTTCTGCCAATTCGCGCGCCGGCCGCCCCGCGCCCACTGGAAGAGGATCGAGGGCAAGAAGGTGCCGTCGCGCCGGTCCTTGTCGCGGGCGACGGTGAAGACTCCGGCCGTATCCGTTGCCTTCGCGCTGTAGCGGTCGTCGCGGTCAGGCACGAAGGTGAATCCGTAGAGCGTTCGCCACTCTCCCGCCGGGCCGGTGGTAAAGACGGTCGTCCAACGCTGGGAGGAGTCGTCCTGGCGCTCGACGATCACCTCGAGCTGCTCTCCGGCGAGGATCTCGTAGGAGTCGTCGACCAACCTGGAGGTGAGGCCCCTCTCCTCGCGCTCGAGTTCGTTGCGATCGCAGCCGGCAAGATCGGCCGTCGCCCAGAACAGGGCGCGAGCCTCACGAAGCGCCGCTTCGGATGTTGCGCCCTTGATGTTGTTTTCGAAGTCCGCCCTCGCCTTGCAGGCCATCGGTGGGCCTCCGCGCGAGCCGGCGAAGGGCGAAACGAGCGCGGGAATCGGGACCTCTTCGCGAACGACCGTGACGATGTAGTTCTTTTCGAAGAGTGTGTTCGTGAGCCGGAAGGCGTGCTCGCCAGCGCGCACAGGGCGGCTTGCGGTCGAGCCGGGTGGCTGCAAGCCGAGATCGATCTCGTGAACCTTGGGCGGCGGCTCTTGGGCGAGTAGCATCGCCGGCACCAGCGCTGCGGAGATCGCGAGGAAACTTCGAAGCGAAGCCATGAGCTGTTCTCCTGTCTAGACGGTGAAGGGCTGCTGCTTTTCGAAGCTCTTGTCGTCGGCGGGGACCCAGAAGTAATTGGGAGTCTGGTCCGGTGGCATGCGCTGGCGAATTGCTTTGTGGAACTCGCGATACGTTCCCTTGAACTTGCCGGAGTTCCACACGGACAGGAGAGTTCCGGTGAAGAGGCCGTTGAACGCGCCGTCCGACGAGAGCTGGTTGTCCTGGCAGCCGGACAGCAGGAGAACCGAGGCCTTGACGCTTGCCTGCGCCTTGGCGAGATCGTGGCTCTGGAGGATCGGCTCGTAGAAGGCGCGGTTCTGTTCGAAGGTGCGCCGGGCGATGAGCAGTGGCATGGCGCGGTATCGCGGCCCATCCTTGGCCGAGGCGGCGGCGATGCCCTTGCCGAGGTAATGATTCATCTTCACAACGCTTCCGCTATGGCAGGAGTCGGAGAGGACGACCACACGTATGCCGGCGGCGAAGAGCGAGAGCAGTTTGAAGATCTCGTCGTCGATGAGCTCGCCGTCGAAGAGACACCACGTTTCGTCCTGTCCGTCGTCTTCGTCGCTGTTGAGGTCAGGCACCTGCCCCCCATGGCCGGAGTAGGTAAGCAGGAAGAAGTCGCCGTGCGTGAGCGTCGTCGCCGCCTTTCGTACGGCTGCGGCGACGCGCTCGCGAGTCGCATCGGCGGTCAGAAGGCTCGACACGTTCATGCCCCTGTTCTTTGCCAACAGGGCCATGTCCCGTGCATCCGACTCGCAGGCGACGAGGTCGCCCGACCAGCCGGCGTAGTGCTGAGGATCGACAGAATTGAGGCCGATCGTGATCGCGATGCCCTTGGGCATGGTCTCCTCCTCGGGAAGGGTCGGTGAGTTCCCAATCAGGGAAGACGAACGAAGCGCAACAACTGGTCAGTCGATCCAGCGCCGGGTCAAGCTCTGCTATCCCGCGGAGGCCGCTTGCGCGACTCGCAGGTGTGAATCGCGCCCGCCGGAGCTCGGCAGCGGTCGTGCGAAGCAGGGAAGCCGCGTCGTCGGAGCGCTGGCGAGTCGACCGCGACTCGCCGGTGTCACGACGATGCCTCCCCGGGCGTCAGACCGTCTTCTTGAGGGTTCGCCGGTCCGAGGTCCCGTCGTGGGACGCTGAACGAAAAGAGGGGACAGGCATCAGTTCCTGTCCCCTCCGGAGCTGCCGCCGGGCGGTGCCCCGAGCGTCCGTCGCCGAGCGCCGGGAGCTCAGGCCTTCCGGCTCTTCCCCTTGCCCTTCGCCTCGCGTGCCGCGAGGACGCGCTCGAGCTCGATGACGAAGGACTTCAGCACGCCGGGCGTGCACCAATCGCGCTTCGATACCTCGAACACCAGCTCGAGGAGCTTGTCGCCGGAGTCGTAGCGCGCCAGCTCGTAGAGCGCCGGCTTGCGGTCCTGCTGGCGGTCCGGTCGGTAGATGGCGATCGCCTTCGCGTCGCCGACGATCTCCGCCTCGGCCTCCGACCCGCTGGCCACACCCAGCTTCGTCCGGATCCATTCCGAGAGCGACCAGTATCCCTCTCGCTCCGCGGCAACCCGCCACTGCGCGACCTGGGCTTCGCTCGCGCGGATCATCCGCGTCTCCGACAGCGGCTCTTTCGGCATCCCTCGCTCCTTTGATAAGCGACTGTATTGCGGTCGCCTGTTTCCTTTGCGACCGCAGCGTAATGCAACGGTACACCACCTTGGGGCGCGTGGCGACTCCCCGGCGAGAACAGGCAAGCCCTGCGCGCCAGGCGAGTCGCGTCGATCGCGTCGGCTCGGGTGTGGGGACGAGCCCAGGTCGCGCCTCGCGAGGCCGCGCCGGCCGAGAGGCCCGCCTCCGATCTACCGCAGCCGCAGGGCCAGCTTGATCTCCTCGACGCGGGCCTGGATGACGCCGCGGTCGAGGTCGCGGAAGCGCGGGGGCAGAAGCTCGCGGCTGGTCGACTCGAGGACGGAGACGAGGGTCTGGAGCTCGCGCTCGAGGCCGTTGGCGGGAGGGATGAAGTCGGCGATCGCCTGGGCGAGGTGGGCTGCGGTGACCTCGGTGGAGTCGGCGGCCTCGGCCTCGAGGGTGGCGCGGACGAGCACCGCTTCGAGGTCGGAGCCGGAAAGGCCGAGGAGCTTCTCCTCCGCTGCGACCTCGCTGATCTTGCCGACCTTGGTGGTCATCGCGAGCTTCTTGACCATCACCTGGAAGAGCTCGTCGTACTCGGCCGCGCTCTCCGGGTAGAAGAGCGGCACGTGCTCCTCGGCGCGCCCCTGACGCTTGAGGTCGATCGGCAGCAGGTCGGGGCGGCAGGTGATGAGGAACCAGAGAATTTTTCCGCGGTTCTTCGTGTCGCCCATGAAAGCGGCGATCTGCGCGAAGACGCGCGCCGAAACGCCCGAGTCGCCGCCGCCCTCGCGATTGCCGAGCGCGGCGTCGGCCTCGTCGATCACCACGCCGACGGGGGTGAGCGAGGAGAGGATCTTGAGAATGCGCTCGAGGTTCGCCTCGGTTTCGCCGACCCACATCGAGCGGAAGTTCTTGAGCTTGACGCAGGGGAAGCCGAGCTCGCGCACGAAGCACTCGACGAGGAAGGTCTTGGCGCTTCCCACCGGGCCGCAGATGAGGTAACCCATCGGCACCGCCGAGGCGTTGCCGCGAGCGATGGCGCGGGCGGCACGCGAGAGCCGAGTCTTGACCGCCGGCATGCCGGCGACCATGTCGAGGCCGAAGCGCGGCTCGACGTACTCGAGCAGTCCGAGCCCCTCGGTCTCGATGACCTCCTTCTTGATCGTGCGCACCATCTCGCGGGTGAGCTTGCCGCTGCTCGCCCCGCCGCCGTCGATGCCGTCGAGGATCTGGCCGAGCTGGACGCGCGTCATCCCGGCGGTCAGGCGCGCCAGCTCCGGAGCGCCGAGCTCGCTGCGCTCGGCGAACCACTCGGCGCCACGCACCGCCTCGAGGTACTCGCGCCGGTCGGTCTCGTCCGGGCGCTTGATCTCGAGCTCGCGGGTGGCGTGCGAGCGGACGAGCTTGGGGTCGAGCTCGGAGAGTCCTTCGGCAACGAGCACGAAGACGATGTTCTTGGCGAGGAGCGTCGGATCCTGCGACCACTTGCGCAGGTAGACGAGAACGGCGCGGTCCTCGCCAGTGCGGCTGCTGGCGTCCCCCGAGGGGCCGAGCGTCTCGGCAAAGGGCAGGAGCAGCGCGACCGGGCGGGCCGGCTGCGCCGCGGCGCAGGCCTTGAAGTAGCCGTCGAGCAGGGCGAAGCAGTTGGCCGCGTCGCGCGGCAGCGCCTCGCCGAAGCGCGTGCCGTGCACGAGATCGTAGGCCTTGAGCCGCTCGAAGAAGTGATTGCGGGCGTCGGGAGTCGAGAAGGCGAGCCCCTCGGCGCGGTTGTAGCTCACCACCGAAGGCCAGCCGCCGAAGAGATCCTCGGCGAGGAAGGCATCGAGCGGCCGGAAGCGCAGCCCCTGTGGCCCGCGCACCGGCACCAGGTCGGCCGGCACGCCGTGCAGGACGAACGCGTTGGCTTGCTTGGCACGGATCTCCGCGGCGAGCCGGGCGGCCCAGGAGGGGAGCGTGGCGAGGAACGTCGGCGTCTCAGCCACGGCGGAAGCCTCCTTGGCGGTTGCGGTTCGCCCCCGGCGTGGCGAGCTCGCCGAGGTTGGGCGGTTCGGTGAGCTCGGGGATGCCGCCGAGCATCCGTTCGAGCTCGACGACGCTCGCCGCATCCGCCTCGGCCTGCGAGACGACGTCGTCGATTTCGAGGGCGAAGGCGCCGGCGTCGGTGGCGGCGAGCGACTTCTGGAGCAGCAGCTGCAGCAGCGTCTCGAGCGAGTCGAGCTCGGCGGCGAGCGCCTGCATCTGCGACTGGTTGCGGTCGGCCGAGGCGAGCAGCTTCTCCTTGATCGAGAGGTTCTGCTGCCAGGCCTCACGCACGCGCGGGTCGAGCGTCGTCGACTCGAGCGCCATCTTGATCTTGCCGATCTCGTCCTTGACCTGCCGGGCGCTGAAGGTGCGGGCGAGCTCCTCGTACTTCTGCAGCAGCCAGAGCCGGCGCAGCGCGTTGGCGAGGATGGCGTTGAACTTCTCGGTCTGGTCGGCGAGCACGCCCTGCGAGGCGGGCGAGAGGCCGCGGTAGTTCTCCTGGACCTGACCGCAGAGCTGGCGCAGGCGGTCGTAGCGCTGGCGCATCGGGCCGGGCAGCTCGCCGTAACGCTGCTCGCCGCTCATCGTCTCGTACTGCCGCTGCGAGGCCTTCTGCTCGATCTCCATGCGGCGCTTCAGGCGATCGACGAGCAGCGGCATCACCATGAGCTGGGCGCCGGCGAAGACGATCAGCGGCAGCGGGTTGGCCAGCAGCAGCGAGAAGCCCACGGCGCCGACGGCGAGGATCGCCTGGTACTGATTGGCGATCGCCCGCTTGAGCGCCGGGTTGCGGTCGAGGAAGCCCATGGGAGAGGAGCGTCAGCTCCCCTGCTGCCCCTGCTTGGCGGGGGTCGCCTGACCCTGGGCGGTCTCGGGGAACGGCGCCGCCTCGGGCACGGCGTCGGCCTTCTTCAGGCCCATCTGCACCTCGAACTCGGAGAGCACGCCCTTGGCGCGGATTTCGCGCGCCTTGCGTTCCATCTTGATCCGCTCGACGTCGGTGCCGCCGGTGGCCACTTCGACCGCCGCCTTCGACTCGGCGACCTTCTGCTTGATCTCCTCGAGATATTTCTCGGCGGTCGAGGCGGTGCCGTAGGTGTCGAGCTCGGCGAGCGCGTTGGCCGCCGAGCGCATCACCTCGGCCTTCTTCGACTCCTGGATGGCGCGCCGGCACTGCTCGATCTTGGCGCGCAGCTTGTCCTTGATGTCGTCGACCGAGAGCTGGGCGTTGTCGAACGCCTTGCTCGCGGCCTCGTACTGCTCGCGCGTCGCGGTGAGGTCCTCGCGGACTTCCTGCAGCGCGAGCGCGTCGGCCTCGGCGATCTTGCGCGCCTCGGCGCTGCCCTCCTGCAGGGCGGCCTGGATCGAGGAGGTGAGCTGCTTTTCCCGCCGTTCGAGCTCGCCCTTCTCCTGTTCGAGCCGGATCACCGTGGCTCGGGTGGTGACGAGGATCTGGTTGAGCCGCGGCAGCGTGTTGCGCATCTCCTCGATCGACTCCTGGAGCATGACCTCCGGGTCCTCGGCGAAGGAGATGAAGAAGCCGAGCCACGACTTGATGACACGGGCGAGACGGTCGAACATGGCGTGAAGTTCCTTGTCGGAGCGACCGGTGGGCGGTTGGAATCGGTCGGTTCGGTTGAAATCGTGGCGCGGCAGGCGCGGAGCGACGGCGGCTAGGTGTTCTTCGCGGCGCCGGCGGCCGCCGGCGTGACGGAGATCGGGTTGCTCTCGACGAACGGCGAGACCGCCTCGGCGAGCGCGCGCTCCTCGATCCGCTTGCGCGCCTGCCACTCGCCGAAGCGGCTGAGCGTGGCGTCGAGCTTGGCGCGATTGGCCGCCATCGCCTCCTGGTTGCGACGGGTGAGGGCGTCGACCTCCGCCTGCAGGCGGGCGTTTTCGTGCGTCACCGCCTCCTCCTCGGCGCGGAGCTTGCCACGCAGGAACTCCTCGAACTTATCGAGCGCCTGGTCGCGCCGCACGGCGTCCTGGATGACGTCGGCGATCGGCACCGGGCCGCCGGGGACCATCTTGAGGAACCCGGCGAGTGCCGCGGCCTTCGCCTTGCCGTCGAGGCCGGCGAAGTCGGGCGAGGAGAGGATCTCGTGCACCTTCGCCGCGGTGAAGCCGTGGGCCGGCTCGGCAACGCCGGCGGCGCGATAGACCGCCGGGAAGTCGGGGATGTCGAGGCCGCCCTCGCCGCCGTGGCGCGGCAGGGTGCGTTCGTCGACCGCCGGAGCGGGGGGCAGTCGCCCGAGGATCGCCTCGAGATCGACCGGCTGCGTCGCTCGCGCCGCGGCTTGCGGACGCGGTGTCCCCGGACGAGCGGCGACAGGCGCAGCCGGAGGCGCGGGCACGGCCGGCGCCGCTTCCGCCGGGTCGAGCTCGACCAGCTTCATCTTCGCCAGCACGTCCTTCAGGCCCATCGCACACTCCCTATCGACCGGAAACAACTGATTTCGCAAGCCTAGGGTCGCCCCCCTGGGGTGTCAAGCGCGGCGCATTGCGAGTAGGCTGAAGGCGCGCGCCGAGCGTTCCGCGGCGACGACCCCGATGCCCGCGTCCCCTCCCTCTGCCGCGGCCCGCGACGAGCTCCGCCTGCTCGCGCTCTTTCACTATCTGATCGGTGCGCTCGCCGGCTTCGTCGCGCTGCTGCCGGTGGTCTACCTCGGCATGGCGCTCGCCGCGGACATCGACCCGTTCGCGGCGAACCTGCACCTGGCCACGGAGGGGCGACCGCCGAGCGCGACGCTGGTGCTCGCCGCCGTCCTGGCGCTCTTCCTCTTCGCCTGTGCCGCCGGCGTCGGCTACGCCGGCCGCTGCGTCGTTGCCGGGCGGCGCTACGGCTTCTGCCAGGCGATGGCCTTCGTCGCCATGCCGTTTCTGCCGTTCGGCACGATTCTCGGGATCTGGTCGCTCGTCGTGCTGGGCCGCGCCGAGGTGCGCGGCGAATTCGGTCTGCCGCCGCTCTCGCCCGTGCGTTGATCGCCCGCCGGTCAGCGGCGCGGGCGCTCGTCCTCGGCGTAGCCGTGCGCGGCGGCGAGCTCGAGCAGCGCCGGGCCGAAGCGCGGGTGGCTGCGGGCCACCTGCACGGCGGCGGACTCGCGGCGGCCGGCTTTGGCGCGGACGATCGCGCCGAGCCCGAGGCGCTCCTCCCGGCTCCAGGTCGAAATCCCCGGCAGCGTCGCGAGCAGCGGCGCCCAGCGTCCGAGCCAGAGGCGTTCCTCCGTGGTGAGCGCTGTCCCCGGTCCGAGACCGATCTCACCGGCGATCCGTGCCACCCACTCGCGCCCCGCCCGTTCGGAAGACTGGGAGCCGTGGACGCCGTCGAGCGCGGCGAGGGCGGTCGAGATCGCGTGGGACGCTGCCGCGTGCGGTGGCACGGTCGCCGTGCGTCCCTCGGGCTCCCAGTAGAGATAGCCGCGGGCGAGCTGGGCGAGGGTACGCCGCGACGAGCGCGCCGCCGGTCGCCGCCGTCGCCGTTCGGCCTCTCGCGCCGCGAGCGCCGCGATCGCGGCATCGCGCGGGGCGAAGCCGAGACGCGCGTAGAACCACCAGGCACCGGAGTCGAGCGCCTCGTCATTGAGGTGGCCGAGCTGGTACGGCTCGATGGCGAAGGCGTGCGAGCCGAAGAGCACGCGTGCGGTGGCGAGCGCACGGGCGAAGACCCAGGCGGCGTCGGCGCCGCGGAAGGTCTCGAAGGTGTTGAAGTGGACGAGCGTCGTGCCGAGGAAGCCGTCGAGCTGCACGTAACCGATCGGCACGCCGTTGCGCAGGGTGAGCAGGCCGTAGGCGGCGGCGAGCAGCAGCCGGCGTTCGGGCCGTGAGCCGATGGCCACCAGCTCGAGACCGTCCTCGTGCCGGAAGCGCCGGACATCGCGCGGGTCGCCGTAGCAGAAGCAGTCGAGGTCACGCTCGCGCGTCACCATGGCGCGCCGGGCGAGCTCGACGAGCTCGACCGCCTCGCGCCCCGCCACCTCGCGGACAGCGAGCGGCGGGCGGACGAGCTCGTCCGCGAGGTCGGGGCGCTCGCGTCGCGGCGTCGTCGAGCGCCCGACGAGGGGCGAGCGCGGCGCGCGGTCGAGCGTCCGGCTCGGGGTGTCGTCGTCCGGCCGCAGCAGGTAGGACGGCGAGATCGCGTCGTGTAGCGCCTCCCGGGTGAAGCCGTCGCCCGGCATCGCGTCGATCCGGGCGAGCAGGAAGCAGGCTGGGTCGCCGTCGCCAGCAAGGGTGCGCAACGCCTCGCGCACCGGAGGCTTCCGTTCGTGGAGCCAGAGGGCCTCCGGCGGCGCCAGGGCGGCGAGGAGCAGCGGGCGCAACGCCTCGCCGTCGCCGGTCTGCTCTTCGTCGAGCGTCAGCCGCCCAGGGAAGCGGCGCGCCAGCCAGAGCGCCGTCGGGTAGAAGAACGGGTAGGGAATCACCGTGCCGGCGAGGCCGCTTCCGGCGAGCGCGGCGCGGTGTCGCGCCAGATCGCGTCGCCGCGCGAAGCGCGCCAGCAGCTCGTCGGCCGCCGCGGCGACCTCGGCATCGTCAGGGTAGGCGCGCAGAAAGAGGAGCGCCTCGTGGAACGCGACGAGCGCCCGCGCGCTCGCCAGCGCGCCGCGCCCGAGCACGGCGAGCAGTCGCCGCTTCTCGTTCGCCGCCGCCGGGCCGTAGACCAGGCGCAAGGCGAGCAGCCGGCGCAGCGCTGCCGCCGGCGAGATCCTCCGCGCACGCGAGCCCGTTCGAGCCATCGGTCGCGCCGGATCCTCCCTCAGCGGCGGCGGATGGGCAACGTCGATCCGCTACACCGTCGGCGTGTGGAAGTCCGGCGCGTTGGCGTTGCTCGACGCGGTGGGGCGTTCGTCGAGGCCGCGGGCGTCGCGGTAGGCGGGGATGGCTTCGGCGAGGATGCGCACCGAGGCTTCGAGGTCGCCGCGCTTGAGCACGTAGGCGATCCGCACCTCGTCGAGCCCGAGCCCCGGGGTGGCGTAGAAGCCCTGGGCCGGGGCGACCATCACCGTGGCGCCGCCGAGCGAGTACTCGCCGAGCAGGAAGCGGGCGAAGTCTTCGCCGTCGAGGATCGGCAGACGGGCGACGAAGTAGAACGCCCCTTCGGGCTTGCGCAGGAAGACGCCGGGGATCTTCGACAGCCCTTCGAAGAGCACGTCGCGGCGGGCCTGGTACTCGGAGACGACGCCGGCGTAGTAGTCGGCCCCGAGCTCGGCGATGCCGAGCGCGGCGAGCTGGGCGAGGCCGGGCGGCGAGAGCCGCCCCTGCGCCATGCGCAGCGCCGCCTGGTAGACGTCGCGGTTGCGCGTCGCCAGGCAGCCGAGCCGCAGGCCGCAGGCCGAGAAGCGCTTCGACAGGCTGTCGACGAGGATCACGTGGTCTTCGACGCCGGCGAGCGTCAGCGCGCTCTCCGCCTTGCGTCCGTCGTAGACGAACTCGCGATAGACCTCGTCGGAGATGAGGAAGAGCCCGTGGGCACGACAGAAATCGGCCACCGCCTCGACCTCGGCGCGGCTGTAGACGGTGCCGGTCGGGTTGTTCGGATTGCAGAGGATCACCGCCCGCGTGCGCGGCGAGCGGGCGCTCTCGAACGCCTCGCGCGGCGGCAGGTGGAAGCCGTCCTCACCGCGCGCGGCGACCGGCACCAGACGCGCGCCGGCCATCGTCGTGAAGGCGAGGTAGTTGGTGTAGAACGGCTCGACCACCAGGATCTCGTCGCCCTCGTTGCAGACGGCGAGCACGGCGAAGAGCACGGCCTCCGAGCCGCCGGTCGTGGCGATCAGCTCGCCGAGCGAGAAGTCGAGCCCGAGCTGGGCGTAGTAGCGCTGCAGCGCGGCGAGAAACTCCGACGTGCCGCCGGAGGGGCTGTAGGCCACGACCTCCGGAACCTGGCCGAGCCGCGCGCGCATCGCCGCGGGAGTCGGCAGGTCGGGTTGGCCGATGTTGAGGTGGTAGACGTGGGTGCCGCGACGCCGCGCCTCGTCGGCCAACGGCATCAGTTTCCGGATGGGAGAGGCCGGCATCAGCCGGGCGCGCTGCGAGACCTGGGGACGCATGTCCCGATTCTAGACCGGACCCTTCTCCGTTCCACCTGGGGCGCTGTCGACCCAGAGGCCGTAGAGCAGGGCGCCGCCCGGTGACTCCCGGCGGACGACGAGCTCGAGCGACAGGGCGGTGGGTCGAGCGAGCGGCAGCGCGAGCTCGTGCACGGTCGGGTTCGTCCCGCTGTGGAGCGGCCAACGTGCCAGCTCGCGCGCGGGGTCCGGGCCGGCCTCGCGTGCGACGAGCTCGACCTCGGCGCCGGCCGCCTCGACGGCGGCGAGACGGAGCGAGACGAGCGCGCTCCCCTCGGGAAACGCCAGGGCGGGGCTCGTCGCCGAGGCTCCCGGGGCGAGGCCCAGGCTCTGGCGATTGAAGCCGCTCTCACCCTGCAGGCGGAGCGTCGAAAAGGGGATCCCGCCGCGCACGCAGGGGAGCGCCAACGCGCCCCGAAGCAGCGGCCGTCGCAGCTCGAGACCCGGATCGACGGCCGGTGAGTCGACGGTGAAGATCTGGTCGGCCGCCAGGCTTCCGGCGAGGGTGCCCGCCGCGCGCCGCAGCGCGTCGAGTCGCTCGGCCTCGGCTTTCGCCCCCGCGGAGGTCGCCCAGGGACGCGACGGCAGGAGCAGGGCCGCCTCCTCGCCCGGGGAGCAGACGAGGTCCTGCAGCGGGCGCACCGTGTAGGGAATCTCGAGGCGGTCGAGGTCGAGCCCGTGGACGTTGAGCTCGCGAGCGATCCCCACCGACCCGACGTGGGAACGGCCAAGCTCGTTGATCCGGTCGATCGCCTGGCTACGGGTGTCGCGGGCGCCACCGACACGGCGGGCGTCGGCGATGCCGCGCGCCGCCGGTGGGAGAGTGGCGAGGAGGAGAAGGACGACGATCGCCTGCCGTCGCCGCGACCTCGCCCCGCCGGAGAGCGCCCAGGCGACCGCCAGGCCGAACGCCATCGCCGCGATGGGATAGCAGACGATCAAATTGCGGTGGAACGGTGCCCGCGTGCCACTCGTCGCCCAGATCACCAGCGGGGCGATCGGCAGCACCACCCAGCTGCGCGCTCGGCGCAAGCCGAGGACGAGGCCGCCGAGTGCGCCGAGCGCCACGCCGAGACCGAGGTTCTCACCGAGCAGCGCGAGGTCGAGTCGGAGGTGGGGCCAGCCTGGGGTGATCGGCACCATCTGGTCGCGATTGCCGAGGTAGGAATAGAGCATCCGCCCGGTGTCGCGCAGGAAGGCCGGCAGATCGAGCACCGCGTACGGGGTGGCGAGGAGGAAGGCCGCGGCGGCGACGCCGGGCACGGCGAGCCAGAGCCAGGGTCGGTAGCCGCGAGCGCGGCGCCAGGCGGCGACGACAAGCGCCCCGGCGGGGATCGCCGCGAAGACCGCGGTGTTGTATTTGGTCGAAATGGCCAGACCGAGCGCTGCGCCGGCGAGCAGCAGGGCTCGCGGCCCGCCCCCGTCGACGAAGACGAGCGTCGCCAGCAGACCGGCGAGGGCCAGGGTGGTCGCCGGGACGTCGGTGGTGATCCAGGCGGAGTGTTCGACGTGGAACGTCGAGGTGGCGAGGACGAAGGCCGCCGCGAGCGCGCCGAAGGCCGCCGCCGATTCGTCGCCGCCGGCGACGCCGTTCCGGCGTGCCAGGCGCCGGGTGAGGGCGAAGGTGAGCGCCACGGCGAGGGTGCCGAAAAGCGCGGTCAGACGACGGTTCCAGAGGTAGAACGAGGGGTGGGAGACCCAGTACGGCTCGTGCTCCGGGTCGCCGGCGAGCCAGTCCTCGCGCGCCCCGTGGAAGCGAATCGCGGTGGGATCGCGCAGCGCCGAGGGATCGTCGTCCGGCAGCTTGGCGAGCGAGAGGTAGTGCAACGCGTCGACGCCGGCGTGGGCGTAGATGATCAGCGAGCCGTAAGAGAAGAAGTGCGGGTTGTAATCGCCGCTGCGCAGGATCTGCAGCGCCCGGTTGGCGATGAACGGCTCATCCCAGTGATGCAGATAGGGCAGACCGCGCTTTCCGGTCTCGGCGCGCAGCGAGAACGCCAGAAGGAGGATCGCGCCGAGGGCGAGGGCGACCCCGTGCGGGCGCCCGGCGGCGACGAGGCGACGGCCGGTCGCGGCGAGCTCGGATGCCCCCCGGCGCACGGCGTCGGAGATCCGGGTGCGCCGCGCCGTGGCGAGGGGAGAGGGTCCGGGTGGCACTGCCGACGAAGCTAGCACAGCGGCGGCGGGCGGCCGGAGCGCTGTCGTGCAGGCCGCTGAGCGACGGGTGCCGAACAGGTAGTCTCCGTTCACGGGACGAAGGAGGGCGAAGCGGGATGGCAGGAGGAGGTCGGATGAGCACCGGCGAGAAGATCGTCATCCTCGGCGCGGGCGGACATGCCCGGGAAATGGTCGATCTCGTCGAGGCGATCAACAGCGAGGGCGGGCGCCACGACGTGCTGGGCTATCTCGTCGACCCCGAGTACGAAGCCGCAGGAAGGGTGATCCGCGACCTTCCGGTGCTCGGCGGGCTCGACTGGCTCGATCGCCGCGCCGGCGAAGTGAGCGTCGTCTGCGGTATCGGCTACCCGCACCTGCGCTACGGGATGGTGCAGCGGGCGGCGGCGCGCGGGGCGCGGTTCGCCTCGCTCGTTCATCCGCGTGCCCAGCTCACGCGGAGGGTCGAGCTCGGCATCGGCGTGGTGATCGCGGCAGGGTGTATCCTGACCAACCAGATCCACCTGGGCGATCACGTTCAGCTCAACCTGAGCACGACGATCTCGCACGACTGCGTGCTCGGCGCATTCGCGAGCACGGCGCCGGGCGTTCATGTGGCGGGCAGTGTGGTTCTGGAGGAGGGGGCGTACCTGAGCACGGGAGTGAGCGTGATTCCGGGAGTCCGCATCGGTCGCTGGTCGGTCGTCGGCGCGGGCGCGGCCGTGGTGCGTGACGTCCCCGCCAACGCCGTCGCGGTCGGCGTTCCCGCAGAGGTCAAGCGGGTACGACCCGAGGGCTGGCATCGCGGAGCGACGCCATGACGGGGCCGGAGCCGGCGGTGTCGCGACGGCAGCCAGCCGAACCGTTCGGCGGGACCTCGGGAGGTCCGGGTGAATAGCGTACGAAGCTCCAGGACGCTCGCTGTGCTCGGCGGAAGCCCGGCATTCGCCGAGCCGCTGCACGTCGGGCGACCCAACATCGGCTCGCGCGAGCGTTACCTGGCGCGCGTCGAGGCGATCCTCGACCGCCGCTGGCTGACCAACAACGGCCCGATGGTCCTCGACTTCGAGGCGGCGATCCGCCAGCGCCTCGGCGTGCGCCACTGCGTCTGCACGAGCAACGCCACGGTGGCGCTCGAGATCGGTGCCCGGGTGCTCGGCCTCGAGGGCGAGGTGATCTGCCCCTCCTTCACCTTCGTGGCCACTGCCCACGCCTTGCAGTGGCTGGGGATCGAGCCGGTTTTCTGCGACGTCGACCTGGACTCGCACGGCATCGACCCGTCGGCGGTCGAGGAACGAATCACCCCGCGCACCACCGGCGTGGTGGGCGTTCACCTCTGGGGGCGGAGCTGTGCGATCGAGCAGCTCGAGGAGATCTGCCGGCGCCGCGGCCTGCGGCTGATGTTCGACGCGGCCCACGCCTTCGCCTGCGATCACGGCGGCCGCTGGATCGGCAACTTCGGCGATCTCGAGGTGCTGAGCTTCCACGCCACGAAGTGCCTCAACAGCTTCGAAGGCGGAGCGATCGTCACCAACGACGACGAGCTCGCCGAGCGCGCCCGACTGCTTCGCAACTTCGGCTTCGCCGGCTTCGACCGCGTCGTCGAGCTGGGAGTCAACGGCAAGATGCCGGAGGTCTGCGCGGCGATGGGCCTGACCAACCTCGAGTCGCTCGACGAGGTGATCGACGTCAACCGGCGGCACTACTCGTCGTACGCAGCCGGACTCGCCGCGCTTCCCGGCTTGCGCGTGCTGCCCTTCGATCCGCTGGCGCGCAACAACTACCACTACGTCGTCGTGGTCGTCGATCCGGTGGCGGCCGGGCTGACGCGCGACGAGATCGTCGCCTTGCTGCATGCCGAGAACGTCCTGGCGCGCCGCTACTTCGCCCCGGGCTGTCACGGCATGGAGCCGTATCGCACCCGTGACCCGGAGGCCGGGCGCCGGCTGCCGAACACCGAGGCGCTCTCGGCGACGGTCTTCTGCCTGCCGTCGGGTACCGCGGTCGGCGAGCGGGACGTCGCCACGGTCGTCGAGCTCCTGGCGGCGGGGCTCGAGGCCTCGGGAGCGGTGCGCGCGGCGCTCGCCGGAAGGAGCGCGAGGTGAGCGCGACGGCGACGAACCGGTCGCCCCTGCCGACGGTGAGCGTGGTCATTCCGGTCTACCAGAACGCCGGCTCGCTGCGGCCGACGAGCGACGCCCTGCGAGCGCTCGCGGCGCGAAACGCGGGCGCCTGGCGGCTCGAGGTGATCTTCGTCGACGACGGCTCGACCGACGGCTCGGCCCGCGAGCTCGCCGAGCTCGCCGCCGAGCGCGACGAGGTGCGGGTCGTCTCGCTGTCGCGCAACTTCGGCCAGGTCCCGGCGCTGGTCGCCGGGCTGGAGCGCGCGAGCGGCGTGGCGACGGTCGTGCTGTCGGCCGACCTGCAGGAGCCGGTGGCACTCGTCGAGCGGATGGTCGAGGAGTGGTCGCAGGGCAGCGAGATCGTCGTCTGCTATCGCGTCGCGCGCTCCGACAGCCTGGTCGCCACCGGCGGGTCGCGGCTCTTCTACAGCCTCATCGCGCTCTCCCACCCGCAGATGCCGCGCGGCGGGTTCGACTTCTTCCTGCTCGGGCAACGGGCGCGGCGGGCGTTTCTCGCGCTGCCGGAGCGGAACCGCTTTCTGCAGGGCGACATCCTCTGGCTCGGCTTCGCGGTCAAGATGCTGCCCTACGAGCGCCAGCCGCGGCCCGTCGGCCGGTCGCAGTGGACGCTCGGCAAGAAGACGAAGTACTTCATCGACGGGCTGCTCAAGACCGCCTACTGGCCGATCCGGGCGATGTCGCTCGTCGGCCTGACGGTCGCGCTCGGGGGCTTCCTGTGGGCGGCGATCATCGTCGTGCGGAAGCTGCTCGGCGGCATCCCGGCGGTCGGCTGGGCGCCGATCATGATCGCCATCCTGGTGGTCGGCGGCGTCATCATGACGATGCTCGGCGTCATCGGCGAGTACGTCTGGCGGATCTTCGACGAAGTGCGCGGGCGCCCGTTGTATCTGGTGGCGCGCGACTCGGCGGAGGACGGAAGCGCGACGCCGGCCGCGAGCCGGCACGACGTCGCGCCCCGGGACTGAGGTCTCCGCGTGGCCGAGCTGTCGTCGCGAGATCCGTCCGGAAGCACGAACCGCCGCCCGCGGGTCGTGATCGTCGGAGCCGGTTTCGGTGGCCTGGCGGTCGCGCGGACGCTGCGCCGCGCGCCCGTGGAGGTCGTCCTGATCGACCGGGCCAACCACCATCTCTTCACCCCGTTGCTCTACCAGGTGGCGACGGCTGACCTCGGTCCGGGCGACATCGCCTCGCCGATTCGCCAGATCCTGCGCCGCCAGCGCAATGCGCAGGTGCTGCTCGCCGAGGCCGAGGGCGTCGACCTCGACGGCCGACAGGTGCAGCTGCGACTTCCGGACGGCGGCCTCCGCCAGGAGCCGTTCGACTTCCTGATTCTCGCCACCGGGGTGCGAGCGAGCTACTTCGGCCATGACGACTGGGAGCGCCACGCCCCCTCGCTCAAGACCCTGCAGGACGCGACGGCGCTGCGCGATCGAGTCCTGGCCGCGTTCGAGCGCGCCGAGCTCGAGCCGGAGGAGGGAGAGCGGCGCGACGAGCTGCTCACCTTCGTGCTGGTCGGCGCCGGGCCGACGGGCGTCGAGATGGCTGGCGCGCTCGCCGAGCTGGCGCGCGAGACCCTGGTGCGGGATTTTCGCCGCATCGACCCGCGCCGGGCGCGCGTCGTGCTGCTCGAGGCGGGGCCGCGGATCCTCCCGGGGTTCGACGAGCGCCTGGCGCGCCGGGCGGCGGCACGACTCGCCGGGATGGGGGTCGAGGTGCGCTGCGGCCGCCCGGTCGAGGCGATCGACGCGGACGGGGTCGTCGTCGGTGGCACGCGGCTCGCGGCGGCGACCGTCGCCTGGACGGCGGGCGTCGCGCCGACGCCGGCGGCGGCCTGGTTGGGTGCGTCGGTCGACCGTTCCGGGAGGGTGCGGGTCGCGTCCGATCTCTCCGTGCCGGGTCGCGGCGAGCTCTTCGCCATCGGCGATGTCGCCTTCGTCGAGCAGGACGGCCGCGCCTTGCCCGGGGTGGCGCAGGTTGCCCTGCAGCAGGGTCGCTACGTCGCGCGGTTGATCGCGGCGCGGCTCGCCGGCGGGCCCGTGCCGCCGCCGTTCCGCTATCGCGATCTCGGCAACATGGCGGTGGTCGGGCGCAACTTCGCCCTGCTCGAGCGCCGCAGCCTGCGGCTCGGGGGCTACCTCGCCTGGCTCGCCTGGGCGCTCGTCCACCTCGAATCGCTGGCGCTCTTCTCCAACCGGCTCGCGGTTTTCACCCGTTGGGCCTGGCAGTACTTCACCCGACAGCGCGGCTCGCGGCTCATTCTCGGCAAGCCCTGACACGGAACGGGCAGCCTCCGGTCGGTCACCAGTCGGAGTGACCGGACCTCCTTCGGCCGGGGCGGGGCTCGATCCTCGCCCCGCTGCCGCGCCCTGCCGGGGCGGCGAACGTCCGCCCCCGGCTCGGGCTAGAATGCAGGCTTCGTGGCTTCACCCGGTAAGAGAGGAGCGGTTTGAGCGCGCGCGAGATCGGTTCGGTCCTGGACGGCAAGTACGAGATCGTCGAACGTCTCGCTGCTGGCGGCATGGGCGAGGTCTTTCGCGTCCGCCACGTCCACCTGCACGAGATGCGGGTCATCAAGATCCTGCGGCAAGACCGTGCGGCCGACCCGTCGGCGATCCAGCGGTTCTCCCAGGAGGCGCGGATCGCCACCCAGATCAAGCACGCCAACGTGGCGATCCTCTACGACTTCTCGCGCCTGCCCGACGGCAGCTTCTACATGGTGTGGGAGCACATCCAGGGCGAGGACGTCAGCTCGTGGCTGCGCGAGAAGGGACCGTTTCCCCTGCAGCTCGCCGTCGAGCTCGGCATCCAGGGACTCCGCGGTCTCGAGGCGATCCACAGCGCCGGGGTGATCCACCGCGACCTTTCTCCCGACAACCTGATGATCACGCGCGACCTCAAGGGTCGCCATCAGGTGAAGATCATCGACCTCGGTCTGGCGAAGAACCTGGCGACGCCGGCTTCCAACCTCGAGATCACCCAGGCCGGCATGTTCATGGGCAAACTGATGTACTGCTCGCCCGAGCAGGCCGGCGGCCTCAAGGAAGGGACGGCGATCGACCACCGGAGCGATCTCTACTCCTTCGGAGCCGTGCTCTACGAGATGATCGCCGGCCTGCCGCCGTTCGATTCGGAGAATCAGCATGGCTTCGTCTTCAAGCGCCTCACCGAGGAGGCGCTGCCGCTGACCACCCGCAATCCGCGGGTGCGCGTGCCGGAAGAGCTCGACCGGGCGGTGCGCAAGGCGCTCGAGCGCGATCGCGACAGCCGCTACCCGGATGCCGTCGCCTTCCTGCAGGCTCTGGTGCGGGTCGCCGACCAGCTTCGCCAGGTGGCGACGCAGGAGTTGCCGGTCCCCGCCGAGGCCGGCGGCGGCCAGCGCGGCGCGACCTCCCGGGCGTCGTCGGCGCCGGTGCCGCTCGCCGCCGCGGCCGGACCGGTGGTGACGGCCCCCGTCCGGCGGCAGTCGACCACCGACCTGACGCGGGAGGAGCGGCTCGAGCTTCTGGCGCAGATCGACCGCGCCGCCAACTCGGCCCGCCTGCTCGAGCGCGCCGAGCACGCGCTCGCCGCCGGCAAGCTCGACGAGGCGAAGGCGCTCGCCAAGCGGCTCGAGGCGGTCAACGCGAAGAACCAGGGGCTCGCCGACCTGCGGCGGCGCATCGCCGAGATCGACCAGGGCGCGCAGCGCGGTGCACGCGAACGCGAGATGGCCGAGCGGCTCGCGGCGATCGACGCGGCGCTCGCCGACGGGCGGGTCGACGAGGCCGATGACCTGCTCGGCGCGGCGGTCGGCGCGTTCGGCGAGTTGCCGGGGCTGGTGGCGGCGCGGGAGCGACTGACGGTCGCACGCGAGGCGAGCGAACGGCAGGAGCGCCTGCGCGAAGCCGAAGCCCTGGTCGAGAAGTACATCAAGGACCGCAAGCAGGCGCTCGCGGAGTTGGCGCTGGACACGCTGCTCGAGATCGCCCCGGATCACCCGAAGCGCCAGGACTACCAGACCTGGGTGCGGATGATCGGCGGTGAGGTCGAGAAGCTCAAGCAGGCCGAGCGGATCCTTGCCACCGGGCGCGAGCAGATCGGCGCCGGCGACTTCCGGGCGGCGCGCCGCCAGCTCGAGGCGATTGAGAAGAGCGACCCGAGCGGCGAGCTCGCCGGGTTGCTGGCGCGGGAGATCGAGGAGGCGGAGGCTCGCGTCCGCCAGGAGTCCGACCTCGCGCGGCGCCGCGAGCGGATGGAGAGCCTGCTCGCCGCGCGCCAGCTCGAGGCCGCCGAACAGGAGCTCGGCGAGCTCGCCGGGCTCGGGCTCCCGCGAGTCGCCGCCGCGACCTATCGCGCGCGGCTCGACGAGATCCGCCTGCAGCAGGCCGGCGAGCAGCAGGCGACTGCGCTCGAAGAGCGTTTCCGCGAGGCGCTCGGCCGCCAGGACTGGTTTGCCGCCCGCGAGATCGTCGAGGAGTACGCCCGCACGGTGCCGGTCTCGCAGCGTCCCGGGGCGATGCTCTCCGAGATCGGCCGTCTCGAGGACCTGCAACGCCGCCGGCAAGGGGTCGAGCAGGGAGCCCGACAGCTCGACAACCTCCTCGACTCGCGCCGCCTCGGCGAAGCCGAGCTGACCCTCAAGGTGCTCCTCGGCCTCGACCCTCACCTGCCGCGCCGCGCCGAGTTCGAAGCGCGCATCGCGCAGTTGCGCCGCGGCGGCTGAGGGCGCCGGCCGGACCCCGCCGGGCAGTCGGGCGGCGGATGATCGTTCCCCCGCCCGCTGCTAGACTCCCGCCCCCGTGAACCTCGTCCCGCGCGACCGCGTCCTCCGTTACGCCTTCATGAAGCTGGCGCGCGACCTCGACGCGCGCTTCGAATCGCTCCTGCTCACCGGGCGGATCTCGAAGTGGTATTCGGAGATCGGCAACGAAGGGGTCACCGTGCCGGCGGGTCTCTCGCTCGAGTCGGGCGACGTGCTCTGTTCGCTGCACCGCGATCTCGGGGCGATCCTCGCCTGCTACCTCGATCCGCCGCGGGCCTTCCCCGAGCTGGGCTTCGGCGAGCCGGACAGCCGGCGGCCCGATCCCGACCGCGTGCTCTACCGCCTCGCCTGTCAGCTGCTCGGCAAGGCGGACGGCTTCTCGCAGGGCGTCGAGCGTTCGTTCCACTACGGCTGGCTCGCCCCCGAGCACGGCATCTACCACGTCGGGATGATCAGCCACCTCGGGGCGATGATCCCGGTGGCCGCCGGGTGCGCCCTGGCCCGCCGGCTCGCCGGCAGCGACCGCGTGGCGATCACCTTCATCGGCGAGGGCGGCACCTCCACCGGCGACTTCCACGAAGGTCTCAACATGGCGGCGGTCTGGAAGCTGCCGCTCGTCCTGGTGGTCGAGAACAACCGCTACGCCTTCTCCACGCCGGCCTACATGCAGTTCGCCGCCGAGAAGCTGTCCGACCGCGGACCCGGCTACGGCGTCGCCGCGGTGACCGTCGACGGCAACGACCCGGACGCGATGGCCGCCGCCTACGCTCGCGCTTTCGCCCGGGCGCGCGAAGGCTGGGGGCCGACGCTCATCGAAGCGCTGGTCGGCCGGATGCGCGGCCACTCGGAGGGTGACGACTCGCTCAAGGTGGTGCCGAAGGAAGAGCATCGCCGCTACGTCGCCGAGGATCCGGTCCCCGGCTACGCGCGCGCGCTCGAGGCTGCCGGGCTGATGCCGGAGGCGCGCCGCGAGGGGATCGACCGGCGTATCGCCACGCTGATCGACCGCGCGCTCGACGCGGCGCTCGGCGCCGGCGAACCGGAGCGCGAGACGGCTCATCGGGCGGTCTTCGCGCCGCTCCTGACCGCGACGGAGCCCGAGCCGGCCCGCGAGCCCGGGAGGCGCAGCGACAGCAAGACGACCTACGTCGACGCGATCCACGAGGCCCTGCGCGAAGAGATGGAGCGCGATCCGACCGTGGTCCTCCTCGGGCAGGACATCGGCCGTTTCGAAGGCGCCTTCCGCGTCACCCGCGGACTCTGGCAACGCTGGCCCGAGCGCGTGCTCGACACGCCGATCGCCGAGAGCGGCACGCTGGGGATCGCCGCCGGGGCGGCGATGCTCGGCTTCCGCCCGGTGGTCGAGATGCAGTTCGCCGACTTCGTCACCTGCGGCTTCAACCAGATCGTCAACGTGCTCGCCAAGCTCTACTACCGCTGGCAGGTGCCCTGTCCAGTCGTGGTGCGCCTGCCCTCCGGGGGCGGCGTCGGCGCCGGGCCGTTCCACTCGCAGAACCCCGAGGCCTGGTTCGCCCACGTTGCCGGACTGAAGGTCGTCTGTCCGGCCACCGCGCGCGACGCCAAGGCGCTGCTCAAGGCGGCGATCCGCGACCCGAACCCGGTGATCTTCTGCGAGCACAAGTTCCTCTACCGGCGGGTGCGCGAGGAGATGCCGGACGGCGAGACGATCGAACCGCTCGGCACGGCGCGCGTCGTGCGCGAAGGGCGCGATCTGACGCTCGTCGGCTACGGCGCGTCGACGTGGACCTGCATCGCCGCCGAGGAGGAGCTGGCCAGGTCGGGAGTGCGCGCCGAGGTCGTCGACCTGCGCACCCTGGTGCCGTTCGACGAGGCGACGGTGCTCGCCTCGGTGCGCAAGACCGGTCGCGTGCTGGTCGTCCACGAGGCCCAGCTCACCGGCGGCTTCGGCGGCGAGGTCGCGGCGCGCATCGCCGACGCGGCGTTCGCCTTCCTCGATGCCCCGGTGCGGCGCGTCGCCTACCCCGACCGCCCGGTGCCCTACGCCCGCCGACTCGAGATCGAGCTCCTGCCCGATGCCCACCGCGTCGTCGCGGCGGCGCGCGAGCTGCTCTCCTACTGATCGCTTCGCCGGTCCGTCTGGCTATCCGGCGAGGATCGCCTCGCACGCCGCCGCCACCTGGTCGACGCCGAGGTCGCGCAGGCAGCGGTGGTGCAGCAGCGGGCAGCGCCGGCGGAAGCAGGGGGAACACCAGCGGTCGGTCGAGAGCACACGATGACCCTCGCCGGCGGGCGCCGTGCGGCGCGGGTCGGTCGGCCCGAAGAGCGCGACGCACGGCACGCCGAGGGCGGCCGCGAGGTGCATCGGTCCCGAGTCGTTCGTCACCAGCAGATCGAGGTGCGAGAGCAGGCCGGCCAACTGGCCGAGATCGAGATCGGGCCCGATCACCGGATGCAGATGACCGCTCTCCTCGTGCACGCGCACCGCCGTCCAGACCTCCTTCGGCCCGGCGACGACGAGCTGCTGGATCCCGGGTCGGCGCCGCCGCAGCTCGGTGGCGAGCGCGGCGAAGCGCTCCCACGGCCAGCGCTTGCTGGCGCCGAACTCGGCCCCGGGGAAGAGTCCGACGAGCGGCCCGGCCTGCGGCGCGAGGTGAGCTCGCTCGAGCCGTTCGCGTCCGCGCTCGGCGAGCGCGGCGCTCGGGGTGAGCCGCGGGATCCAGGTCGCTGGCGCGTCGACGCCCATGGCGGCGAGCAGCTCGGCGTAGTCGGCGATCTGCGGGCGCACCGGGCGCTTCGCCGGCCGCCGGGTGGCCGGGGCGAGGAGCGCGCCGCGGAAGTCGCCGCGGTAGCCGTGCCGACGCGGGATGCCGGCGCGCCAGGGCAGATACGCCGAGCGGAAGGAGTTGGGCAGCACCACCGCCTCGTCGCAGCCGGCAGCGCGGATCGCCGAGAGCGTGGCCTCGTCGTCGGCGACCCGTTCGAGCGTCCCGGAGAGATCCGGGAAGACCGAGAAGAGCGGCACGAGCCCGCGCTTGGCGAGCACGACGACCGGGCGACCGCTCGCCGCGAGCGCCGACAGCACCGGCTGGGCCATGACGCAGTCGCCGACCCAGTTCGGCACGACGACCAGGGTGCGGCCGCTCACGCGAACCCCTTCCAGCGTTCGTGGAGCCAGAACCAGCTCTCCGGCCGGAGGCGGATGGCCTCGGCGACGACCTCGAGGCAGCGTTCGGTCAGGGCGAGGACCGTCTCGTCGTTCTCGCTTCCTTCCGGGACGAGCGGCGTCAGGAACCGCATCGCGTAGCGGCCGTCCGGCAGGTGATCGCCGAATGCCGGCACGATCGGTGCGCCGGTGCGCAGCGCGAGGCGGGCGAGCAGCGGGCTCGTCCAGCAGGGGGTGCCGAAGAACGGCACGGCGATCCCCTCGTGTGGCTTCACCCGCTGGTCGATGAGCATGCCGACACGGCCCTCCTCCTTGAGCACGCGCAGCATCCGGCGCACCGAGCCGTGCTTGGCCAGCGAGACGTTGCCGAAGCGCGTCCGCAGGCGTTGCAGCTCGCGGTCCATCCACGGATTGTCGGCCGGGCGGCCGACCGCCTGGAGCGGGCCGTGCAAGGCGCCGACGGTCAGCGCGACGACCTCCCAGTTGCCGAGGTGGGCGCCCATCACCAGGACGCCGCGCCCCATCGCCTCGGCGTCGCGCAACACCTCCCATCCACTGACGTCGACCCGCCGGCAGAGCTCGGCCCGGTCGAAGCGCTGAATCGAGATGGCGTCGGCAAAGGTCGCGCCGGTGTGGCGGAAGGCACGCCGGGCGAGCGCGGCGCGGTCGTCGTCGTCGAGCGCCGGAAAGGCGAGCCGCAGGTTGTGCTCGACGACACGCCGGTGGCGAGCGTCGAGCCGATGGAGGATCCCCCCCAGGGACGCTCCGCAGGCCCGGCTGCCGGCGTGCGGCAGCCCGCGCAGCAGCGCCTTGACGGCGAGATAGCCGCCGAGCTCGAGGCGATGGCGAACCGGCGCGTTCTTCATCCGGCGATCCGTCGCAACGCACCGTCGAGCCAGGCCCAGAAGGCCGCCTCGGGGGCGGCCGAGACCGGTAGAACGGCGATCGGCAAGCCGAGGCGATCGCCGAGCTTGACCTGGTCCTTGGCGGTGGTGAGCACCATCGTCGCGCCGGAGCGACCGAAAGCGAGCCGGATGGCGCGGAGGCTCGGCTCGGGGTAGGCATGGTGGTCGGCGAAGAGCTGCGTTCCGGCGACGCGCATGCCGCTGGCGGTCGCCGCGGCGAGGAACCGCTCCGGACGGGCGATGCCGGCGACGAGGAGGACCGGGCTCCCCGCGGCGAGGGGCTCTCCGTGCTCGGCTCGGTGCGGCTGGCCGATCGCCGTCGGACAGGCGAATCCGGGCCCGACGAAGCCGAACGGCGCAAGCGCCGCGGCGACCGCGCGGGCCCCCTCGGGGGAGGCCGTCGCTCCGGTGAGCAGGAGCGCGTGGGCGTGCCGTGCGCTGGCGAGCGGCTCGCGCAGCCGTCCGGACGGCGGAAGACGGCCGCCGCCGAACGGGTCGCTTTCGGGAACCGCCAGCAGATCGAGGTCGCGCGCGAGCTGCACATGGGAGAAGCCGTCGTCGAGCAGGAAGAGGTCGGGCGGCGGTTCGAGCGTGGCGAGCGCCAAATGGCCGGCAGCGGCCCGGTCGCGCCCGACGGCCACGGCGACGCCGGGAAGCGCCAGGGCGAGCGCCACCGGCTCGTCGCCGGCCAGCTCCGCGGTGACGAGCGGACCGTCTCCCCGGGAGACCAGCAGCGGCTTGCGCGTCGAGCCGCGGTAGCCGCGCGAGAGCACGGCGACGGCGCGCCCCTGGTCGCGCAGGTGCGCTGCCAGCGCCGCGGTGAGCGGCGTCTTGCCGGTGCCGCCCCAATGAAGGTTGCCGACGCTCACCACCGGACGGGGCAACCGGCGGGCCCGCGTCGCGGCGCGTCGCCGTCGCCAGGCGTGGGCGGCGGTGTAGAGGCGCTGCCAGGGAGAGCGCGGCGCCCGCGGCGCGGCGGCGAGGGGTGGGGCGCTCATGGCGTGGGCGCCGGAGCGGCGAGCGGGAGGTGCCGGGCGAGCAGCGCGAGCGTCCGGTCGAGTGCCCCGCGGTTTTCGTCGACGAGGCGACGGCCCCGTTCGCCGACGGCGCGGCCGAAAGCTGGATCGGCGCCGAGAGCGCGCCAGAGCTCGCCGAGCTCGCGCCCGTCGCCGACGCGCCACCAGGCCTCGGCGCGATCGAACGCCTCGGCGATCTCGCGGAAGTTCTCCATCGACGCGCCGACGGCGACCGGGACGCCGAAGCGGGCCGCTTCGAGCGGATTGTGCCCGCCGCGCGGCACCAGCGTGCCGCCGATGAAGGCGGCGCCGGCGAGCCGATAGAGACCGGCGAGCTCGCCGAGGCTGTCGAGGACGACGATCGGGGGCCGACCCGTGTCGGGAAGGGCGCTCCGCCGTACCGTCGCCGGGAAGCGCGAGGCGGCGACTGCGGCGACGACCTCCCAGCGCTCGGGGTGGCGTGCGGCGAGCACCAGCATCACCGCATCCGGGTCCGCCATGGCGAGCGCATCGAGCACCGCCTCCTCCTCGCCGGGCATCGTCGAGCCGGCGACGACGATCGTCCGGCCGGCCGCCAGGGCGAGCAGCCGCGCCTCGAGCTCGGGGTGACTCGGCGGCTCGGGCGTCTCGTACTTGAGGTTGCCGGTCACCTCGACCCGGGTGGCGGGCACGCCGAGCGCCAATAGCCGGTCGCAGTCGGCGGCGGTCTGCATGCCGAAGGCGTCGACCGGGTCGAGCAGCGGACCGAGCAGCGGGCGGAGACGGCGGAGGCGGGCGAAGCTCCGGTCGCTCACCCGGCCGTTGACCACGACGATCGGCAACGCCCGCCGGCGGGCTTCGCGCAGAACGAGCGGCCAGAGGTCGCCTTCGGTGAGCACCAGGGCCGTCGGGGCGAGTCGGGAGAAGAAGCGCCGGACGGGTCCCCCGAGCTCGAACGGCAGGTACCCGATACCGGCGCGACGGCCGAGCTGGGCCTGGGCGCGCTCCTGGCCGGTCGAGGTCACCGTCGTGACGAGCAGTGGGAGCTCCGGCGGCAGGGCGCGAATCAGGGTGGCAGCCACGCCGACCTCGCCGACCGACACCGCGTGGATCCAGATCGCGCCCCGCGGGCCTTCCGGCAGGCGCCGGGCGAACCGCGCCCGCACCGCCGGCAGGTAGTGGCGCCCCCGTCGCGCCAGCAGGACCGGACCGACGAGGAGGAGGAGGACGAGGACCAGCGCCTGGTAGAGAAGCCACATGGCGGGAGCGGCGAGTATAATCGCCCACCCCCGGGGCAGCAGGGAGGCAGCGGGGCTTCTCCAGGCCGGACGACCCCGACGAGCGGTCATGGACGCCGCCCGCCGGTCGCGCGTATAAGCTCCGAGAGACGCATGAGGCCCCAACTCGCCTTTTCCGCCAGCCAGCACCGCGTTCGCCTCGCCGAGGCGACCGACCGGGATCTGCTCGCCTCGTTGGCGAAGGACGACGAGCGGGCGCTCGAGGAGTTGATCGCTCGCAAGACGCGGCCGCTCGTCGCCCTGGTCGCCCGGCTGCTCGGCGACGAGGAGGAGGCCCGCGACGTCGTCCAGGTCACCTTCCTCAAGCTGTGGGAGAACCGCCGCCGCTTCGACGAGCGCTGGAGCCCCAACACCTGGATCTACCGCATCGCCACCAACCTGGCGATCGACCATTGGCGCTCGCGCAAGAGCCGCGAACGCGGCAACGAGCCGTTCCGCCTGCACCTCATGCGGCGGGCCGAGACGCGCGCCCTGCACGACCTGGCGAGCCTCGAAGAGAACGAGGTCGACGCGATCTTCCGCGAGCTCGCCGCCGAGCTTCCCGAAAAGCAGCGCACCGTCTTCCTGCTGCGCGAGGTCGACGGACTCTCGTCGCAGGAGGTGGCGGAGATCGCCGGCTGCGAGGAGTCGACGGTGCGCAACCACCTGTTCAATGCGCGCAAGGTCCTGCGCCGTGAGCTCGTCAAACGGTACCCGGAGTACGCCGAAGGCCGGCAACCGACCTCCGGAGGTGGCGCGTGAGCTGTCCCGACTGGCGAGCGGCGGTGGCGGCGCGGGGGCGCGATCCGTTCGATGATCCGCCGGGATGGAGCGAGGTGCGCTCGCATCTGAACAGCTGCGCCTCCTGCCGCCGCGCCGCGCTCGCCGTCGATCCGTTGCTGCTCTTCCAGCGGCTGACCACGCCGGCGGTGAGCGACGCCGAGGTCGCTTCGATGCAGCAGGGCGTGGCGGCGCTGATCCGCGCCGGCCGCGTGGGTCGGCAGAGCGGCGGGCGCCGGGCCCTCGCCGTCCGCGTGGCGGCGGCTGCGGCGCTCGTCGCCGCGGTGCTGACGGTCCAGCCGACGCGTGTGCCGGAGGGGGCTGTCTCGGCGGACCGCGAAGCGTGGGCGGCCGTGTCGGCCAGCCTGCCGGTGCAGCCGCTGATCGACGAGGTCGACTCGGAGCAGGCGCGGGTCTACGAGCTGAGCTCCGACGGGGTGGCGGTGGTCATGGTGGTCGACGCCAACCTCAACGTGTGACGCCTCCGTCCCCTCGGCGAACCTGACGATGCACGGCACCGGTCTGACCTCGCGCGGTCTCGGCTCCCTCCTGGGCTCCTGCGGTCTGCTGCTGGCGCTCGGCGCCACCGCGCTCGGCGCGCAGAACGGACGGACCGCCCCGGGGCGCGCGGCGGTGGTCTCGTCCTACAGCTTCGCGCTCCGCCATCAGTCGGCGGAGGACGCGATGGCCCTGGTCCGACCGCTGCTGTCGCCGAGCGGCCGGATGGAGCTCGAGAGCGACGGGCGGACGCTGGTGATTCACGACAGTCTCCCGGTGCTCTCGCGCATCGTCCCGCTCCTGCGCAGCTTCGATCACCCGGCGGCGCCGGTTCGCCTGCGGCTGCAACTGGTCCTGGCCGGGCGACGCTCGATGGGCGTCGGCGTGCCGGGAGTTCCCAGCGGGCCGGCGTTGGTGAGCCCCGTGCTGCAGGAGCTCGAAGGCGACCTCGCCGAGCGCCTGCGCCGGTTGCTGAGCTTCGACTCCTACAGCCTGCTGTCGGAGACCCGGCTCGAGGCTCGCGAGGGCGACCAGGTCGGGTACGAATTCCGCAACGGCTACCGGGTGGAGTTCCGGCTCGGCACCGTGGTGCCCGGGCAGCGTCTCAAGCTCCACGGCTTCCGGGTCTTGCGCGAGGGCACGGCAGAGCCGCGCGAGCTGATCCACACCTCCGTCAATCTGCCGCTCGCCCAGCCATTCATCCTCGGCCTGACGCGCGACGAAGGGAGCCAGTCCGCGCTGCTCGTCGTGATGTCCTACGAGCCGGCCGAGGGGAGCTAAGGGTGCAGTTCGTCTGCCGGGTGGGCACCGCCGACGGCCGGGTGGTGCGCGAGACCCATGAGGCACGCGACGAAGCGCTCCTGCGCCACGAGCTCGAGCGGCGCGGGCTGCAGGTCTTCTCGGTCGAGAAGCGTCTCGGCCTGAGGCTGCCCTGGCGCGGCGGTGCGCCGCGCCGCCGCCGCATCTCCTCCCAGTCGTTGATGGTCTTCAACCAGGAGCTGGCGGCGCTGCTGCGGGCCGGGCTGCCGCTGATGCAGGCGCTCGACCTGATGCTCGAGCGGCTCAAGGACGCGGAGTTCCGCGGCGTCCTCACCGAGGTGCGCGACAAGGTCAAGTCCGGCGTCGAGCTCTCGGACGCCTTCGCCTCGTTCGGCGACGTCTTCCCGCCGCTCTACGCCTCGACGCTCAAGGCCGGTGAGCGCACCGGCGAGCTCGAGCAGGTCCTGCGGCGCTTCGTGCGCTACTTGCAGCTCGTGCTCGCGGCGCGCAAGCGCGTCGTCTCGGCCCTGGTCTACCCGGCGGTGCTGGTCGGGCTCTCGGTGGCGCTGATCTTCGTCATGGCCATCTTCGTCCTGCCGCGATTCACCATCTTCTACGAGTCGATGGACGTTCGGCTGCCGCTGCTCACCCGGATGACCATCGGCTTCTCGGTCTTCCTGCGCCAGAACCTCCTCTGGCTCGCTCTCGGCGTCGCCGCGGCCGTCGTCGCCGCGCGGCGCTGGCTGCGCACCCCCGAGGGCCGGGTCACGGCGGACCGCATTCGACTGCGGCTGCCGTTCCTCGGTCCGGTCTTCCATCGTTTCGCCCTGGCGGAGTTCTGTCGTTCGCTCGCCACGCTGCTCGCCGGCGGCATGCCGCTCGTCCCGTCGCTCGAGATCGCCAACGCGGCGATCGGCAACCTCTGGGTGCGGGCCAAGGTCAAGCCGGCGGTGCAGCAGGTGCGGGAGGGGCGGCCGTTCTACGCGGCGCTCGAGGACACCACGATCTTCACCGACATGTCGATCGACATGGTCAAGGTGGGCGAGGCGACCGGGGCTCTCGATGCCATGCTCAGCAACGTGGCAGACTTCCTCGACGACGAGGTCGAGACGCGGATGCAGCGCATCCTCTCGCTGATCGAGCCGCTGATGCTCGTCTTCATGGGAGTGATCGTGGCGTTGCTGCTGGTCTCGGTCTATCTTCCGATGTTCGAGATCCTGGGGCAGATCAAGTGAGAGCATCGACCGGGTGGAGGGGGCGAGCATGAGCGTGGACAGTGCGCGTCAGGCGCCGGAGTCGGCGCGCGAGGCCCAGCGCGCCCTGCTGGCCAACGAGCGCCAGCGGGCCGAGGACCTGGCGAACCGGCTGCGGCTGCCGTTCGTCGACCTGGCGCGCGTCCGCATCGACAGCGCCCTCTTCCATTCGCTGCCGTTCGACCTGATGCTGCGTTACGGCTTCGTGCCGCTCGAGCAGCTCGCCGGCCGGCTGCGGGTGGCGATGAAGGACCCGTCGGACGTCACCCGCCTCGACGAGCTCGAGCTGCTGGTCGGCCAGCCGGTCGAAGCGGAGGTGGCGGCGGCACCGGCGATCGACGACGTGCTGCAGAAGGCGGAGAGCTCGCAGCGGGTGCTCGAGGAGGCCACCGAGGATTTCCGCATCCAGCTCGTCCAGGAGGACGAGGAGGGCGGCGAGGTCCTGTCGATCGACCGCATCACCGCCGACGCCTCGCCGATCATCAAGCTGATCGACTCGACGCTCTTCAACGCCATCCAGCGCCGCGCCTCGGACATCCATATCGAGAGCGGCGACCACGAGGTGGTGATCAAGTACCGCATCGACGGCGTCCTCTACCAGGCGATGGACCCGATCGACAAGCGGCACCACCAGACGATCATCAGCCGCATCAAGGTGATGTCCGAGCTCGACATCGCCGAGAAGCGGGTGCCGCAGGACGGACGGTTCAAGCTGCGTCTGAAGGGTCGCACCATCGACTTCCGCGTCTCGATCATGCCGTCGGTGCACGGCGAGGACTGCGTCATCCGCATCCTCGACAAGGAGTCGATGAACAAGGAGTTCAAGAACCTGCGCCTCGACATCCTCGGTTTCGACGAGGAGACGATGAAGAAGGTGCGCAAGTTCATCCGCGAGCCCTACGGCATGGTGCTGGTCACCGGCCCGACCGGCTCGGGCAAGACGACCACGCTCTACGCCTGCCTCGCCGAGATCCAGTCGCCCGAGGACAAGATCATCACCATCGAGGATCCGGTCGAGTACCAGCTCAGGGGGATCACCCAGATCCCGGTCAACGAGAAGAAGGGGCTGACCTTCGCCCGCGGCCTGCGCTCGATCCTGCGGCACGACCCGGACAAGATCATGGTGGGCGAGATTCGTGACGAGGAAACGGCGCAGATCGCCATCCAGTCGGCCCTGACCGGCCACCTGGTGTTCACCACCGTCCACGCCAACAACGTGGTGGACGTGCTGGGGCGCTTCCTCAACATGAAGGTGGACCTCTACAATTTCGTGTCGGCGCTCAACTGCGTGCTCGCCCAGCGCCTGGTGCGCCGGATCTGCCCGCACTGCCGGCGGCCGGCGCGGGTCTCGAAACAGACGCTCGAGGAGTCCGGTCTCTCGCCGACGCTCTATGCCGATCAGGTGTTCTACGAAGGGGCCGGATGCCTCGAGTGCAACGGCACCGGGTTCCTCGGCCGCCTGGCGGTCTCCGAGCTGCTCGACCTGTCGGATCGCATCCGCGAGCTGATTCTCGAGCGCCGGCCGGCCTCGGAGATCAAGCGCGCCGCCAAGGAGGAGGGGATGCGGTTCCTCCGCGAGTCGGCGCTGGAGAAGGCACTGCAAGGGGTCACGACGCTCCGTGAGATCAACAAGGTCACCTTTGTGGATTGAGAGACTGCTCGGCCTCGAGCCGCGCCCGGCGCCGCCCCACGTCTTCGGGGTCGAGCCCGGGCGGCTGCGCTATGCCGGCTTCGGGCGCGAGGGGCGTGTCCACCAGTTGCGGGAGGAGCACGCCGTGGCGCTCGACGGGAGCCTCTGGGCGCCGGTCCACCCGGGCTTCGCCCCGCGCGAGGTGGCGCAGATGGCCGAGCGTGTCGGCGAGTTGCTCGAGCGCGTGTCGGGCGGCGTCAAACAGGCCTCGCTGGTGTTGCCCGACGACTGGCTGCGGCTCGCGTTTCTCGAGCTCGGCGAGCTGCCGCGCGATCCCGGCGAGCGCGACGAGGTCCTGCGCTTCAAGCTCAAGCGCTTGGTGCCGTTTCGTGTCGACGAGCTCCGGATCACGGCGGTCGAAGTCCCCCCCCTCGCCTCGCCGCAAGAGCCGGTGCGGGCCCTGGTAGGCTTCGCGGCCGAGGCGGGCCTGGCCCGTTTCGAGGAGGCTTTCGAGCGGCACGGCGTGCATCTGGGGCGGATCACCAACCGCAGTCTCGCCGCCAGCGCGGCGCTCCTTGCCGGGATGGCGGACGGGGAGCGCGATCTGCTGCTGCTCTCGGCCCAAGCGGAGGGTTTCTCGTTGGTGGGATGGCAGGGCGGCTCGCCGGTGCTCTTCCGGCAGAAAGCGGTGCCGGTCGACTGGGACGAGGCGACCCGGGCGGAGATGCTCGTCCGTGAGCTTCGCCTCACCCGTGCGTTCGTCGAGGAGCGGCTCGGCGACCTGCCGCTCGGTCGCGTCGTCGTGGCGGCGGACCGATCCCAGGAAACGGCCTGGTGCGACGCGGTGACGGAAGGGCTCGATGCCGAGCCGGTTCCCCTGCGCGCCGGGCTGCTGCCGATCGCCGGGCTGCGCGAAGGGTCGAACTGGGTCGAGCTCGCGCCGCTGCTCGGGGCCGCCTGCGAGGAGGTGGAGTGAGCCTGAACCTCGCGCGCCGCCCGTTCGTCAACAGCCGTCCGATCACCCGGTTGGCGGTCGTCCTCTGGCTCGCCGGGGGAGCGCTCGCGCTGTGGAACGGGGCGGAGATCTGGCGCCTCTCGAACACCCTCGGCGAGCGCCGGCACGCGCTGGCCGAGATGGAGGCTCGCGCCGTCGCCGGGCAGCAGAGAATCGCCGCGCTGCAGACCGAGCTGCGAGGCATCGACCTCGTCGCCGAGAACGAACGCAGCGGCTTCCTCAACCGCGAGATCGACCGGCGGACCCTCTCCTGGACCGCGCTCTTCCAGCGCCTCGGCGAAGTCCTGCCGCGCCAGGTCCGATTGGTCCAGATCGTCCCGACGCTCGCCTCGCCGGCGCAGCGCCGGGGGCCGGTGCGCGGGGCGGCGGCCAGCGGCTGGATCTCCCTGGGGCTCACCGGCTACGCCGAGAGTGACGAGGCGCTGCTCGACTTCGTCGACGCGCTCTTCGCGCATCCGGCCTTCGCCTCGCCTGACCTGCAGCGCGAATCGGTGCCGGCCGGCCAGCCGATCCAGTTCGAGCTCCGGGTCGACTATCGGCCACTCGCGGCTCCCGCCGGCGAGAAGGTTTCCTCACGGCCCACCACGGCAGGCGCTGCGGCGGCAAGGTCCGACATCGCCACGCTGCCGGCGGCGGGGCGCGAGCCCGAGCCCGCACGCCCCGGCGGGTCGATCGCGCCGCCGGCCGGTGGAGCGCGGGCCGTGCCGCTCGCTCCGGTGGGCGGGGCGGGCGCCGCGCCCGCGACGATCGGCGAGGTTGCGGTGCCGGAGAATGCTCCGGTCCCGGGACAGGCCTCCGGCGCCGAGCCCGAGCCGTCGAGCGCCCGCTGGGCGCCGCGGGTCTCGACCGCGGTCGAGAGCGGCGCCGTCGGCGGGTGGGGTGAGGCACCGGCCGCCAACCTCCCGGTCGCCGGGGGTGCGCCGAGCGCGCCCCGGCGCGGCCAGGTGCCGCTGCCGCTCGGTCCGGCGGCGTCGGCGACGCGGAGGCTGCGATGAGGACCCGGGGCGAGATCTGGCTGTCGCGGGCCTCCCTCTGGGTCCCCGCGTTGGTCTTCCTGGCGGCGAACGCCGCGCTCTTCGCCTTCCATCGAGGGCTGTTGGCCACGCGGGTGGAAGGATTCGAGGCCCGCTACCGGGAGACGGCACAGCAGGCCGAGCGGCTCGAGCGGCAGGCCGGCGAGCTCTCGACGCGCCTCGGCGAGGTGCGAGGCAACGACGAGCGCCGCGAGCAGCTCTACCGCGACTGGTTCGCCACGCCGGATCAGCGTCTGACCGCGAGCATCGCCGAGGTCAAGCAGTTGGCGTCGCGATCGGGCCTCGAGATCCGCGCGATCAGCTATCCCCAGGAGATGATCGCCGACTACGGTCTCTCCCGTCGCTCGTTCCGCTTCTCCGTCGAAGGGAGCTATCCGGCCCTGCGGCAGCTCGTCTACCTGATCGAGATGACACCTTCCTTCCTGGTGCTCGAGCGGATCCAGGTCGGCGAGGTGCGACTCGGGGGCGACCTGCGGGCCGAGCTCGAGCTGTCCACCCTGTTCTCCGCCCAGGAGGCGGCCGGGAGGCCGTCGTCGTGACCCCGGCCCGACGGCAACAACTGCTCTTCGTGCTGCTGGCGGTGGCGTTGTCGCTGGCGCTCTACCGGTGGCTGCCCGCCCTGGTTCCCGAAGCGCCGCCGGCGCCGCTGCTCGAAACGCGTCCGCCCGCGCAGGGACGGGGCGGTCGCCAGCCGGTGGTGGCCGGCAAGAGCGGCCTCGAGGTCGCCGAGGTGGTCGAGCTGCGCCTGAAGGATCTCGATGTCGAGCCGAGCGAGTTCCGGGTCGGTCGGGATCCGTTCCGCTTCGGCGCGGCGCCGACCCCGCCGCCACCCCCTCCGCCGACGGCCGCCGAGCTCGCGGCGATGGAGGAGGCGCGACAGGTCGCCGAGCAGCGGCAGCGGCAGCGTGCGATCGAGGAGGCCAAGCCTCGCCCGCCTGCCTTCGACCTGACCTACCTCGGCAGTTTCGGGCCGCCGGGCCGGCGGGTCGCTGTGTTCAGCGACAAAACCAAGCAGGAGATCCTCAACGCCCGTCGCGGCGAGGTCCTGCGAGGCAAGTTCATCCTCGACGAGATCGGTCTCGAGTCGGTCTCGCTCAAGTTCGTCGGCTTCCCCCAGGTGCCCGCGCAGCGCGTCGGCATCGGCGGTTAGGGCCGGAGGGGAAGGAGAGGGGGCGTCGCGCATGAAGATCCAACGGACGGGAGTGGCCCTGCTGCTGCTGGCGGTGTTGTCGCTCGGGACGGCCTGCAGCGGTTTCCAGACCCTGCGTCGGGCCGAACAGGCCGAGCAGCGGGAGGACTGGGACGCGGCCGTGCTGCGCTACCTCGAGCTGGTCAACCAGGAGCCCGACAACGCGCGCTACAAGGCCGCGCTGCTGCGCGCCAAGATCAAGGCCTCGCAGATGCACTTCGAGCGCGGCAAGCGCTTCCACGAGGCTCAGGTGCTCGACCGTGCGCTGGTGGAGTACCAGCAGGCCGCACAGCTCGACCCGACGAACCAGTACGCGGCGGTGGAGCTGGAGAAGGTCCGCAATCGCCTTGCCTCGGCGCGGCGCGACAGCCCGCTGCCCCTGACGCTCGACGAGATGAAGACGAAGACACGCGGCGCTCAGGCCCAGCCGCCGGTCCTCAACCCGCGCTCCAAGGAGCCGATCTCGCTCGACTTCCCCAAGCCGGTGTCGCTCTTCGACATCTACAAGGCGCTCGGCAAGGCGTTCGGCATCAACATCCTCTTCGACCCGAACCTGCGCGACCAGAACCTCGCCATCGAGCTCAAGGACGTCACGGCGGTGGACGCCCTGGAGATCCTGATGCGCGCTTCGGGCCAGTTCTACAAGGTGGTCGACGAGCACTCGATCATCATCGCCGCCGACAACCCGCAGAACCGGCGCAACTACGAAGACCAGGTGATCCAGACCTTCTTCCTCTCCAACGCCGAGGTGAAGGACGTCGTCAACCTGCTGCGCAGCCTGATCGGTTCGAAGAACGTCTCGCCGATCGAGGCGCTCAACGCCTTCACCATCCGCGACACCGCCGACAAGGTGAAGGTCGCCCAGCGCATCGTCGAGGGGGTCGACAAGTCGAAGGCGGAGGTGGTGGTCGACGTCGAGCTGCTGCAGGTCAACACCAGCCGGCTGCTCGAGCTGGGTGCGTCGCTGTCGAGCTACCAGATCGGCCAGTCGCTCGACCTCGGCGGCGAGGACACGCCGATCCGTTTCTCCGACCTGCAGAACCTGACCCAGAACAGCTGGTCGCTGACGATTCCGTCGATCATCTACGACTTCGTCAAGACGAACAGCGACGGCCAGCTGCTCGCCAAGCCGCAGGTGCGCATCTCGGAGGGGGAGAAGGCCAGCCTGCACATCGGCGACAAGGTGCCGATTCCGGTGACCTCGTTCAACACCTCGCAGACCGTGGGCGGCGGCACCATCGTGCCGATCACCTCGTTCCAGTACCAGGACGTCGGCATCCGCATCGAGATCGAGCCGCGCGTGCATCACAACAAGGAAGTGACCCTCAAGCTGAAGATCGAGGTGTCGCAGATCACCAGCTACGTCGCCGGGTCGGGGGGGCAGCGCCAGCCGGTCATCGGCACGCGCAACATCGAGTCGACCATCCGTCTGAAGGATGGCGAGACGAACTTCCTCGCCGGTCTGATCCGTACCGACGAGTCGCACTCCGACAGCGGCCTGCCGGGCCTCTCCGACATTCCGATCATCGGTCGCCTCTTCGGGAAGACCTCGACCGACACGACGCGAACCGACGTGCTGCTGACGCTGACGCCGCACATCATCCGCACGCCGAACATCAGCGAGGACGATCTGCTGCCGGTCTGGGTCGGCACCGAGCAGAACATCACCTTCCGCGGCGGCAGCCCGCGCATCGAGTCGGAGGTGGAGAGCGGTCCGTTCGAGGAGGAGTCGGGCGCGACGCCGGAGGAGATCCAGGAGAAGATCCGCGAGCGCCTGCAGCGGCTCCCCCGCGGGCTGCAGCAGGGCGAGACCCCCGCACAGCCGCAGACGCCCCCCGGCGGACTCGAGCTGGCTCCCGGAGCGGCGCCGAGCGACGCCTTCCGCCCGGCGGCGAAGCCGACCCCGCCGCCACCCCAGGACACGCCGCAACCGGGGGTCGGCGTTCCTAACGTCGAGGAGCCGCCAGGGATGGCGGCGCTGGCGCCGCCGGCCCCGGCCGTCGTCGCGGCCTGAGGCGAGGATGGCCGACCGCCGCCGTCCGCGGCGTACCCGCGGCTACACCCTCGTCGAGCTGGTGGTGGTCTGTGCCACGCTGGCGGTGCTCGCCGGCATCACGATGCCGGTGGTCAAGTTCACCGTCAAGCGGAGCAAGGAGATGGAGCTGCGGGCCGACCTGCGCGAGATGCGTGCCGCGATCGACGAGTTCAAGCGCTACAGCGACGCCGGGCTGATTCCCATCGAGCTCGGCACCGACGGCTACCCGAAGGACCTCGACGTGCTGGTCGAGGGCGTGGACGTGGTCGGCCAGGTCGATCGTCGCGTGCGCTTCCTGCGACGCCTCCCCATCGACCCGATGACCGGCGACACGGAG